>VKGY01000015.1:0-4205 GCA_008080685.1 Spirochaetota bacterium
AAGCTGGGAATACTACGTAGGCCTTGCAGGCGGCTTCGATCCCGACAGGAACGTCAGGGACAAAGTGATCATCTACGACGTCAATTCGAAAAAAGTACCCTCCGCGGAGAGGATCATCATGCCCGAGGACACCATCTTCGCTGAAACAAATTCCCTCATGTACAAACTATTAAAAATTGCGAGCGTGCTATCCACCGCCCTATCCATCGTCGCCGTGGTGATAAGCCTCGCTCCGTAATGGAGAAGGAACCCATGCACATCGAATCCCTCGTGGTTTCGGCAGTACTCTCGGCCTGCAGCATGCCCGCCATCCTGGGCATGGCTCGCAGGAACAAGCTCTACGACCGCACGGAGGCAAGGAAAATCCACACCGGCCTGGTCCCCAGGCTGGGCGGCGTGGGAATCTTCTACGCCTTCCTCGTAGCCCTCCTCTTCGCCGGGAAAAAGCTCTCCCTGGTGGATGAAAGCTACCTCTTACCCCTCCTGGGCGCCGTAGTCGTGCATTTCACAGGCCTCTACGACGATCTCAAGGGCATGTCGGCCCGATATAAGCTGGCAGCCCAGATCGTTGCCGCCCTCCTTGTGGTGGCGGGGGGATTCAGGTTCATCGCCCTCTTCTTTTCTCCTGACCTCCTCTCCGGCCCCCTGGCCTGGCTCTCCTACATCGTCACCCTGGGTTGGATCGTAGGCGTCACCAACGCCATCAACCTCATCGATGGACTCGACGGCCTGGCGGGCGGCATCTCCTGCATCGTAGCCCTCTGCTATGGCATCTGCTATGAGATGGCCGGCCAGTGGTTCCCCTCCTTCGTGAGCTTCGCCGTGGCTGGGGCGGTGGCGGGATTCCTATTCTTCAATTTTCCCGCTCCCAAGGCCAAGCTCTTCATGGGTGACTCAGGCAGCCTCTTCCTGGGCTTTTCACTTTCCCTTTTGCCCCTCCTTAAAAATTCTGGAACTGCTGGGGCTATGGAAATCGGCGTCGTCCCCGCAGTCCTCATCCTTGGCATCCCCATCTTCGACACCTTGCGCGCCATCTACCGCCGTCTCAAGGCTCGGATCAGCATCACCTCCCCGGACCGCTTCCACTTCCACCACCTTCTCTTCGACGCCGGGTTCTCGGCCAACGCCATATTGCGCATTGTCTACTCCGTCAACCTAGGCCTTGCCTTAATTTTTATCGTCGCAAGCCGGATTGCCCTTGGATTCGCCCTTCCTCTCCTGTGCCTGGGATTCGCTTCGCTGATTCTTTTATTCAAATTCGCCCTATCCCTGCGCTGTAAACGTCCAATCCTCCCCATCGTGACGGGAAGCTAGAAATCTTAATCCTATCTTTTGAAACGAGGAGAATAGGATGTACTTGAAACGCAATCGACCGATCAATATTGTGGCCGGAATCACCGACATGAAGAAAAAGATCAACGGATTGTCGGTGATTCTCAACTGGTTTTGAACAGTTAGTAGTAGCAAGAACGCTTAGTAAACGTATACATAGAAATAAATTGTGTAGCTTTTTATGCTCCCTATAGTCCCACATCCAAAGGAATGAAGTCGGTGTACGAGGTTGTCGATATCGCGGAATCGAATGAAATGCATCTCCAAGCCGCGCGGTTGTTGATGAATACATTCATGGATAAGGGCAGCAGTGCCTGGCCGACCATCGCAAAAGCGATGGAGGAAGTGGACGAGTGTACAAAGGAACCCAATGTTTGCATCGGCCTATGCGATGATGGGAAGATGGTCGGCTGGATCGGATTGCGGCCCATGTACGACAAGACATGGGAGCTGCATCCTCTGGTGGTGGAGACTAAACAACAGGGAAAAGGTTTTGGAAGAAGGTTGTTGGGTGAGTTGGAGCGGAGGGCGAAAGCACTGGGATTGGAAGGTATTGTGTTGGGAACTGACGATGAGATGGATAAAACCAGCCTTTCGGACAAGGAATTGGATGGAAAAAATATATTTGGAGAGATTCGGGACATAAGGAACAAGAACAAACATCCCTACGAATTCTATCAGAAGTGCGGGTATGCGATCGTGGGTGTCATACCGAATGCGAACGGATTGAAGAAACCGGATATCTGGATGTGGAAAAAGATACAGTAGGCATGGAAAGAAAGGTTCCAGAACTCACTTCCTGCGTTTGAACACAGAGCTTCCTACCGCCTTCGGCTGCAGGCAAGAGTGGAAAATAGATATTAAAAAGCCAAGGCTGTGGTGGATGAAAACCGTCCGACTGGGTCTCGAGGCGCGTGAAGTATTGATTCGGGAGAATACGCGGCCTGCGAGAGGGCACTACGATAAAAGATGGATAGCGGATTGTTCGATTCGTTTGCAAAACGCCCTTGGTATTAGAGGAACGACGATTTGGGATGGATTTACTGCGTGAAAAGGGAAAGCATAAATGCCAAGAGGATCTAGCAGATGCCTGAGGAACTGAAGGAAGGCGACAGATCCATGAGTATGGAGTACAAAAAACGGGGAAATAGGCGCGCTTGCTGAAGGAAAACCATGGACATCAACATTCGATTGGAGACAAAGGACGACTACCTGGAAGTGGAGAAGGTGACGCGGGAGGCCTTCTGGAATTTGTACGTTCCGGGATGCGACGAACACTATCTGACCCATATCCTGCGGGATCATAAAGACTTTATCAAGGAATTGGATTACGTCGCGGAAATCGACGGCAGAATCGTCGCCTCAATTATGTACACCAAGTCCCAACTCCTAGGCGATGACAATGAGAGGGTGGAAATCGCATCCTTCGGACCCCTGTGCGTTCATCCGGATTTTCAAAGAAAAGGCGTGGGCTCGGCATTGATTGAAAAGACAAAATTGAAGGTGAAGGAAATGAACCTTCCGGCCATAGCCATATATGGAGATCCCCACAACTACTGCAAGCATGGTTTCAAGCATGGCATCGATTGCCGGGTAAGTGACATGAACGGAGAGTACCCCCTGGGGTTGCTCATTCTGGAACTTCAACCCGAATTTTTCGGGAATAAGAGCTGGAAATTGAGGCAAAGCGATGTTTTCCAGCTTGACCACGAAGCGGTCGCCGAATTTGACAAGCTTTTTGAGAAAAAAGAAAAGAAAGCGCGTTACAGCCAGGAATTATTCAAAATTCAAGTCCGCTCGTACTTGAGGAACATCTGAGTTCCGAAACGGATTTCGAAAAGGGGAATTGGATTTTAGAGCAATAGTAGTTCGGGCTTTTAAAAAAAGTATATAAATTGCAATGGCAGAATCACGGTAAAATTCCATAAATAAAACAAATGCGGCATCGCTACACCCTAGCGGGCAAGAGTGCCATCAAGAATCGTGCCCAAGAAACAACGACATCCTTACTCGCAGGTCCTTCGTAAAGTAGTACCACGCTGGTAGGGGAGCATTTAGTACTGCAGCAGATGGAGCGACAGCTTGGAGTACAGAGGCTGCTCACCAAGGCATTTGATAAAGACACTGCACAACAATTTCTTGCCTTGGCTTTCTATTCCCTCTGTACCGGACAGCCACTCTCGTAAGCTGGAACATGGTTGGAGCAGCGAAGATGGGGATCGCTTGAATTGGAGGCTCCACGCATCAGCGAGCTATTGCCAAGATGATGAGCTGTTTGAGTATGGCTACAATCGCGATGGCGAAACCTTGAAACAAATCAATATGGCCTTGCTGAGATGAATTCTCGCTCATTATGGATCGAGGCTTTTACTCAGCGGCGAATATACAGTTTCTTGCTGAACATCACATTACGTTCATGATGCCCATACCCGATAGAACCGGTTGGCATAACGACCTCATTGTCAAGAATAATGAAGGTCTCTATGCGAATGTGGAATACTCCCAGCATCATGCTTAAGGCTGTGCGAAAATTTTCAACGGGGAGGATTGTACGCGTACCCTTCGCTCGAACAGCCCCCGCGCCAAAGGAAATTATGTCCGACGCTGAATTTAACCTCTTGGAAACCATCTACTCCACCCAGGAGGACAATGCTACCCTCTCCCAGCGGGAACTTGCCGGCAAGGCCGGCCTGTCCCTGGGCATGACCAACGTCCTTCTCCGCCGGTTTGTGGAGAGAGGCTGGGTCAAGCTCAGCCACCTGTCTCGACGCAGCCTTGGCTACATCCTCACCCCCCAGGGTTTGGACGAAATCCTGCGCCGCTCCCTAGCCTATTTTTCCCGGGCCGCCAAAAGCGCTTCGCTGTACCGGGGT
>VKGY01000015.1:4233-5802 GCA_008080685.1 Spirochaetota bacterium
CAGAAACTTTTCCACCCTGGTCCTCGAAGGCCCCGCGGAGCTTGACTTCCTCTTCGAATACTCCTGCGAGCGTCACGGCCTCGAATTCGTAAAAAACCCCAAAGCCAAGCGCCGCAGCCTCCTAGCCTCCCAAAACTCCACCATGTTCGTCTTTTCCCACCTCCTGGATGACGCGACATCTCCCTCCCTCCCTGCCGCGGTGTTTGCCGCCGAACCTCCCCTCCATTCCGTAACCCTCGCCCATATCATCTTCCCCTGCCCATCCTGATACCCCCTTGCTTGCCGCCTTGCCTCTAGGCATGCCACGGTGCTAATCTTTCCCTCGTGAAAAACCCAATCTTCATCCTGTTGATCCTGTCCATTTTCTCCCTTTCCTTCCCCCTCCTGCCCGCATCCGCCCAGTCCCAGCTGGCCGTTGAGCTAGGCCACCCGGCCTACGCGGCAATCGAGGCCGCCGAACTCCGGGGCGTCCTTACGCGCCTCTCCTCCGTAAAGCCCTACACCAGGACCCAAGTGGCGGAATTCCTGGCTGTGATGTCGGCTAACCTTTCAAAATTCTCGCCTACCGAGAAATCCGCAATACGCGATCTCGTCTCGGAATTTCCAGCGTCAAATGACAATTCCGAAAAAGGTCCTGCTCCCGAGGCGCTTTGGAAATCGCGCAACCTTAAGGCCGCGTTAGGCGCCAACATTGTCGCCGAGGGGCGCGTAGGAACCGTCGCAGGGGCCCAGGATTGGCACCTCAACTCACTCTTCCAGCCCTATGTGAAAATGTTCCCCGAGCCCTGGCTCTCCCTCTGGGGCACCATCGGGGTTACCTACGACAAGGTCAACCGCGACCTCTTCCTTCCCTACAGCTTCACCAAGCAGTGGGACGCCCACCACAACAAGGTCTCCACCAGCCCCTACTCTGATGGAGAGGAGCCCTATCCCACCTGGAGCTTCGACTTAAGGTCCGACATCTCTGGCGCCACCCAATCTGGCGCCTTCAGATTCCGCCTCTCCCGCTTCCGCCGCGACTGGGGCATGGGTTCAGGCTCCTTGGCCCTCTCCGGCACAGCCCGGCCCTTCATGGGCCTGGAATACCAGTTCAGGCCCTCGGAATTGTTCGCCCTTTCCCACCTGGTGGGGTCCTTAGGCAGCTGGGAGACAGCCAACGACAAATCCATCGCCAAGGATGATCCCTTAGGCGACTACAGTGCTATCACGGGCCAAAAAATGTTCGCCATCCAGAGGCTCGAGCTCTTTCCCTTTCCCTGGCTCACCTTGAGCGCCAACGGGACCATGATAGGCTCAAAGCGTCTGGAGCTCGCCTACCTCTCGCCTATGATGTTCGCCGTGGAGTATCAGGTGACCATGTCGGACATCGACAACATGGCCCTCCAAGGAGATTTCCAGATACTCCTCAAAAGTATCGGCAAGGTCTACGGCTCGGTTTTCGTGGATGAAATGGAACTCTCGGGCTTCGACGAGTGGTTTTCAAGGCCCCGGAACATGTTCGCCTACCAGGGCGGAGCCAAGCTGGCCGTCCCGGGCCTGCCCTTCGGCATCCTCACCGCCCAGTACACA
>VKGY01000015.1:5844-41960 GCA_008080685.1 Spirochaetota bacterium
TACGCCCACTATCCCACCTGGACCTTCGACTCCCGCCTCAGGGTGGACACAGCCTACACCAACGACGGCGAAAACCTGGGCTACCACATCCCCCCCAACTCGGATGAAATCCTCCTCCGCCTCGATGCCAGCCCCGCGCCGAGATTGCGCCTCTCCCTGGCCTACAGCCTCATCCGCCACGGGGACAACGAACCTGACTCAATAAGGACTTTCCTGACGCACCCCCAGATCTACGGCGATGTGGACAAGTATCAGAACTACTCGGATTTGGCGGGCTACCCTGACAAAAATTTCTTAAAGGATGGAATCTACGACTACAACCACGCGGGAAGCCTGGAGCTTAGCTGGCGGCCAGCCTCCTTGCCCCTTGAGCTGAGCCTGGGCTACGGCCTTTCCTACACCTACTGGGACGACGGAGAGGACAAGGGCAGGGCTGTGCCCGACCCGGTTTGGCGGCACATCGTCAAGCTGGGCGTTACGTACCAAATGTAAAGTCGAGTTGCAAAAAAGCTAGACCAAACGCAGATAGACTTGCGTTTGGTCTTTTTTTTACCCATACTGTCACTATGATTGAAAGAGAGTGGTGGAAAAACCAAATATTTTCATTATGGGAGCGACGGCCTATAGTCTGGCTATCCGGAGTGCGCCGCGCAGGGAAAACAATGCTATGCCGCAGTGTGCAAGGGATACGGTATTACGATTGCGAGTTGCCCTCGGTTCGCAGGGAGTTGGAAGATCCTGAGGCCTTCTTGAGATCCTTGCCGGAAGGCATGATCGCCCTGGATGAAATTCATCGCCTGCAGGATCCCGTGGCCTTGCTCAAGATAGCCGCGGATTATTTTCCCCGCATAAAGATAATAGCTACCGGATCCTCCACCCTTGGGGCTTCGGCAAAATTCAAGGATACCCTCGCGGGAAGGAAGAGCGAACTCCGCCTTACGCCCCTGTGCGAAAAGGATTCCAATTTTCCCGGCTACGGAGACAGGAAAAAACGCTTTCTTCGAGGCGGCTTGCCCGGATTTTTCCTGGAAGAAAGCAGGGACGACAAAGATTATTCCGAGTGGATGGAAGCCTTCTGGGCCAAGGATATACTCGAACTCTTCCGCCTGGAGAGAAGAGAATCCTTCCTAAAATTCGCTGAGCTGCTGCTCGCCCAAAGCTCAGGACGCTTCAATTCAGCGGCCTTCGCAACCGCATGCGGAGTATCCCGGCCAACTATCGTCAACTACCTGGCGATTCTGGAAGCCACCCACCTCGTATGGGTCTTAAGACCCTTCAATACGCGCCATTCCAAGGAAATACTCTCCACTCCCCCGGTCTACGGCTTTGATACAGACTTTGTCGCTTGGTCCCAAGGCTTGCACGAAATATATCCTCTGCTGGAGGGACAAACAGGGAAGGGAAGTGGATTTTATCCGACAGCCCAAGGGGAAGCCTCCCGTGGCCATCGAAGCAAAATGGTCCTCCTCGGCCTTCGATCCTGCGGGTATCAAGGCGTTTCGAACCCTTCATCCCGGTTCTGAAAACATAGTTGTAGCCAACGATATCAGCCAACCGTACACAAGAGAGATAGCGGGACTCCTGGTTCGTTTCTGCCCCTTGGACCAGGTGGCTGATTAGCTCGATTGGATTTCACCTCAGCCTGTCGTTGAAGCCTTTGATGCGGGGCATGGGGCCTTTGTAGAGGCTCTTGTCGCCCCCGGCCTGGTCGATCCGCGCCTGCATGGCGGCCCGTGCCGCGGCGGCCAGGGTCTGGGCGGCGTGGATGTCAACCGAGAGCCGCCCTGATGGGCTGGGCGGGGCGATGGGCGGAAGGAGGTGGACCTCGGCCTTGACGCCCAGGGAAAGGGGTCCAAGGCGCCGTTTTTTGAGGACCGTGACTACGGGAAGGACAAAGGCGCCATGACGGATGGCGAAATGGAAGGCTCCGGGCTTGAAGGGCCGTATCTCCTGGTTTCTCATGTGGCATTCGCCTTCGGGGTAGAAATGGCAGAGCCCCCGGGTGGAAAGGGCGGTCGCGACAGCCTGGTCCACAAGGGCGAGGCGGGCCCTGTCCTTGGGGAGGGGAAGTGCGCCGAAAAGGCGCACAAGGGTGCCAAGCCCAGGGCTTGCAATGGTTTCCTCCAGGGCGGTGAAGTAAGTGAGGCGGGGCGCGAGGGAAATCGAGTGAAGCATGGGATCCAAGAGCAGGGCGTGGTTGGATACAAGGATCAAGGGCTTATATCTGCCGTCTGACATCCTCAGCCTGAGGGCTGCCTTCGCCTCCGGGTTCTTGCGTATCCTGAAGCCGAAAAGCCCAAGGCCAAGAAGATAGCCCAGGATGTCAGCAAGCCAGGTCAGGCAGAAGCTGGCGGCCAGGAAGAGAGGCTTCCTTGTGACCAGGGGGTCGCCCGGTTTATACGCCATACACTGCCGCTCTGCGCCCTACCGGACTATCCGGCCCTTCCATACTATACCCCTGCCCTGGGAAAAAATCCTATGCGCCCGCCAGGCCGCGGAAAGAGTGTTGACGTAGATCACAGGATAGAGAAGGGGAATGTACCAGGGGAGCTTCCTCTCCAGGGCCACCACAAACCAGACGAACATACTCAAGAGCACGGAGAGGCGAAGCTCGGGCTGGATCCGGGCCAGGGGGCTGGAGGCTGGGAAAAAGGGAGGGATCCAGATCGAGAGGATGATGGGGAGGAATACAAGCAGGGGCAGCAAAATCGTGGCCGCCGCCAGGATGGGGAATTTTTTTTCGATATAGTCGTAGACGTTTTTCGAAATCCCATCAATAGCGTGGCGGTAGTCCTTGAACATCCTGCAGGAGACCTGGTCCTTCAAGTCCGCGAAGACCACCCTGTAGCCCTGACGCTTCATGCGACGCACAAAGTGCACATCCTCGGAAACCTTGTCTTTCACCGATTCGTAGCCCCCACTGAGCAGGTAGGCGGCTCTGTCGACAAAGACGAACTGGCCGATGGCGTGGGAAATCCGAGGGTGGAGGGACTGCAAGGTGAGCCAAAGGGGCATGTACCCCATGGTGAGAAGGTAGATCATGGGAAACACCAAGGAGTCGCCGAGGGTGGCCGCCTTATGCTGGACATAGCCCGAGACAAAGTCGGCGGCGTAGTAATTGGCTAGGCCCGCCGCCTTGCCGATGCTGTCCGACCTATGGATCGTGTCCGCGTCGGTAAAAAGTAACCGGCTTCCCCTGGCCCTTTTCGCCAGGCTATGGAGGGCGTGGGGCTTTCCGTACCAACCCTCGGGCAGAGGTCCTCCTCGGATCATGAAGACCGTCTCGGGATAGCGTTTTACGAAGCGTTCGATGATAGCCCCGGTTCCGTCCGATGACTGGTCGTCGTAGACGATGATCTCGAAATCCTCGTATTCCTGGCGGATCAGGGACTCCAGGCAGGCTTCAAGATTGGCAGCCTCGTTGCGCGCCGGCACAAGAACCGACACCTTGCCGCCCGTGGTTTCCTGGGGAATGAGGGAACTCCACATGAGCCACAGGGTGTTGAGAACCGTGAAGGCCAGCATGAAGGATGGAATTGCGAGGCAGAAGGTGGCGTAGAAGATCATTTTTTCAAGGTTCCTAATCTTTCCAAAGCATAGCGATTATGAGGATAAAGCTCAAGGGCCGCGGAGAACCAGGCCAGGGCGCCGGCCTTGTCCCCGGCTTTCTCGTAGGCCGTGGCCATGCAGGCACGCAGGTCGAAAAGCTCGTCCTTGGCCAAGCCCCCGGGGATGCCCCCGGGGATGCCTCCGGGGCGGGAGGCCAGGGCCTTGTCGACCAAGCGGATCGCCTCCTGTGGGTCCCCGCCGAATACCCTGGGCGGATAGGCCTTGGCTGAAGCGGTGATCAAGAGTGCCCCGAGATTGGAGGGATCGAGCTCGAGGATTTTCTTGGCCAGGGCGGGAACCTGGGGGCCCTTGGCCGCCAGAAAAACCAGGTCCTTGAGGATGGCAAGCTCAGAGAGGGCCTTGGCCTTGGCCAGGAGTCCCGGAACCTGGGGATTTTCCGCCTGGGCGAGGTAGCGGTCGGCCGCGGCGATGGCCGATTCGAAGCAGGGGATCGCCCTCTTCGTATCTCCGTTTTCTTTGTAGCCCCGGGCGAGGAAATAGTCGATCGCGGATTGGCGGAGATGCTGCGCCGTACCCTGGGGCGAGAGGCTTTGGGCTTTTTGCGCCTCCGCTTCGATTTCCGCGAGGGGCGCGCTGTCGTAGACCGCGTCGCGGAGGGCTTCTAGGCCGAGGCTGTCCTGGGCGGCGGCGGTTTTGGAGACGATGAGGGCGAGGGCGAGAAGAATCGCCGCCGCCCGAGGCCGCGCTGTAGGAAATCCCATGGGCCTAGAGTAAGCCCGGCGCCTTGGCGGGTCAACTGATTACGCTTGCGCGCCAACAGTTCTGACACTACAGTAAACCCTGGAGGAAGCCATGTGCGATACCCTGTACTTTGCTCCCGGCCGCCTTTTCGGCAAGAATTCCGACCGCAATCCCGCCGAACCCCAGACTCTGGTCTTGGTGCCCAAAGGTGAGACTCCGGAAGGTCCGAGCCTGGCCTTCGCCCTTTCCAAGCCCAGCTGGATGACAGGGGGCGAGATGGGTATCAACGAGGCGGGCGTGGCCATGGGCAACGAGGCGGTGTTCTCCAAGTACAAGCCCGCCAAGGACGGGGTCCTGGGAATGGAGATCCTCCGCAAGGCCCTTGCCAGGGAGCGCACCGCCAAGGAAGCCCTTGAATTCATCTGCGCCTTCGTGGAAACCCACGACCAGGGCGGCAACGGAGCCTACAAGGGCTCCCTGTACTATGACAACTCCTATCTCATCGCCGATCCGAATGAAGCCTATGTCCTCGAGACCGCGGGCCGCCGCTGGGCTTGGCGCGCCGCCGCGCCCAGGGACGCCATCTCCAACTGCTATTGCATCCAGGAGGACTACAAGCGCCTTGATGTCCAGACCCGGAAGGAAATAGCCCCGGTGAACGAAAGGGCGGCCTGCTCCGACGAGGCCGACCCAGGAAGGAAGGGCGAAAAGGAATCCTTCAAGGCCCATGTGGAAAACCCCTTCTACCTCCGATTTTCCAAGGCCGAGATCCGAAGATCCCACGCCCTCTCCCTTCTTTCGGAGCTCAAGGCGCCAAAGGCCCAGGCTTCAAGCCTAACCCTTCCCTTCTTCGATATCCTCAGATCCCACGGCAACTTCGATCCCAGGGCCCGGTTTTTCAAGAATATGGAAAGCCTCTGCGTCCACGAAGGCCTCCTGCCTCCGGTCTCCGCCTCCACCGCCTCCATGGCGGTCCAGTACAAGGGTCAGTCCGGGGCTGTCCTCTGGTTCTCAGGCACGTCATATCCTTGCATTTCCCTGTACAAGCCCCTTCTTTTGGCAGGCGGAACCTTCTATCCCCTCTGGAAGGCCTACAGCTACGTCGAGGGCGCCGAGGCTGCCACAGCCTATTGGCAGCGCTTCAGGGACTGGACAGTCCGGTCCAAGGCAGGGGGACCTAAGTGCCTAGACCAGGCTTTCAAGGCGGCCCGCGACCAAGCCCAAGAGGCCTTGGTCCTCATCGCCGACCGTGCTTGGGAATCCCTGTCCGAGAAGGGCGACACGGTGGCCCTCTCTGTCTTGGCCCAGGAGGCCGGAGCTGTGGTGGCCGGCTGGGAAAAGGACTGCGGCCTATAGCCGCGGAAAGCCAGCCATGGGCGCATCGCGCAAAGGCGGGACTTCAGCCATAGTGGTGGCCGCCGCCCTTCTGGGGGCAGCGGTCCTGGGAGCGGTATTTTTCCTTCCCCGGCCGCCAGAAATCAAGGAAACCTGGAAGATCTACGTCCAGAGCCTCTCGCCTGAGTCAAGGATACTTGCCCTTTCCTCCACCCAACGTTACGCCGCTTCCAAGGAGTTCACTACGAGGCTCCTCTCGGTCCTCCACCTCAAGGCTTCAATTGAGCTAGAGGCCTGGGCCGATGTCCATTACGTGGTGGACGCCTCGGATACCCAGGCCTGGGACTTCGCCTGGGACGGAAAGGCCAAGATCCTTAGAGTAAAAACCCCCAAGCCGGATTGCCTTCCCCCTGCGGTAAGGACCGAAACCATAGAAATCCGCGCCAAGGGGGCCAACCTCCTCACCAACACCCTCTTCCGCCTCAAGGAAGAGGCCTCAAAGATGGAAGCCGATCTTTCAGCCGACCTATTGCGCCAGGCCAAGGCAACCCTTGTGGATCCGGAGATCAGGCGGGGCATCGCCATGGGAATCGAGGGCGCCGCCTTCTCCTTCTGCGCTTCGGCTTTGAAAATAAAGCCTAAGGCGATCGAGGTGGTCCTGGGCGACGGGGCGGTGGAATGAGCGATCGCAAATTCATTTTAAGGCTTTTTTAGGCTTGACCTATCCCCGCTTCGGTTCCACACTGAGGTAAATCATATTATTTGAGGAGGATCTTCCCAATGAAAAAACTCGTATCCCTGTTTGTGGTAATCGCTCTTGCGGGCGGAGCCGTTTCGGCTCAAGGACCCTTGAATCTCTACGGCCGCGGCGCTTCCGGCACCCGGGGCGTGGTCGCGGCGGCCAAGCCGGAAGCCTCCCAGGTGGGAGTGGAAATCCTGCGCAAGGGCGGCAACGCCGTGGATGCGGCGATCGCCACAGCCTTCGCCCTGGGCGTACTCGAACCCAACGCCTCAGGCCTTGGGGGCGGCGGATTCCTTATAATAAAGATGGCTGACATGAGGGAAGCGGTGGTGGTGGACTTCAGGGAGCGCGCTCCCGGGGCCTCCACGGCGGACATGTACCAACTGGACGCCTCGGGGCGTCAGGTGGGCAAGAAATCCTTCGAAGGCGGACTTTCGGTGGGAGTGCCCGGTGAGGTGAAGGGACTTCTGTACGCCCTGGAGAACTACGGCTCCAAGAAGCTGGACAGGATGCAGATTCTCGAGCCGGCCATTTCCTGGGCAACCAAGGGAGTTCCCGTCACCGTCAACCTGGCTTCTATAATAAAGGACAATTTCCAGAAGCTGATGGAGTTCGAGGAAGGGGCCAAGATCTATCTGGACGAGGGCCTTCCCTATGAAATCGGGGACACCATCAAGAATCCCGGCCTCGCAAGGGCTCTGGCCTTGATCGCGGCGGGTGGGGAAGACGCCTTCTACAAAGGCCCCATGGCGGAAGCCATGGTGGCAGAAGTGAAAAAGAGGGGCGGCATCCTCAGCCTGGAAGACCTGGCCACCTACGAGGTGAAGATCCGCAAGCCCGCGGAAGGGACCTATCGAGGCTACAAGATCCTCTCTGTGCCTCCCGCCTCCTCGGGCGGAACCCATCTGGTCCAGATGCTAAACATCATGGAAAACTTCGATGTGGCCAAATCCGGCCGCATGACAGCCGCCACGGCCCACCTCTGGGCGGAGACCATGAAGATGGCCTTCGCCGACCGGGGCAAGTTCATGGCGGACACGGATTTCGTCAAGGTTCCCTTGGCTGGATTGGCCAGCAAGGCCTATGCCAAGGATCTGGCCGCCAAGATAGACCCGGCCAAGCCAATGGCCAGCGCAACGGCGGGCGACCCCTCCAAATACGAGTCGGGCAGCACCACCCACCTCTCTGTCATGGACAAGGACGGGAACATGGTGGCCATCACCAAGTCCATCAACTACTTCTTCGGCTCCGGCGTGGTGGTTCCCGGCTACGGCTTCATCATGAACAACCACATGGACGACTTTGTGTTCCGCCCGGGCACGGCCAACTCCATTGAGCCCGGAAAGCGCCCCCTCTCCTCCATGAGCCCCACCCTGGTGCTCGACCCCCGGGGCAGATCCTTCATGACCATCGGCTCCCCCGGCGCCACCCGGATTTTCCCGGCGGTTGCCCAGATCATCTCCGACGTGGTGGATTTCGGCACTCCCATCCAGGAAGCCATCCTGGCCCCTAGGCTCTTCCAGATGGCATCAGGCGCCCTCAACATGGAGGGCCGCTATTCCATCAACACCTATGAGGCCTTGAAGAAGCTCGGCCACACGGTCACGGTCCGCGGCGACTGGGACGCCTACTTCGGCGGCGTCCACGCCGTGGTCTACGACTACGACAAGGGCCTGCTTTTCGGCGGGGCGGATCCTAGGCGCGATGGCCAGGCTTTCGCCTACTGAGCGTGCCTTTCCATTAAACCTGGAGGATCCCTTTGACGAACGAGCTATTGGTTTTTGTCGCCATGCTGGGTGTCTTTGCCCTGGGGACCTTCGCCCTAAAGTGGCCTGTATCAGTTTCCATGCTTCTGGCCTCCGTAGCCGGAGCCTTGGCAGGTGGGTTCGGCCTTCCCCTGCGCCATCTGGTGGAGGGTTCCTTCGGTTATGTGGATACCATCCTCACCATCGCCACGGCCATGATTTTCATGAACGCATTCAAAGACTCAGGCGGACTCGAGGCTCTCTCGGCGGCCACAATCCGGCGCTTTCATAAAATTCCCGGCCTTCTCCTAATCCTTCTCACCCTGGTGGTGATGTTTCCTGGGATGATCACAGGCTCGTCCTCCGCCTCGGTCCTCACCGCCGGCGCCGTGGTGGCCCCCATGTTCGCCGCCCTGGGCATACCGGGGGTCCAGTCCGCGGCCCTCATCGCCATGGCGGGCATTTTGGGCATGATAGCCCCGCCGGTGAACATTCCGGTGATGATCATAGGCGGGGGCATCGACATGCCCTACGTGGGCTTCGAGCTTCCCCTCCTTCTCATGACTCTTCCCCTGGCCATCTTCTCGGCCTTGTATTTCGGGCTCAAGCATGTGCGCAAGATCGACATGTCCAAGGTTCTTGCAGCCCTGGACACCGCCACCTTGGACAAATACGGCTCGGCGAGGCTCTTCGCCCCCGCTGTTTTGGTGGTCCTCCTCATGATCCTGGACAAGGCTATGCCCAAGGTCTTCAATCTGGGCATGCCTCTCATCTTCGCCATCGGCGCGGGACTGGCCTATTTCACGGGGAAGAAGTTCAACGTCCTTTCCTCGGCCAGGCAGGCGGTGGAGCAGGCCCTTCCCGTCCTGGGAATCCTTGTCGGGGTTGGGATGTTCATCCAGATCATGACTCTCACGGGAGTGAGGGGCTTCATAGTCGTGAATTCTCTTTCGGTGCCGCCGGCCCTATTGTATCTGGCCATCGCAGTGAGCCTGCCGCTTTTCGGGGCGGTTTCCTCCTTTGGTGCCTCGAGCGTCCTGGGCGTGCCATTTCTCTTGGCCTTGCTGGGCAGGGATCAGATCATCACCGCCTCGGCCTTGTCGCTCATAGCCTCCTTAGGCGATTTCATGCCTCCCACCGCTCTGTCGGCTATTTTCGCTGCCCAGGTGGTGGGTTTGGACGGGTATGGCAAGACGCTGAAGAAGCTGATAATTCCATCCCTCATCATCATAGGCTGGTCCCTGCTTTTTATCGTGTTTTCTAAGCAGATCCGGTCTTTGCTTTAACCAAGGAGTTCCGTCGTGATGACCTATGTTTACCTTGGGATCCTGGCCGCGGTTCTCGCCCTTTCGGTCTGGTCTTTGCTTGCATCCAAGAAGCCGAGTTTCCAGGCAACCGCGGCCATGGTGATCGTGCCCCTTCTCTTGCGGCTTTTCCTTATAAAGTGAGGGCGGCATGAAAAAGCATCAAATGAGCGCCGCCTTTTTCCTGGTCCTCGCCCTAGGGGTCTCCATTGTCACGGGGGCGGATTTCCTCGCCAAGCGAAAGCCCTTTCCCATCTACAAGGGGCCGGGGGTCACGGAGATCCGCATGCTCTCCGAGTGGTTCGAAGGGCTTTCAGGTTCGCCGGGCGACACCGAGGTCTACGTCCTGGATTCCGGGGTGCCCGGAGCCTCCATGCTGGTTTTGGGCGGAACCCATCCCAACGAGCCATCAAGTCATATTTCCGCGGTCATGCTGGTTGAAAACGCGGTGCCTGCCGCAGGCGTCCTCTATGTGATGCCCCGGTCCAACACCTCGGGCTTTACCCACAACGATCCCCAGGAAGGGGCTCCCCAGTCCTTCACGATCCAGACTCCCATGGGGGCGCGGAGGTTTTCCTATGGTTCCCGGGCTACCAATCCAGTCCACCAGTGGCCTGATCCCAACGTGTACATCCACGCCTCCTCTGGCCAATCCCTTTCGGGCTCTGAAACGCGCAATCTGAACCGAGGCTTTCCGGGGCGGCCCAACGGCACCCTCACGGAGCAGGTCTGCTATGGGATCACCCAACTCATACGGGACAAGGGAATCACGATTTCCGTGGATTTGCACGAGGCTTCGCCCGAGTATCCGGTGGTCAACGCCATCGTGGCCCATCCCCGGGCTATGGGCTTGGCTTCGGAGACGGTGTTGGGCCTTGAGATGCAGAACATAACCATAGGCCTCGAGCCTTCGCCGGTCAACCTAAGGGGACTAACGCACCGAGAGTTGGGCGATCACACCGAGACCCTGGCCATCCTGATCGAGACGGCCAATCCTTCCCAGGGCCGCCTGCGAGGCCGTACCGATGAGGCTTTGGTCCTAACGGGCGTGGATCCCTGGTATGTGAAGGCCCAAAAGCTGGGCCGCCTTTACGTGCCCTACGATGAGTCCGGCCATCCTCTCAAGCAGCGGGTCGGGCGCCACGTGGCTTCCTTGCAGGAGATAGCCTTTGGCTGGACTTTGAACAATCCGGACAAGCCTTTGGAATTCTCAGGCCTGCCCAGCTACGACGAACTCATGGAGAAGGATCTTGGCTCCTACCTCCAGCCCAAATAGCGCGTCATTGTACGATGAGGCCCGGGACTACCTTGAAATGGCTGTCCCGGGTGAGAAGGATGGAGCCCGTCTCCAGGGCTGATGCGGCGATCCAGAGATCGTTGGTGGGAATGGAGTGCCCTGAATTTTTCAGGCTTCCGTGGACTTCCGCATAGAATATCGCGGTTGCCTCGCCGATTTCATGGACGCGAACCCTTGGGCTGGATAGGAATTGTTCCAGGGTGAGGAGGTTCGCCTTTTCCCGGCTTCCTCCCCTGAATCCCGACCTCAGTTCTCCAAGCACAATGGCAGGGACAAGTATTTCCTGGGCGGAGGCCATGACTTCGGTCCGGGAGGGAGATCCCTTGAGAAAATCCCCGTAGGCGTTTGTGTCTATCATGAGCCTCATTGCCAAAGTTCCCTGTCGATGGTTTCAAACCCTTCCACAGCCTTGTCGAACTCCGCCGCCTCTTGTGCCGACCAGATTCCCGCCAAATGGTCCAGGTCGCCATAGCGCCTGCCTGTCTCGCGTTTGGAAAATATGGTCTTGTTGACGCTCTTGCCCCTCTTGGCGCTCTCGGATTTGAGGGCTCCCATGAGAAGCGGTGTGCAGCCGCGCAAGGAAATGTCCGCCACTCTCGCCTCCTAGTATTGATACAGAAATTTGATATCATTTTACTTCAAAAAATGATATCAGGCAAGAGCGGCGTCCCTTCGAGTCAGATCACTGGACTATGTCTCCCAGGGCGGCGTCGATGCGCTCCAGGACGGAGGGGGTCAGCTTGGGAAGCACGTCTAGGGCGCCCAGGTTTTCCTTCAGCTGCTCGAGCTTCGAGGCCCCTGTTATGACCGTGGATACCCGGGGGTTTCTCGCCGCCCAGGCTATGCCCAGCTGGCTCATGGTGGCGCCGAGTTCGGCGGCTATGGGTTCCAGGGCCGCCACGCCCGTGGCGAAGTTTTCGTGCATATACCGCTTTTTGAGCCATTCGTAGCCCGGCAGGGCGAATCTTGAGCCTTCGGGAATGCCGTTCTTGTACTTGCCTGAGAGGAGGCCCGAGGCCAGGGGGCTGAAGGTGGTGAGCCCCAGTCCTATGCCGTCGTAGAGGCGGGCGAATTCTTTCTCGACTTTGGTCCTGGCGAGCATGTTGTACAGGGGCTGCTCCATCTGGGGGCGGTGGAGGTTGCGCCGGTCGGCTATCTGCCAGGCTTCGCGGATTTGCTCCGCCGACCACTCGCTGGTGCCCCAGTAGAAGGCTTTTCCCGAGGACAGGATGTCGCTCATGGCCCTGACAGTCTCTTCCATGGGGGTTTCGGGGTCCGGGCGGTGGCAGAAGACCAGGTCCACGTGGCTCATACCTAGGCGCTCCAGGCTGCCGTCCATGGCTTCCATGAGGTACTTCCGGTTCAGGGTGTTTTTTTCGTTTGGGCCGTCGTTGAGGCCCCAATACAGCTTGGTGGAGACAAGGAAGGATCCTCGCCTCAGGCCGAGTTTCTTGAACGCGGCGCCCATGATTTTTTCCGATTTTCCGCTTGCGTAGACTTCGGCGTTGTCGAAAAAGTTGACCCCCCTGTCGTAGGCCACTTTGATCATCTCAGCGGCGGCGTCCACGTCCACCTGGGAGCCGTAGGTAACCCAGGAGCCGAGGGATAGGACCGATACCTTAACGCCCGCTGAACCGAGCCTTCTGTACTGCATGATGCACCTCCACTCCAAATGTACGACATTCAGCGCCGGCCGGGAAAGGCCTTAGACCCCAAAGGCCCGCAGTTCCGATTGACGCGGAGGCCTAAGGGCTTCATCCTGGGGCTATGCGTCTTTTCCACCTTTCGGATCTTCATCTTGGTAAGAATTTTCGGGGTTACGATCTCCTTGAGGACCAGGCCTACGTCCTTGATAGGGTTGTCGAGGCCCTTGCGGAGCGGAAGCCTTCATTGATGATCATCGCGGGGGATGTGTACGACAGGGCCATCCCGCCCTTGGGCGCCATCGCCTGCTTCGATGCCTTTCTCCGCGCCGCCGTCGAGGCGGTTCCGGGCATGCGGATCGTCATAATACCGGGCAACCACGATTCCTCGGGCCGCCTGGCCTTCGGCTCTGCCTTCATGGCGGATTCAGGCATCGATATCGTGACTGAACTGCGGAAGGAACCTATCCTCCTGCGGGACATCGATGCGCCGCCCCAGGAGGGTGGTGCGCCCTGGGCGGCGGTCTGGGCTTTGCCCTTCCTCACCCAGCTGATCTCCGATTGGTCCGCCGAGGGCCAGCTGGGCACGAAAGTCAATCGCTGGGGTCTGCCCCCACAGTGAAAATTCTGGCGGCCCACTGTTTCGCCGCCGGGGCTGTGGCCTCGGAGAGCGAGACTTCCTTCGTGGGCGCGGCGGAACAGGTGGACGTGGGCGCGTTCGCCGGCTTCGACTATGTCGCTTTGGGACATTTGCACAAAAGCCAGAGCCCCGCGCCTGCGGCCTGGTATTCCGGGTCGCCCATGGCCTATTCCATGGGGGAGGCGGGGGCGGAAAAGGGCTATCTCGAGGTGGAGCTGGGCGACCCGCCCCTGGTTCGCTTCATACGGATCAAGCCCTTGAGGGAGCTGAGGAAAATTCGCGGCTATTTCAGGGATCTTGCGGACAATCCCCTTCCCGAGGCTGAAAGGGGGGACTACATCGAGGCTACCCTCCTGGACGGTGAGCCTGTGCCCAACGCAGGCGAACGCCTGAAAGCCATGTACCCGAGGCTTGTGGGAACCAACCAGGAATGCTACAAGCGGAAATTGGAGGAATCTGCGCCGGGGGCGGTGGATCGGGAATCCCTGGATCCCCTTTCGGCCCTTACCCAGGACTTTGAGCGCTTCCATAATGAAATCCGAGGGGAAGATCCTGAGCCCAAGATGGCCGCGCTCTTCGCCCAGCTTGCAAGGGAGGCGCTGAATGAGGCCGAGTAGACTCGTCCTAAGTAATTTCGGCCCCTACCGGGAGAAGGCTGAAGTCGATTTTTCCCGCCTGGGGGAATTCTTCCTCATCTGCGGGAAAACCGGTTCGGGGAAATCGACCCTCTTCGATGCCATCACCTATGCGCTGTTTGGCCAGGCGCCGGGGTCGCGCAAGGGACAGGAGGGCGAGTTGGCCTCGGATTTCGCCCTTCCGGGGGAAAAGCCCGAGGTGGAGTTCGAGTTTTTCCTCTCCGGGCAGAAGTATCGGGTGGCGCGGAATCCTCCCTATGCCAAGCCCAAGCGGGGAGGCGGAATGACCGAGGTTCCGTCATCAGCGGGGCTTTGGACCGAGGTCGCTGGGGCTTGGAAGCCTCTAGCCGACGGGCCAGCGGCGGTGAACAAGGCAATGGTGGAGAGGATTGGCCTGAGCGCCGACGAGTTTTCAAAGATCATCCTGCTGCCCCAGGGGGAATTCCAGGAGTTCCTGGAGATGGATTCCACCCGAAAGGGACAGATTCTGGAAAAACTGTTTCCGGTAAAGTCCCATGAGGTGGTGGCCCAGTTGGCCAAGGAGAGGGCGGCGGCGGCGGCCTTGGAGCTTTCCTCCCTTTCCGCGGAGATTGGCCGCCGCCAGGCGGAGTTGGGCGAGGAGCCGCAGGCGAGGGCCGCCGCCACCAGGGAGCTTTTGGAGGCCAAGCACGCCGAGGAGCAAAAGGCCCAGGCGGCCCTGGAGGAAGCCCAGCGGGTGCTGGAGGCGGAAGCCGCCCGAGTGCGGCGTGCCGAGGCCGCCCTCGCCGCTCAGGCGGAAGCGGAGGCCCTTGAATCCGCCCTGTCCCAGGAAGAAGAGAGGGCGGAGAGGATCAGGCGGGCGAAGGCCGCAGCCTTCGTGATCCCCATCAGGGACAACTACCTGCGCCAGGCGGCGGCGGCCAAGGATCTTGAGGCTAGGGTGGAGGCTCTGTCCAAGGAATTGGAAGGCCTTCTAGCCCAGGAAGGCGAGATCCAGGGCCTGCGGCAACGCATCCAGGTTTTGGAAGCGGAGATGAGCCCGAAGCGGGAAGTCGTATTCGCCCTTGAGAAGGCCTGCGCCGCCTTCTCGCGCCGCCTCGAGGCAACCCAGGCCTTGAACAGGGCCGAAAACCGAGCGCGGGAGCTTGAGGCTGCCTACGTCTCCCAGGAGGCATCGATTCGGTCCCGCCGGGAAGCCTTGGAAAAGGCGAAGGGGGAGTTGGAGAAGGAGGGCAACGCCCGGGTTGGCTTGGAAATATCCCGGGCAAGGCTGGCAGGATTGTCCGCCTTGGCCCAGCGTCTCGATCGCGTCGTCAAGCTTGAAATAGAGGAGGCGAAGGCGCGCAAGGACTGCGGGCTGGCCAAAGAGGCTTTGGCCAAGGCGCTTGAAGGCAGGCTGGAAGCAGCGCAGGCCTTGAAGCGCCGGGAAGAGGCCTTGGGCTTCCTTGCGGCGGGAAAGCTGGCTTCTTCCCTTGCCGAGGGAAAGCCCTGTCCCGTCTGCGGTTCCACGAAGCACCCGGCGCCCGCCTTGGGGGCGGAAGGGCTTGCGGAGGCGGAACAGGAGGTTGGACAGGGGAGGGCGGCCTTGGTCGAGGCCGAGGCCGCCTTCGCCAGGGCCGGGGCCAACCTCGACCACTCCCTTGCCAGGCTTGGCGAGCTTGCCGCAGGGTTGGGCGAATCAGCGCAGGAGATTTCCGGGGCGGCGGAGGACCTCTCTGTGGCGCTTGCTCCCATCGACTCGGCCAATCTTGCCCCAGGCAGTTTTGCCTCGGCGGCGCGGGAGGTTTCCCGGACGAAGGATAGGGAAACAGCCATTTTCAAGGCCATGGCGGCAAGGCTTGAAGGCTTTGAGGCGGTGCGGAAGGCGATCAGGGCGGAAGAGGAAGCCTTGGTTGCCGCCGGAGCGGAACTGGAAGGCCTCCGCACCGGCCTGGAGCGTGGGCGGGTGGAGGCGGGAAAGCTTGCGGCCATTGTGCAGGAAGCCCTCCTTCAATCAGGAGAAATCGATCCCGCGCCTGCCCTCGAGGAGGCGCAGCGCCAGGCGTCCCAGGCGGAGGCTGAAAAAGCCAAGGCCGCAGCCCAATGCTCCCGCTGGGAAGCGGCGGCCGCGGCTGCACGATCGTCCCAAGGCACCTTAAGGCAGGAATCCGCCGCTTCGACCCAAGCCCTCGCCGCGGATCTGTCCGCCCTCGAGGCCGCCCTGGAGGCGAAAGACTTCGCCTCCGGATCCGATCTGGCCCAAGCCCTGGCCAATCTCCATGCCGCATCCTTGGCTGACCGGGTTCTGGCTGAAGAAGAAGCGGCGGCGGCGCTGTACCGCGTAAACCTGGCCGCCTCGAGGGCCAAGGCGGCATCCCTTGCCCAGGATCTGCCCCCTAAGGGCCAGGCCATGCCCGATGTCGAAGCCCTGCGGGAAACCTCAGCCCGGTCCAAGGCCGCCTTGGCCGAAGCCCGGGCTGCGACCGATGCCCTGAGGCTTGAGGCTAACCGCCTTGAAACAGGGCTTTCGGCCCTGGCCGATCTCGAATCCCGGCGCAAGGACCAGGAAGAGGGAAGCCGCGGTCTTTCCGCCCTCTCCGAGCTCCTGCGGGGCGAAATAGCGGGCCGGCGCATGCCCTTCAAGTTTTTTGTCCTGGCCATGTATTTCTCGGAAGTGGTCCGAAGGGCCTCGATCCACCTGGCTTCCATGTCCGAAGGGCGCTACTACCTTGAGCCGGAAGATGGCCAGGCCTCGGGCAGGGGGAGGGTGGGCTTGGGCCTGCGGGTCCTGGATTCCTGGACAGGCCAAAGCCGGCCCACCGCCACCCTCTCAGGGGGCGAGAAATTCCTGACCGCTATAAGCCTCGCCCTAGGACTGGCGGACTCCATCAGGGAGCGCCGGGGCGGCATCTCCCTCGACGCGGTCTTCATCGACGAGGGTTTCGGCTCCCTGGACGAAGAAGCCCTGGACCGGGCTATCAATGTGCTGAGGTTTTAGGCCAGCCATAAAACATGAACGCAAATATTTCTTGCATTCCCCCCTAAGGAAGTATATATTTTAACGAGTATTTTAATTTCAGGAGGTATGAATGAAAAGGACTATATTCGCCCTTTTCGCGCTTCTCGCGGTTGCCGCCCTTGGCGCGCAGAATTTCACCATCGTCAACGGCACCGAACCGGTATCCCTTGATCCCCACGCCGTAGAAGGCGTTCCGGAGCACCGGATTTATATGGCCCTCTTCGAAGGGCTCACTGTGGGCGATCCCCGCACCAACCGGGCACTCCCGGGCATCGCGGAAAGCTGGAGCTTCTCTGCGGATTACAAGACAGTAACCTTCAAGCTCCGCAAGGCCACCTGGTCCGATGGTGTTGAAATCACCGCCGACACGGTAGTCAAGTCATGGCTCCGCAAGATGGATCCCAAGAATGCCTTCCAGTACGCTGACTTCCCCGCCTACTACATCGCCGGCGGCATGGACTACCTTTCCGGAAAGGCCGGTCGCGAAGCTGTCAAGATCCGCGCTGTGGACAAGCACACCTTTGAAGTCCAGCTGGTAGGACCCATTCCCTTCTTCCCGGACATGATCGTCCATTATGCTTTCGCCGTGGTGCCCATGCACTCCATCGAGAAGCATGGCAACGATTGGATCAAGGCCCAGAACTGGGTCTCCAACGGCCCCTTCGTGCTCAAGGAGTGGAAACCCCAGGAGCGCGTCGTTGTAGTCAAGAACAACAGGTATTGGGATGCCAAGAACGTCGCCCTCAGGCAGATCACCTTCCTGGCAAACGACGACGTCAACGTAGGGTACAACCTCTACAAGGCCGGCGCCGCCGACTGGATCGACACCGTTCCCCTCGAGCTCATGTCCCAGATCAAGCTGGACAAGAATTTCCACGTCTATCCCCAGTACGGAACCTACTACTACATCATCAACGTGACACGAAAGCCCTTGGACGACCCCAGAGTTCGCAAGGCACTCGCCATGGCTTTCGACAAGAAGGTCTTGGTCGAGCAGGTGACCCAGGGCGGCCAGGTCCCGGCCAATTCCTTCGTTCCCCCCTCCACGGGCTACACCCCCGCCAAGGGATACGGATTCGATCCCGCCACGGCCCAGAAACTTCTGGCCGAGGCCGGCTATCCGGGCGGAAGGGGCTTCCCGACCTTCGCCATTCTCTACAACACCTCAGCCAGCCACAAGAAGATCGCGGAGTTTGTGCAGGCTCAGTGGAAAGCCAACCTAGGGATCGATGTCACTCTTGTGAACCAGGAATGGGGAACCTACCTGAACACCAGGTCCCAGTCCCACAATTTCGACATCGCCCGCGCAGGCTGGATCGGAGACTACCTGGATCCATCCACCTTCTCTGATATGTGGGTCACCGGCGGAACCCAGAACGACGGCCTCTATTCCAACAAGAGGTACGACGAGCTTCTGGAGAAGTCCAGGACGACCTCCGGCGCCGAGCGCATGAAGCTCCTCATGGACGCCGAGAAGATCCTAATCGACGAAGACATGGCTATCATCCCTATCTACTTCTATGTCACGCAGAACATGATCGATCTGGCCAAGTGGGACGGCTGGTATCCCAACCCGATGAACCAGCACCCCTGGAAGTACATCCGCCCCAAGAAGTAATTCCATTTACGCGCGCATTCTGTACGCAGAATGCGAAGGCAGCCTTCGAGGTTATACCTCGAAGGCTGCTTTTTTTTCCCGCTGGTTCTCTAGACTGGCCGCGTTGCGTATCACGGGGAAATTGGCGCTAGCCTTTTTTGTCCTTTCAGGCTATACTGGCCCTCCTTGAGAAACGCTATTCTCATGCATCCATTCATCATAGTCATGTCCGGCCGCTGCTTCGCCTTTGATTATTCGCGAAGGAATTGTGTCCGCCGGGCGTAACGGAAAAGGAGTAGGTCCGAATGTCGCGTTATTTCATTCGGAGAGTCTTAAGCCTGATTCCCACCCTCTTTGTGATCATCACCTTGAGCTTCTTTCTCATCAGGCTTGCTCCCGGTGGCCCCTTCGCCCGGGAAAAGGATGTTCCGGAGATCATTCTCCAGAACCTTTTAAAGCGCTACAACATGGATCAGCCTTTGGCCCAGCAGTATCTCCGCTACTTGGGCGACATCCTGCGATGGGACTTGGGGCCTTCCTTCAGGTACAGGGACTTGTCGGTCAACGAGATTATCGATTCGGGGCTTCCCGTTTCCATGCTCCTGGGAGTGACAGCCCTTGCCATGGCGGTATTCTCCGGGATCTCGGTGGGGATAATCTCGGCCCTGAAGCAGAACAAGTGGCCGGACTATGTGGCGGTTTCGATCGCCGTCATCGGCATATCGGTTCCGCTTTTCGTCATGGGGCCGGTGCTTCAGCTTTTCATAGGCATGAGGTGGAAGATCTTGCCCATGGGGCAGTGGATTTCCATCCATGGCATCAAGGCCATCATCCTTCCCGCCATAACCCTCTCCTTCCCCTACTTCGCCTATATAGCCCGCCTCTCCCGAGCCTCGATCCTCGAGGTCCTGAGGTCCGACTACATCCGCACCGCCAGGGCCAAGGGTCTTAAGGAGTCTGATGTGGTGTGGAGGCATGTGCTCAAGGGCGCCCTTCTTCCCGTGGTCACCTACCTGGGTCCTGCGTTCTCGGGGATTATCGTTGGTTCGGTGGTGGTGGAGACGGTCTTCCTGGTGCCCGGCATTGGCCGGCCATTCATCCAGTCGGCCATAAATCGGGACTACACCCTGATCATGGGTAGCGTGATCGTGTATTCCGCAGTGCTGATCCTCGCCAACCTGGTGGTGGATGTCATCTACGGCTTTCTCGATCCGAGAATTTCGTACAAGTAGGAGGCATCCATGAAAAGCGCGGTTAACGAATTCAACCAGGTCATGAAGCCCGTCTCGCTTTGGGCGGACGCATGGAAGCGGCTTAGAAAGAACAAGATGGCCCTTGTAAGCCTCTATGTGGTGAGTTTCTACATCCTCATCACTATTTCAGCCCCCTTGCTCACGTCCCTTGGTGTGATCCACAGCAACAGAGAGCAAGTCATTTACAACGCAACCCTCCCCCCCTCCTTCAAGCCCGCTGGCGAGCTTGTCCTGGACAAGCTGGAAAAGCGGATAGTAGCTCTTGAGGAAACCATAGCGGAGCAGGCGAAGTACAAGCCCGATATAGGCTTCAACTCCGCCACAGGCTACAGTTTCTCCTTCGACACCTCCACCCCCCCGGCGGAGGGCCAGGCCGAAGGTCCGGCGGCCGAAGCGCCGGCCGCTGAAGCGGACATGGGCTTTTCCCTCAACTTTGGAGGCGTGGGCACGGACACCACCGCATCCTCCAACCCCCTTGTAAGGGAACTGGAGTTCCAGAGATCCGCCCTTGAGCGCCTGAAGGCCGAGGTGGACACCAATCCGGACTACAAGAAGGTCTACATCTTCGGCACCGACGACCTTGGCCGAGACATGTTGGCCCGGATCATCTACGGGGGCCGGATTTCCCTTGCCATAGGCGTGGTGGGAACCCTCACCGCAGCCTTCGTGGGCATCCTCATAGGCGCCGTCTCGGGCTACATCGGCGGCTGGCTGGACAACCTCATCATGCGTTTCGTGGACATCATGTACGGCCTTCCCTATATGCTCATCGTCATCATCATCATGGCCATGATCGGGGAAAAGGCCCGGGGAAGCTTTGTGATCCTTTTCATAGCGATAGCTTTGGTATCCTGGCTCACCATAGCCCGGGTGGTGCGGGGCCAGATCATAAGCCTCAAGAACTCTGAATTCGTGGAGGCGGCCCGCTCCATGGGCGCCAGCGTGCCGCGGATCATATTCCGCCACCTTCTGCCCAACACGCTGGGGGTCATCGTGGTGTTCTCAACCTTGTTGATGCCCAGCTTTATCATGAACGAGTCCTTCCTCTCCTTCTTGGGCTTGGGTGTTTCGGCTCCGGCCGCATCCTGGGGAACCCTGGTGTCCGAAGGTGTCAAGGCGATGGAATTCTCCACCTGGCAGCTCCTGGGCCCGGCGATCGCCATGACGATTTTCCTGTTCTGCATGAACTTCCTGGGAGACGGCCTTAGGGACGCCCTGGATCCGCAGAGCAAAAACCGAACCTGAGCAAGGAGCCAGAAGCAATGACCGATGATCTTATCCTGCAGGTCAAGAACCTGAGAACCTATTTCACTGTCGATGAGGGCCTTGTGAAGGCTGTGGATGGCGTGAGTTTCGATTTGCGCAAGGGCGAGACCCTGGGCATCGTGGGGGAGTCGGGCTCGGGCAAGAGTGTGACCAATCTTTCGATCATCAACCTGATCCCCAGCCCTCCGGGCAAGATAGTTGGCGGGGAGGTGGTTTTCCACGGCAAGGACATCCTCAAGATGTCGCCCAACGAGATCCGCCATCTTAGGGGAAACAAGGTTTCCATGATTTTCCAGGATCCCATGACTTCCTTGAATCCCTTCCTCAAGGTTTCCACCCAGATGATTGAGACCATCGTCCTCCATCAGGGGCTGGACAAGAAGGCGGCCAAGGAGAAGGCCATAGAGATGCTGAAGCTGGCGGGGATTCCCGCTCCGGAAAAGCGGATCGACCAGTATCCCCACCAATTCTCCGGGGGGATGCGTCAAAGGGTGATGATCGCCATGGGCCTTTCCTGCAATCCCGAAATCCTCATCGCCGACGAGCCCACGAGCGCCCTGGACGTCACCATCCAAGCCCAGATTCTGGAGTTGATACAGGAGCTCACGCGCAAGCTCGGAACCGCGGTGATCCTCATCACCCACTCCTTGGGCGTGGTGGCGGGGATGTGCGACACCCTTTGCGTCATGTACGCCGGGCGTATCATCGAGAGGGGCAAGACCGACGAGGTCTTCGAAAAGCCTCTCCATCCCTACACCCAGGGCCTCATCCACTCGGTTCCCCGCCTGGATAGGGAGAACAAGGAACGGCTGTACTCCATCCAAGGCCAGCCGCCCAATGTGATAGACCTACCGGACTGCTGTCCCTTCTACCCCCGCTGCGAAAAGGCCATGGATATCTGCAAGAAGAAGTACCCCGCTTCCGTCGGCCTTGGGAACGGGCGCGCCGTCTCCTGCTGGCTCTACTCGGAGGGAAACAAATGAACGATCGCGAAATTTTGCTCGACGTGCAGGGGCTCAAGATGCACTTTCCCACCGGCAGGTCCATTTTGTCCAAGAATCGCGGCTTTATCTACGCGGTGGACGGGGTGGATTTCCAGATCCGCAAGGGCGAGACCCTGGGCTTGGTGGGCGAGTCGGGCTGCGGAAAATCCACCACGGTTCGCGCGGTGGCCCAGCTCTACAAGCCCACAGAGGGCCATGTGACCCTCAAGGGTCAGGACCTCACGACTATGTCCGCCCACGACCTTCTCGCGGCGCGAAAAAACATGCAGATGGTGTTCCAGGATCCCTACGCTTCCTTGAATCCCCGCATGACTTCAGGCGACATTATCGCCGAGCCTATGCGCATCTTTCAGCAGCGAGGTCTCCTGGACATGGGTGTCCAGGAGCGCAACGAGCGGGTTGAGCACCTGATGGAGCGGGTGGGGCTTTCGCGCTTCTTCAAGAACCGTTATCCCCATGAGTTCTCAGGCGGCCAGCGCCAGCGCATCGGCATAGCCCGCGCACTGGCCTTGCAACCTGAGCTTATGCTCTGCGACGAGCCTGTCTCTGCCCTGGACGTTTCGATCCAGTCCCAGATCCTGAACTTGTTCAAGGACTTGCAGGCGGAGTTCGGCCTCACCTACCTCTTCATCGCCCACGACTTGGCTGTCATCCAGTACATTTCCGATCGGGTGGCGGTGATGTACCTGGGTCTTATTATCGAAATTTCCGGCGCCAAGGATCTCTACAAGAAGCCTCTGCATCCCTACACCCAGGCTCTTTTGTCCGCTGCGCCCATCCCCGATCCCAAGGTCGAGGCCCAGCGCAAGCGGATCATTCTTTCGGGCGACGTTCCTTCTCCTGACAAGCAGCGCCCGGGCTGCTACTTCTATGACCGCTGCTGGAAGCGCATGGATGTCTGCAAGGCCAAGCGCCCCCAGCTCAAGGAAGTGGACGAGGGCCATCAGGTGGCCTGTTTCCTCTACCACAAGCCGGAATAAACCGCGCCCCGCGGAACCGGGCCGTGGCAGGCCGTGCTGTGGCGACTAACGCAATCGCGACAGGATGACAAGATCGGCAGGATTGACTTTTCGATCCTGAAAATCTTCGATATCCTGTCGCATTTCTTTTTAGGGACAAGATAACAGGAAAATCAGGATAGGCAGGAGAGGAAATTTTTGGGAATTTTCGAGGCCTCTCCCGCGCCCTCGTCCTCGCCTACGGCGGCCCCGTATTGCCTTAACAGAGGCTTTTGATATTCATGGCGCGACACATCTCATGGAGGGTTTTGTCGTTGGTCAGGAGGGTGGCGTCGTTCCGCCGCGCCAGGATCGCGAAGTAGAGATCATATATGGAATGGGAATATTTGATTCCTTCCGCAAGGGCTTCCTTCCAATAATCTTTTGCATCGAAAAAATCATCCACCATGGATAGGCCGTCCTCCGCGAGTTCCATGCATTGGGCATGGGTGACTAAACCCGCCTTGCAGTATTTCCACAGCACATTGGTAAGTTCCTCCATGTAGAGGTTTGGGGCGATCACCCAATCCGAATCTTCATGTATCGATCCGAATAGAACGCACTTTTCCCTTTGAAGCAAGATTTCAATCCCTGCGCTTGCATCCAGGACGAGAGTCATCGTTCCCTATCCTCCCTGATCCATGCGTCCGCAGGCGCTTCTTTGACATAGTCCGGGATTTCCCTCTCTTTGATTTTTTTTAAAAGGTCTTTCCTTCTTGCAGTGTTTGTTTGTTCTTGCCCCAGGCTCTTTTCAAGGAGCGTGACTGCCTGCTGGGCAATGGTGCGTTTCTTGTTTTTCGCCGCGTGGGCGATTTTTTTGTAAATATCCTCGGGGCAGTCTCTTATTTGAAGCAAGGGCATAGCTACCTCCTGCATACAATTTAAAGCTATATGTATGTGGTGTCAATCTGTTCACAGCGTCTACACGTTCTGCGCGACACGAGGCTCGATCTCCAGCCACCATTCCTGGACGCCTTGGGGCGGCAAAATCCATTCCATGCCGAATTTTCGGGCATTGCCCGGGGAATCCATGCCCGCGGCCGCAGGCTCGATGCCGATGTTGTTCTGCCCCGCCCAGCCGCCTTCATTCACCCATATGCCCAGGTAGGGAACCTTGTCCGCGGGAAAGCGTAGGGCGACGCTGAACCCGGTGCCGTCTTCCGAGGGCGGATCCTCCAAGAAGACTTCGCCCAGGGTCAGGGGCTTTGCGAAGTAGAACTTGCGGGTCAGGCCTGTGTCGACGCTGATCTTGGAAAGGTCAAAGGCCGGTACGCCGCGGCGGGGCGAGGCCAAAGGATAATCGAGGAGGGTTCCCTGGGGGCCGAGTTCTTCGCTTGAGTTTGCGACGATGACGCGGGCGCAAGACTCTCGATTCGCCGCAGGGAGGGATATGCGCATTCTTTGGCGGGTTGCAAACAGGGGGTGGGCGGCCCAGAGGCAGGGAAAGGGGGTCTCTCCTAGGTTTTCCACATGATACTGAATACGGAGCGAGGCGCCTGAGAGGCTGAAGGTTTTTTGAAGGCGGTAGGGGAAATTTCGGCCTTGGACAGCGAAGGAGAGGGACCCGGCCTCGGACGGGGTTTCTTCCCAGGGCATGAACCAGACTTCGCCGTGGTCGGGAAGGGGCTGCCCCGCCCAGGGCGCGAAGGGGTAGGGTTCGGCGTTGACTGTGGGGAACATGTCGTCGAAACCCGTGGAATCCTCGGGCTTGAATGCCGATCCGGGAACGAGGGGCGGATAGGTGTCGCCCGGGTATTGCCACAGCAGTTCCCTGGCTGGTTTTTTGACGTAGATCGAAGCTGCCTTGGCTCCGCGGCGGGGAAGGACGACTAGTCTTAGGGCGTCGTTCTCCAAGACGAGGGCGGGCTCGCCTTTGTAGGTCGATTTTACGCAGGCTGGGGCTTGTGCCAAAGATTGAGCCGAGTTTTTTTTTGTCATGTTCCATATCCCGGAATCCGGGCCTCCGAGTTTGAGGATACCTTCGCCGGGGCGGCGCGCGCCATAGGGACAGGAGAAAAAAATGGGAGTAGAATAGGTGGCATCCTGGCGTGGGGCAAGCCAGACCAGTTAGACGAGTCGGACACGGCGGACAGGGCAGACAAAGCTGACAAAGCTGACACGGCGGACAGGATAACGGGATTTACAGGATCGACAGGACAGCAGGATCCACAGGCTCCTATCCTGTTTATCCTGCAAATCCTGTTATCCTGTCTAATTTGTCCAATTACTTCCCGCCCGATCATCGTGCGCAATCATCCCTGAAGTTGGAAAATTTTATAGAGGAGCGGAATATGGACACCATATTCGGAGAAGCGAGAATCGAGGCGCTGAGGAAAAAAGGAATCCTGGCAGTCATGGTGATTGACGACGCCGACGACGCCGTGCCAGTCGCTAAAGCCCTCGTGGAAGGTGGCATCACCGCCATGGAACTCACCTTGCGGACCCCCGCGGCCATGGAAGCCCTCAAGCGCATCGTGGCGGAAGTGCCCGAAATGACCGCGGGCGTGGGAACCATCATCACCACAGGCCAAGTCCACGATGTAAAGCTCGCCCGGGTGGATTTCGGAGTCTCCCCGGGGTTCAACCCGAAAATCGTGGCAGAAGCGATCAAGATCGGCTTGCCCTTCGCCCCGGGAATCTCCATCGCCTCGGAAATCGAAGGAGCCGTGGAGCTAGGCTGCCGGGTGTTGAAATTTTTCCCTGCCGAAAGCATGGGCGGCATCAAATACCTCGATGCGATCAACAACCCCTATGGATTCCTGGGACTCCAATACATCCCCCTCGGAGGCTTGAACATGCAGAACCTCGCCTCCTGGCTGGAGAAGGACTACATCCTCGCCATGGGCGGCTCCTGGATCGCCCCGAAAAACCTCATCAAACAGAAAGCCTGGGACACAATCCGGGAAAACGCCCGGGCTGCCATGAAGGTTTTCCACGAAGTAAGGGGCTAGCCCATGTACGAATTTGTCAGCTTTGGGGAAATCATGGCCCGGATCGACATGCCGGGCAAGAAAAGATTCCGCCAAGCCCTGCCGGGGAGCGTCGACATCAGCTTCGCCGGAGCCGAGGCGAACGTGGCTGCCTTCCTGGCCTTCTCCGGACTGACCGCAGCCTTTGTCACCGCCCTTCCCAAGCACGAAGTGGCTGATGCCTGCGTGGGTGCCTTGCGGAACCTGGGCGTGGAGACGGGATCCATCCTAAGGACGGCGGAGGGAAGGCTGGGGACCTATTATGTCGAGGAAGGGGCGAACCAGAGGCCTTCCAAAGTGATCTACGACAGGGCGCATTCCTCCGTGAGCCTCACCCCCGCCCAAGCCTATCCCTGGGAGAAAATCTTCTCAGGCGCCCAGTGGTTCCACTTCTCGGGGATCACTCCGGCGATCTCAGCCATCGCAGCCGAGGCCATGATCGTGGCGGCCAAGGCCGCGAAAACCGCAGGACTCACCGTATCCTGCGACCTGAATTTCCGCAAAAACCTCTGGCGTTGGGAAGAAGGCACAGCCCCCGCGGCCTTGGCTGCCCGGGTGATGAAGGGAGTCCTCCCCTACGTGGACATCCTCATCGGCAACGAAGAAGACGCCCAGGACGTCCTTGGCATAAAAGCCGGGGAGAGCGACGTGGCCTCGGGCCGACTCCATATCCACAGCTACGTCGAAGTGGCGGCGAAGATCGCGGCCATGTACCCTGCCATCAAAAAAGTGGCCTTCACTCTCCGCGAGAGCGTCTCGGCGACCCACAACCGCTGGGGAGCCATGCTCTACTCCGCCGAAGGCGGCGCGGCCCACTTCGCCCCAACCGCCCAAGGAGCGTACAAACCCTATGAAATCACCGATATAGTGGACCGGATCGGCGGCGGCGACTCTTTTTCCGCCGCTCTCATCTATGCCCTTTGCACCCCCGGCCTCAAAGACGACCAAACGGCCCTTCGCTTTGCCGCCGCCGCCAGCTGCCTCAACCACTCCATACGGGGAGACTTCAACATCGCCTCGAAGGATGAGATTCTCGCCTTGATGGAGGGAGACACCTCAGGAAGAGTTAAGCGCTAAAGACAAGGCAGGGCTCAGGCGAGCCTGTCCTTAGGCGCGACTGTCCTCAGTCGAGGTTCAGTTCCTTGTCTGAAAACGCCACCCCCGCGGCCTCGGCCATGGCCGAACCGGCCTTCAAAAGCCGGGAGGCGCTGCGGGCGGGAAGGGCGTCCACGAGAAAGGATTCTCCCGACGTAGTATCTAGTATCAGGTTTATGTAGGGTTTGCGACGATTCATCTTGAAAGGCGAAGGCTTCGCGGCCCCATCCCCCTCGGTCGAAACATCCTTGCCCCGCATCATGGAGAACGCCCTCTCCTTGTCCGCCTGCTCTTCCGGCGAACCCGGGATGGTGCCTCGGGCGAAGGCGCTGAGACGGAGCTCTGCCACCTGGGCGAAAGGTATGGATTGGGTCTTGGTCACCGGTAGTATTCCAGCCTTGTGCATGATGGTTCTGGTTTTTGCATCCACGATCCAGCGTTCCTCGTACAGCACGCCGAATCCAAGAAGAAGGATGATGATCCAGGCTGCGAAACTCGGCCTTCCACTAGCGGAAAAGGCTCCGCCCAGTACGAAGGCCAGCATCGCCCCGGTGGCTATCCGGTACCATAGGGGTATGCCGTATGAGAGGCTGCCGTCGGAGGTCTTCTTAAGGCTTAGCGGAATTTCCATAGCTGGAGGATACCCGCCCGAAGCCCCAGGCTCAAGTACTCGGGTAGTGGTACGATGCTTGCGATGACCATTTTTCTATTTACTTCAATCATAAACAAATACCTAAGGATTGGAGAAGAACCTTAGAGGGAGGATTGTTTTTCTTTGTCCTTCACCGTTGTTCCCAAACTGTAAACACAAGCTTCCTTACACTAACAAAAGGGGCTACCCGGAATTCCGGGTAGCCCCTTTTGTTTGCATGTTGCTTAGCTAAGAATAGTTATCGTTTAGAACAGCACCGCCCCACCGTGGCTGTTGTTGTAGGCGTCGTAGCGGTCCTTCTGGGCTAGGAGCTGGGCGCTTGAGAAGGAGGAAGCGTTGAGGTGCATGTACTCGCCCTGGTAGAGGAAGTAGTAGGTGGCGAGAGCGTTGCCGCCGATGTAGGCGCCGGAGGCGAAGTTGAACTCGGAGGCGACCAGCTGCTTGGCTAGGAGGTCAATGGAAGCCGATCCGGTCTTGGAGAGGACGGCGCTGGCCTGCTTCAGCCCGACATCACTGGCGGGGAAGTTGAGCGGAGAGAGGGCGAAGGTGGAAAGAGTGCCCAGGTAGTTAAGGAGAGTCGCCTTGCTCACCTGGATGCCGTTGGTCCTGTTGGCTATGGCCTTGTCCACGTTGTTCTTCCAGTATCCGATGGTGAAGCCATTGGCGGTTTTGCCGTTCAGCCAGTCGTAGTTGATGAAGAATCCAAAGTTCACGTTTCCCGCGGTGGCCAGGGGATTCTGGACGGCGGGGCTGGAGTGCACGAAGCCTTCAAGGTCGGCCACGGTCACCTGGTAGTTCTTGGCAAGGAGGTAGGAGAAGCCATAGGAACCGTCGGCGGCACTGGTCACGGTAAGGGCGGTTCCGTCCTTGTCCAGGGTCACGTTGACGTTGGGAAGGGCGGGCTCGCCTGCATCGCGGACGCCATTGCTGTTCGCGTCGTAGAAGACAAAGCCGGAGATGGTCTCGTAGGTGAAGCCGAAGTTCACGTTCTGGGCGCTGGCGGTGACAGTCAAGGATGCGGGACTGGTCCTGTAGAATCCTTCCACTTCTCCTGAACCCACGGTGTAGGGCTGGGCGAAGAGCTGGGTGAAGGTGTAAGAGCCGTCGGGAGCGGTGGTAACCGTGACGCCGTTGGAGAGGTTTACGCTGACGCCGGCCAATCCGGACTCAAGCCAGATATGGTCTGGGTGGGAACCACGGGATCGTCGCCGTCGTCATCGTGGTCTCCAGGGACAACCCAGGCGAAGTCAGAGTGGCTTATACCGGCGAATCTCCCTGAGGAGTTTACTGGGGTGTGAACCTGAGTGTCAGCTAGTACTCCGTTGGGGCTGTAATCGTATACGTTGCCGCCGTTGCCGCCCTTTACAAAGATCGCGAGGACGGGGGTGGTGGAGACAAAGTCGAAGCCAACTACGCTAGTACCAGATTCTACGAGTGTTGCGTTGGGGCCTTGGTACCAGAGCTTGGTGATGGTGATGGGTCCAATCTGCTCGTTCAGGGCGGGGGCTCCATTATCACGCTTCTGGCTGGCGATAGTGGTCCCGTTGGCCAAATCGAGAACGACAGTGGCGTTGTAGTCCAACGTTGATGCCTGAACCAAGGCTTTCGCGCTGCCGGAGACGCTGGGAATGGAGCTGTCGGTCAGGGGGTTGGCGCAGGATGCAAGGAAGACCGCAAGGGCGAGAGCGGCAAAACTATATTTCACCGCCTTGTAAAATGACTTTTTCATAAAACCTCACTTTTTTAAAGCACTTTAATTTAAGTACCTTACTAATTGCAGGAAACCTAATATATTTTTTTTCTAATGACAAGGGGCGAGGTGAATAATTTTGTCAAAAATATTAAAAAAAAATAAAAATATTGTCACTTTGCCGTTATGGTGAGAACCTTCAAGCCCCCAGTGCCTACCGCCGCCACCGCGACGGTATTCTTTCCAGCCACGTAATTTACGGACTCATCCAGGCCGAAGCGGATGGAGCCGGCTATGTTGTCTGCGCCTGCGTCGGACTGCGAGGCCAGGGCGTCGGCGTCGCCCACCCAGAGCCCGGCCTCGCCGTTGGCTATGTAGAGGATGTTCTTGGCGCCCGTGTTCCCCATGGAGACCGAATTGCTGGATTGGTCTTCATAGGGGATGACGCTAGGGTCGAAGTCGGGCTCGGGTAAAATCTTGCCCTTGCTTGTAAAAACTTCAAGGTAGGACTTGGCTTCCGGGCTAGTGGGATAGGACGAAAGGCTGTAGGTCGCTGACGGGGCGGAGAGATTGCCATTGGCGTAGCGCTTGATGCTCGCCGTGGTCGAGGGGGATGCGTAGCTTCCGTTGAGCACGAGGACATCCGAGCCTGATACCTTGACCGACCTTGCATCCACAAGGCCGGAGGAAAGGCCTGTGGCGATGTAGCCGCCGGTTTTAATGGTAAGGGTAGAGGGATCGAGGGCGTAGAGGCCCACATTGGGCTGGTCGGCGGCGTCGTAGGCCCCGGTGGTGACGTACAAGACGCCGGTCTGGCGCGCCAGGTCGGTGGCGAAATAGCCCGGGAGGGTTATTTGAGCCAAGGGGGAGGCGCTTAGGACGCCTTTCTTGAGTTCGTATGCCCTGACATGGGCCAAGCCTCCGCTCTCGCCGGGGGCGGCAGATCTGCCGGCTAGATAGGCGATTCCCGCCTCCTCAAGGACAGCGGCAACATCGAAATCGGAGAATGAGAGAGTAGAGGTGATATTGGGTCTATTGGCGTTGGAAAGATTGATCACATCCACGGCGCCGTAAACCGCCGCTCCCTTGGTCATGTAGGCCACCAGGGCGGTCTTGCCGTCCGAGGTGAGCCAGACATGGGAGGCCTGGAGGGGATTGCCGGTGGCGTCCCTGGGCGGGGAGACTTCGGCGATCAGCTTGATGGACACGCTGCCCAGGACCTCGGGCTTTGGGGCTTTGACTCCCCTGGAATCGGAGGATGCAAGGGAGGCGGCTTTCGCCATGCCGCGGGAATAGGCTTGGGCGTCGTCGATGCCGACGAGGCTCAGTTCTTCTTCGGCATAGACTATCCGTCCCGAATCATCCCACCAGGGAAGTATGAGGTTGCAGGAGATCAAGAGGAGTGCCGCCAAGCCTACGGCCGCGCAGAGGGTGAGCATAGAGAGTCTTTTGTTCGCATGCATCGCTTTCATCTTCTATCTCCGTTCACGCTAAATATGCACGGTTAGTGCGCAGGAAAGCAAGCTAGGCTACAATGGTAGTGCACGGATGGTTGGACATGAACCGAGGAGGAACCCCATGCGAAACAAAGAGATAGAAGAGACCCTGTCGTACTTGAAATCGAGATTGCCCCGGACGCCCAAGATCGCCCTTGTCCTTGGTTCGGGATTGGGGGTCCTGGCCGAGGAGATCGAGGATCCCGTGATTATTCCCTACGGGGAAATTCCCAATTTTCCCCAATCCACCGCCCCGGGCCACGCGGGACGCCTGGTTGCAGGTAGATTCCAGGGGATCGATGTCCTTGCCATGCAGGGAAGGTTCCATTATTACGAAGGATATCCCCTGGAGACGATCGCCTTTCCTCCCCGGGTCTTCAAAGCCCTGGGGGTGGAGATCATCTTCCTCACCAACGCCGCGGGCGGTGTGAACACGGCCTTCAAGCCCGGGCAGATCATGCTTATAAAGGACCATATAAATCTGAACAGCCTCAACCCCTGCCTGGGGCCCAACGACCCGGAGCTGGGTTTGCGGTTCTTCGACATGTCCAGGGCTTATGACCCAGAACTCCGGGCCTTGGCAAAGGGAGCCGCGAAATCCTTGGGGATGGAGGTTGCTGAAGGTGTCTACATGTGGTTCACAGGCCCGAGCTTCGAGACGCCTGCCGAAATCCGGGCAGCCCGGGTCCTCGGCGCCGACGCGGTGGGCATGTCCACGGTGCCTGAGACCATTGCCGCGGTGCACTGCGGGTTGAGGGTGATAGGCATGTCCTGCATCACCAACCTTGCGGCGGGTGTTACCGAGAACCGCATCACCGCCGAGGAGGTCCTTGAGATCTCCGAGCGGGAAAAGCCAAGGCTTTCGGCCTTCGTCAAGGCGACCCTGACGGCCATCCGGACGGCGGAGGGCTGGCGGTGAGCCTCTTAGTCAAAAACGCCCTGGTGGAGGGAATCCTTTCGGACATCGTGGTCCAAGAGGGCAGGATCGCTTCCATAACGCCCGCCGCTTCGGCCCAGAGCTCGGGCGAAGCCATGGATGAAGTCTTCGACGCCCGGGGAATGGCCGCCGTGCCGAGCCTGGCAAACGCCCACACCCATGCCGCTATGACCTTGCTGAGGGGCCTCGCGGAGGACATGGAGCTTGAAGCCTGGCTCACCCAGGCCATTTGGCCAAGGGAGGCCAGGATGAGCCCTGAGGATATCTACTGGGGCACCAGGCTGGCCGCCCTGGAGATGATCGCGTCCGGGACGAGCATGTGCCAGGACATGTACCTGAACCCTGTCGCCCAGGCCAGAGCGGCCAGGGATTCGGGGATGCGGTTTGTGGTCAACTACGCCCTTATCGACGGAATGGACGAAGCCAAGGGCGAAGCCCAGCGCAAGGCTTGCGAGATCTTTTTCAACTCCCTCGGGGCTGAGGATTTCGGCCCGAGGGTGAAATTCAACCTCGCCGCCCATTCGGTGTACGCCACCTGCCCCACCTCCCTAAAGTGGCTGGGTCAATTTTCACACCAGCGGGGTCTGACCCTCCACATTCACCTGGCTGAGACGAAGCACGAGGTTGAGGCTTGCCTGGCCCGCACGGAAATGCGTCCCGCCGCCTACCTCGATTCCTTGGGCTGCCTTGGGCCGAATCTCATCGCCGCCCATGCCTTATGGCTGGACGAGGGTGAATGGAACCTGCTGGCAAAACGAGGCGTGGCCCTGGTCCACAATCCAGCGTCGAACATGAAGCTGGCTTCAGGCCCTGCTTTCGACTTCGAGGCCGCAAAGTCGCGGGGTATAAGGGTACTCTTGGGAACCGACGGGGCGGCGTCGAACAACAGCCTGGACCTTTTCGCGGACATGAAGCTGGCCGCCCTCCTCCAAAAGCACGAATACAAGGATCCCCGCCGCCTGGATCTCGACCAGCTTTTTGAAGCGGCGGGCCGCGCCGGGCACGAGGTCTTGGGCGACGGTGCGGGTCGGCTAGAGTGCGGGAAGGCTGCGGATTTCATCCTGGTCGACCTCGACAGGCCTTCCATGACGCCGTGCCTCAACCTGAGGGCAAGCATGGTCTACGCGGGCGGCGGCCAGGCGGTGGATTCCATGGTCTGCGACGGGAAGTTCATCATGCGCCATGGGGCCATTGAGGGCTCGGGCGAAGTCCTGATCCAGGCCCGGGAAAGGGCGAGAGTCCTGGCTCATGCGTCGAAGTAGGCCGCATCCTTTCGGGGTACTACGAAGGCGGTGATGGAATGTTCAGGTACGAGTTGGTGGCCTGAGGTCACCTCAAGGCCGATGCGGGCAGCGCCCAGCAAGTCCAGGACAGCCCTTTGGTATTCCGTTCCGGGGCAGGCAGGGAAACCGAAGGAATACCTCCTAGTCTTGGCCGGACCTCCCGCGTCCCTGATTTCCTTCTCTATCCTTTCGTGGGCCAGGCGGGCGGCGGCTTCGGCCAAGGCTGATCCAAGGCCGTGGAGCTTCCAATATTCCTCGTAGTTTCCCGATTCCTTGAGGCCCAAGGCCCGATCCGAGATTTCCCTTCCCACCGTGGCGGCGAAAATGGGCATCATGTCGAGCACGGGATGGAAATAATCCGAAATGCTGCGCCTAAGGCCGTCCTTTTCCCGGGGGAAGACCATTTCCACGCTGCTTTTCAATCCTTTTTCCGGATCTCCGATCAAAAGGCGGCCTTCGGAAACCAAGCGGCAGGGAAAATGGCCGTAGACCAGGGCGGGTCGGAGGATAGGCTCGATCTCCCCAAGGAGCTTGAGCAATTCATCCTTCGCCTTGGAGAGTTCCTCGCCTCGATAGGCCCAAAGGGTGGAAAAAAGCCATTTTTCATTCAACGCCCCGACCAAGGCATGGAAGTCAAGGGGCTGGGGTTCCATGGCTCCTGTTTCAGCAAGACGGTAGGCTGGCCCTCCCGGGATCGCGATCGCCGAACCCGAAGCCGAGGCCTTGCGGGATCGAGACTCGGGCACCTGAGGCGGGCTCACCAAAGGCTCGGTCGCCTTTGGCCTGTCGCCCACGGCTCCAAGGACTCGGGCTGCCTCGAAGGCATCCTTGCAGGAGAGCACAAGCCCCGGGTGCTGGGGCTCCAATTCCCTTACAACGTATCGGGGATCGACGGCGGCGCCTCCGCAGAGGACCAGGCGGTCCAGTCCCTCCCGGTTCAGGGCGGCGCAGGTTTTTTTCATCTCCCCCAGGGAGCGGGTGAGGAGTCCTGAGAGGCCCACAGCCGCCACCCCTTCGTGCCGGGCGGCCTCGAGGATGCGGTCCGTGGAAACGTCGGTGCCCAGATCCACCACCTCCCAGCCCGAACAGGCGAGGATGGCGGCGACGATGTTCTTGCCTATGTCGTGCAGGTCTCCCTTCACAGTTGCCATAACCACTTTCCCCTTCGAGGTCTGGGCTTTCATCTCAGCCAAGGGAGTCAAGGCTTTCCTTGCAGCCTCGGCCGACCTCAAGACTAGGGGAAGGGAAATCGCTCCCTCGGCCCAGAGCCTCCCGGACTCGGCCATCGAGGTGGTCACAGACTCCATGAGGGCTTCATGGCCCTTCGCCTCAAGGAGGGCGAGGGCGAACTTTTCCGCGGCCTTTTGGTCACCCCGGGAAAGGGCCGCCGCCAAGGTCGATTCCAGGGTCGCTGCGGCACCTGCGGCACCTGCGGCACCTGCGGCACCTGCGGTGCCGGCAGTGCCGGCAGTGCCGGCAGTGCAGGCGGCCGGGGCAGGCGAGGTTTCCTGGGCTGCCGCGTACTCGAGAAGGGGACCAAGCTTGTCCTGGGCCTCCGTGTCGCCGCCGGGAAGTCCCAGGGCGGTGAGGGCGGCGGCGCGCAAGGCGGGAGGAATCGCCGAAGGCTTGGGGATTCCTCCGGTATCGAGGATGGCCGCGTCCAGGCCTGCCGCGGCCGCCGCCTGGAGGAAAAGGGAGGTTGTGGTGGCCCTCACCTTCCTGGGCAGGCCGTAGGAAATGTTTCCTACTCCAAGGATGGCAAAGGAGCCGGGACAGGCTTTTTTGACTTCGGCAATGGCTGCGATGGTCGCCGCCCCATCGGCGCCGGCGGCGACAGTGAAGGTCAGTGGATCGAAGAAGAGGTCCTCAGGCGACAGGCCGAACTCGCCTAAGGCCATGTCGTAGAGGTTCCTGCAGATCCGAACCTTGTCCTCAGAAGTCTTGGCGGGACCTTTTTCGTCCAGGGCGAGGCAAATGACAGCGGCGCCGAACTCCGCGGCGAGGGAAAACACGGCTCTTGCCTTTTCGGCATCCTCAAGGCTCGCGGAATTGAGGATGGCTCGGCCGCCCACGAAGGGAAGGGCCTTAGCCAATGCGGCCGGGTCGCTGGAATCAAGGGAAAGCGCAGCCTTCGCCCGTGGGGCGAGGAGAGAGGCGAGTCTCGAGAGGTCTTCGGCTTCGTCCCGGCCGGGCCTTGAAAGATGGAGGTCGATGGCTGATGCGCCGGTTCCTTCCTGGGCCAGGGCTTTCTGGGCCATAGCCTCGAAATCCTCTGCGTCCACCAGGGCTGCGAAGGCCGCCGATCCCGCCGAGTTGGCCCTCTCCCCGATGGAAAAGAATTCAGGCCCTATCGGGACTGGCTCGTACAAGGAGGCGAGGGCGGGCTTAGCCTTCGGGGCTTGCCGCCTGGGAAGCCGTGGCGCTGCGTCCGCAGCCCAGGTTCGTTGCGCGTCCAAGACTTTCTTCAAGGCGGCAATATGGCCTGGGGCGGTGCCGCAGCAGCCGCCGACAATTTGGATGCCGAATTTTTTCACCATGGCCGACACCTTCGAGGCGAAAATTTCCGGCCCGAAGGGATAGGTCGTGCAACCCCCTTCGGTGCAGGGGAGTCCTGCGTTGGGCATGAAGCAAAGGGGAAAGGGCGAAACCCTCGCCAGGGTCGCAAGGGCGGATTCGAGCTCGTCCGGCCCTCCCGAGCAGTTGAGGCCGATGGCCAGGGGCTTGTACGGCGCCAATATGGCTACCAGGGCTTCGATGCCCGTGCCGGTGAGCATCCTCCCCCTTTCATCCACCGTGGCGGACACTATGAAGGGAAGGCCTCTTCCGCCCCGGGGGCTCCTGAGCGCGGAGATGGCCGCCTTGATCTGCAGGGGATCCTGGCAGGTTTCTATGATGGCCAGGTCGGCCCCTCCGTCCGCCAAACCTCGGGCTTGGGGAAGGTAGGATGCCTTGAGTTCGCTATAGGAGGAGGCGCCGAGGGAGGGCGGGGCTTCGCCAGGTCCCATGGACCCCGCCACGAGGCCTTTCCTGCCTGCGGGGCGGCAGATCCGGGCTTCGGCGCGGCGCGCGGCGCGGGCCGCCTCAAGATTCACCCGATAGGCGAGGTCCTCGCTTCCCAAATCACGGGTACTGGCAGAAAAGCTCGCGGTCTCCACCAGGCCCGACCCAGCCTCGAAGTAGGCGGCGTGGAGGGCTTCCACAATCTCCGGATGCTCCAAAGGCAAGAGGGCGATCCTGCCCTGGGCGG
>VKGY01000016.1 GCA_008080685.1 Spirochaetota bacterium
CGCCTGAGCCGCCTTGACGATGAAATCCGCGTGGGTGTCCGTGGAAGAGCAGATGAGTACAGCTGAAATCTCCTTATCCCCGAAGATCTCTTGGGGATCCTTGGTCACATGTGCGACGCCCAATCCCTTGGCCCAGGCTTCGATCTCCTGAGTCAGGTTCGCGTCGGCGATGGTTTTAACTTCCGCCTGGGGCATGTAGTAGACAATGTTCGATGCGTGGATCTTGCCGATCCTCCCCGCTCCGATAACCCCAACTTTTATTTTTCCCGCCATGATTTCCTCCCTTTTAAACATATCCTTAAATTTATCTTCGCCATGCTAGATGGCGAGCCAGTCTACGCTCTTTTTCAAGGCCTGGGACAAGGTGGCCGCGTCCATGTTTTGAACAGCCTTCGAGAAGGGCTCGAAGGACACATCGCCCGTGTACCCGGCCGCCACCAGGGCTTCGACGGTTTCCTTGCTCTTCATCAGATCCCCTGGGCCGGGCAAGATCCGGTGTGCGTCGAGGAATTCCGCCTTGGGTATCGAATCCTCTACCCCTGAGATATGCACAAAGCCTATCCAGCCTTCCTTGGAGGCCAAGACCAGGTCTGCCTTGGAGTCCGGACCAAGATAGTGGTGGAAGCTATCCGCCAAGACCTTGTAGCAGCCCTGCCCCGAGGATTTTATCGCCTTGACCGCTGTGAGGACCGAAGCCAGGGATGAAATGCCGAAACCCAAGGGTTCGACCAGGCCCATGACTCCCGCGTCCTTGAAGGCGGGGCCGAAGCAGTGCAAGGCCTCCACTGCTTCTTCAAAACGTCTTTGGGTCGACCTTGTGTCGTCCGGGGAATTGTTGGGGCAGAGAACCAGGGCGGGGCAGGAAATCGAGGCGCATACCTGGAGCAGGGCATCCAGGTCCCGTAGCACAACATCCCGCTTAGCCGCCAGGTTGAACTTCTGCAACGCGTTGACAGTCACGATCCTAAGCCGCCGAGCCGACGCAAGGTCAACCACTGCCGCGGCCGAAAGACCGTCTAGGACCTGTCCGTCCCTGATATCGTTGCGCAATTCCACCTTGCGGATTCCAATTTTCTCCGCCAGGGCGAAGAATTCGCCCATTTCCAAGGATGGGCAGGCTATCCTGTTCAAGGCCAATCGAGATTTTTCCACCATATGTCACCTCCTGATAGTGGCTATTCGTCCTTTCCTAAAGGATTCGGTTAGACAGAAGCCCACCCGCGTCGCCTCCGTTCCATCCCTCGCGCCTACGATAGGGGTGGCGCCGCTGCGCGCGCATTCCACGAAAGCCGCCGCCTCGGCACGGAAGGCCTCCTCGAAGCGCTCATAGAAATCCCTCACACAGGGTTTCCGGGCTCCAAAGGAATCAAAGATCTCCACCCGGTTCTTGACCGGAGTGATGCCAATTTTAAGTATTCCCCGGCTGCCAACGATTTCGGTGTGGGTATCGTGACCGTGGAAGGCCGTCCTGGAAACGGAGAGATCGGCCATCTTGCCCGTGGAAAATGTGAGCAAGGCGCAGGTATTGTCAGCGTCCATTACCTGGGCGAACTCCGGATGGACAAAGGACCCACCGATAGCATAGGCGCTATTCACCTCGTCGCCCAGGTACCAGCGGGCCAAATCGATGTCATGGATATTCATATCCATGAAAATTCCGCCCGAAGTAGGGACGAAACCCACCTGGAACGCGGCGTACTCGTCCAAATCTACGGTCTGGGACCTCACGAGGAAGGGTTCGCCGATGGCGCCTTGTTCGATGAGTTCCTTGGCATAGCGGTAGCTTGGATCGAAGCGGCGGACAAAGCCCACCATGAAGGTCGACTTCGGATGGGCTGCAGCCGCGGCTTCCACCTCAAGGCATTCCTGAATCGAGATCCCCATGGGCTTTTCGCAGAATACATGTTTGCCCGCCTTAAGGGCGGCTATGGCCTGGGCGGCGTGGACAGCCGACGAACTGGCTATGAAAACCGCGTCGATGTCCGCCGAGACGAGCATGGCGCCATAGTCGCCGAAAAGGTTTTTTACACCCAAGCGTTCCTGCGCCCACTCAAGTTCCTCGGGCACTACCGAACAAGCTGCTTCTATCGAGGCTCCTGGGGTGCGCAGGGCTAGGTTTTCCGCGTGGCGCTTTCCCAGCCTTCCCAGGCCTACCATGCCAATCTTAAGCGGTTTCATCGTCCGTACCGCTCCTTCAGGGTCTTGCGCACATCCTCCTTGGAGCCGGAGAAGGGACCGACGGCTTCCATTTTGAGGCTGGTCAACGCAGCCGCCCAAAAGACGGCCTCCTGAGGTTCCATGGCGAGGCGAGCGGCCATGTAGGATGCGAGGCAGGTGTCGCCTCTGCCCGAGCGGCCCACCAGGGATTTGGGCAAGAAGGGAGCTTCGTGGAACCTACCCTGGGCCCAGACCACCACCCCGTCCCTGTGGGTGAGAACCAGTTCCATGTCGCCGTATTTTAAAAGCTCTTTGGCGGCGACCTTGAGATCCCTGTAGCCGGTCAGGAGTTCCGCTTCAACCAGGTCGGCCTTGAATACATCGCAGGTTCCAAGGAGGGCAGCCTTGGCGGACCAGTCTCCCTGGTATGCCAGGCTCCCTTCCTTTACAATCCGCACATAACCTTGGGCGTCAACCCCAACCCTGGCCCCCGTGGCCTTGATCGCCTTGACGACCTCCAGGCAGACCTCTCCCCGGATAGAGGCTCCCACGGACCAAACCTTGGCTTTTATCCCCTTTATATCCTCGGGCTGGAAGGGAGAGGCCTGGGCAGACACGCTCAAGATGCGGTCGTCCGGATTGTCCGTGGGGTAATCCAAGGTGAGGCAGGTTGAGTATTCGGAAGGAATGGCCCGTACCATGGCGCCCAGGGCTTCAAGGGGGGCAAAGCTGCCGAAATCCTCACGGGCGAGTCTTGTCACCGCAGCGGTGGCCAGTTCCATGCGCCGGGCGGCGCAAGCACCGTAAAAGTACGCCCCTCCGTCCACCATCCGGGTTCCAGCCTTGGTGACGATCCTATCCTTGGTATAGTGGCCTATGAAAGCCATGTCGAAATTCATGGACTCTTCCATTCATTACTCCTTGAGGATCCGCACAGAATCCATCTCGAATGACACCCCTACGGTTTCTCCCTCCTCGTGGAGCCTGGCTCCCTGGGGATTGTAGCGCTCCGCCAGTATGGTCGTTCCCAATACGGGGATTTCATAGCGGGCGATATTGCCGAAATAGGTCATCCGCTCGATCTTGCCCTTGAGCGAGGCATCGGCGGATTCGACGTGTACTATTTTGACCGCCTCTGGTCTGACCACAAGGTTTCCCTTGCCAGCCTTTGGGGCTGCGTGCCCTGGGTTCGGAATCTTCAGCCTCGAACCGGCCAGATCCACAAGGGCAGCTTCACCGTCTCTGCCAAGGATTTCAGCGGGAAGGATATTCGCCTTTCCCATGAAGGTGGCCACGAAGATCGATTCGGGGTGTTCGTAAATCGCCCTGGGCGAGCCTACTTGGCGGATGACACCGTCCTGCATGATCACGATCCGGTCAGAGATGGCCATAGCCTCCTCTTGGTCATGGGTGACATAGAGGCTGGTGATGCCTAGGCGCTTCTGGAGCTTGCGTAGTTCGTCCCTCATGTACTCCCTGAGCTTTGCGTCCAGGTTGGACAAGGGCTCGTCGAATAGGAGGACGGAAGGCTCTATCACGATAGCCCTGGCAAGGGCTATCCTTTGTTGCTGGCCTCCCGAAACCTGGCTGGGATAGCGCCGTTGCATGGAAGTGAGCTGCATGAGCTCAAGGATAGCCCTGGTGCGCCCGGCGATTTCCGAAGCTGGAAGCTTTTGCACCCTAAGGCCGTAGGCGATGTTTTCATAGATGTTCAGGTGGGGAAAGAGCGCATAGCTCTGGAAAACCATGGAGATTCCACGCTTGTTGGGCGGCACAGGCGCCACATCCTTGCCTCCTATAAGGATGGATCCCGCGGTGGGGAATTCGAAACCCGCCACCATCCGCAGCGTAGTGGTCTTGCCGCATCCCGAAGGCCCTAAGATGGTGACCAACTCGCCGGTCTTGATATCCAGGCTTATGTCGTTGACGGCAACCACTTCCCCGGAGCCGTCCATGCTTTTAAATATTTTAGTCAGCCTCTGGAGCGAAACATCGGTGCTCCGGGAACTGAAATCGGCAAGGCCCATCTATCCTCCTATTCCTGCTGCCTGATGGCAGGGGCTCCGAGAAGCTTCACTAGCCGGTCTAGAATTCCGATCGCGATGATGATGATGACGATCATAACCACGATAAACGCTGCGGCGGCCGAATATTTGCTGGACTCGAAGAGAGAGAAAATGCTTATCGTGGAGAGATTCCACCGGGGCGAGATGAGGAATATCACCGCGCTCACCGCTGTCATGGAACGCACGAAGGAATACACAAGCCCAGAGAAAAAGGCCTGGCGCAGCATGGGCAGGGTTATGCGCCTGAAGGTCGTGGAGCTCGAGGCGCCCAAGATCGAGGAAGCCTCCTCGATAGACTTGTCGATCTGCAGGAGGGTGCTGGTTCCCGCTTCGATGCCTACGGGCATGTTGCGGAAGGTGAAAGCCATGACGATGAGAAAGGCGGTGCCCGTGAGGAGGAAGGGTTTTTCGTTGAAGGCCAGAATATAGCCTATACCCACCACCGTGCCAGGAACCGCGAAGGTGAGCATCGAGACAAACTCCATCAATCTTCGGCCCGGGAACTCCTTGCGCACCACCAGGAAAGCGATAATCATGCCCAACATACCCGTCAAGGGAGTGGCGAAAAGGGCTAGGGTGGCGGAATTCTTCAAAGGCTCCCAACCCAAGGTCATGACATACTTGAAATGGGCAAGGGTGAAGGAGAAATTGATGCCCCAGATCTTTACAAAGGCTCCCACAAGCACCGTCCCGTAAAACAGGATGACGATAAAGGCTATGGCGGCGCAAAATCCAAAAAGGGGCCAAACCACCTTGGGATCGGTGTTGAGCTGCCGTCCTGAGGTGGGCTTTCCGGTGACGGTGACAAAGGATTTGCCGGAGAGCCAGTATTTCTGAAGAATGAAGGCCATGAGGGTTGGCGCGAGAAGCAAAAGGGCCATCATGGCGCCGCCCCTCATGTCGTACATGCCGGTTATGGTTCTATATGCTTCCACCGCAAGGGTGGAGAAATTACCCGAGATAACCGCCGGATTGCTAAAATCTTCCATCGATTGAATGAAGACCAGGAGGAGGGCGCTCACGATGCCCGGCAGGGAGAGGGGAAGGGTGACGGTGCGGAAAATCCTTGCCCGGGAGGCGCCCAAGTTCAGGGCTGCGTCTTCCACCGCGGGATTCAGCTTTTCAAGGATGCCCGTGAGGGTCAGGTATGCTATTGGGAAGAAGGAGATGGACTGCACAACCACCAGGCTGTGCATGCCGTAGACATTGAAGTTGTCGATACCCAGGAGCTTGCGGGTTATCAGCCCGTTTCGCCCAAAGAGAAAGATCATGGAGAGGGAGAGCACGAAGGGGGGGGAGATGACGGGGATTGTGGCTATTGCCTTGAAAAAGCCCTTGAACGGCAGGGCAGTCCTGGTAAGGGCGTAGGCGAAAATATAGCCGATTGTCGTGGCGATGCAGGCTGTCACCAGTCCCAGGACCAGGGAATTGCGGAAGGTTCTTAGATAGGTGGGTGAGGTAATGGCTTCTATTGCCGCGGCCATGCTGAATCCGCCATTTTCTCCGGTCACGCTGTAGGCTAGGATTTTATATAAAGGGAAGAGAATGAAAAGACTAAGTCCCGCGAATACCAGGAGGACGAAAAAGAGGAGGACAGGGTCGCGGAGAATGTGAGTCAAGGGAGTAGCTCGGTTTTGTTTGATCATGTCTATTCCATCAAGCAAGGATTTGGCGCGGCGAACCTGCCGCCGCGCCTTGTCGAAATCTTCCGTTCTTTTACTTGAGGTTGTTCGCTGCGGCGACTACCTTGGAGAACTCCTCCACTAGTCGCTTCCTGTTTTCTCCCGCCCAAATGAAGTTGTAAGGAATCACTTTGAGGCTTTCCGTGTCGATCGCTCCCTTGGGAGGTGTAGCCAGCCTATTGACCGGGAGCCTGAAGGACTTTGATGTTTCAAAAAGCTCCTGGCCTTTCTTGGAGAGGATCCAGTCTATGAAACGCTTGGCGTTGGCCACTTCGCGGGCTGGAGCTCCCTTGATCAAGGCTGTGCAGCCGATTTCGTAGCCCGTGCCGTCCTTAGGGAAGGAGAGGGCGACGGGGTATCCTTCGAATGCGGGCTTGAGCCCGTCATGGGAAAAGGTGATGCCGATGGCCGCTTCGCCCAACCCAACGTCCATGGGCGGCGTGGCTCCAGACTTGGTGTATTGGCGCACGTTTTGGTTCAGGGCGGCGAAATACTTCCAGGAATCCGCTTCTCCCCGCATCTGCACGATGGTCGCAAGGATAGTATAGGAGGTGCCGGAGGTCCCGGGATGGGCAATGGAAATCTGTCCCTTGAACTCGGGCTTCAGAAGATCCTCCCAGGATGTGGGATAGGGAAGTCCCCTTTTCTTGAACCATTCGGTGTTGCAGGCGAAGGCAATGGCTCCCACGTAGAAGGGGTTGGCGAAACCCGCGGGGTCGTGGAATTCCTTGGGGATGTTCTTCAATTCCGGGGACTGGTAGGCCTCAAGGAGTCCAGCCTTGCCGGCCGGGACGAAGTTGTCGAAGGATCCTCCAAACCATACCGAGGCCTGGGGATTGTTTTTTTCGGCCTGGACCCTGGTTAGGAGTTCTCCGGCCGAAAGCCGCACATACTGGATCTTGATGCCCGTCTCCTTCTGGAATTCGCTGAAGTAGGTGGGCAACTCGGATTCAGGAAGGGCTGTGTAGACGGTGAGCTGTTTGTAGTCGCTCTGCGAGTAGGCCGAGAAGGGAAGGGCGGCCAAGGCCAGGACGAGGGCGAGGGAAAATACTCTACGCATGGATAGCCTCCTTGAAATACGTTCGCCTCATTATACGACGAAAAGGAAAATCCACAAATGAAATCGTTTGCATTTAGAGTAAAAATATGCTAAGATGCTACACGGTCGTATAGGAAAAGGAGGCTCCCATGGGCTACGACATCATCATATTGGGACATATTTCAAAGGATATCATCGTCGAGTTCCAGGGCGGCGAATCGCGCCTTCTGGGAGGAGCCCTTGTCTACTCGGCGATAACCGCCGCCGCCGCGGGCGCCAAGGTCTTGGCCATTACCAAGGCGGCGAAGGAAGACATCCCCGCCTTGGATTTTATGAAGTCCAGAGGAAATCTTCGGCTTATGGCCATTGAAAGCCCCGCTTCAACTTCGATATTGAATGTCTTCACGTCAGAGGACAGGGAGAGGCGGGAGGTGACCCTCCTCTCTTCCGCCCAGCCCTTCGCTCCCCGGGACATTCCATTAGACGCCCAAGCTCCGCTTTACTATCTCGCAGGCCTCTTCGTAGGGGAGCTTCCTGACACTCTCATCGGTGATTTTTACGGAAAGGCGAAGATCGCCATCGACGCCCAAGGTTTATTGCGCGCCGCCTTGCCCGACAAGACCATGAAATTCTTCGACTGGAAAGAAAAGGCGCGCTATCTCCCCATGGTGGACTACTTTAAGACCGACGCGGCGGAGGCGGAAATACTCACCGGGCTTTCGGATCGGCGTGAAGCGGCGAAAGCCTTGGCCGATATCGGAAGGCGGGACGACGGAAGCGCTCCCGAAATCATGGTGACGCACAACACCGAGGTTCTTGTTCTCGCTGGGGGTGAGTTTTTCGCGGCACCCTTTACTCCCTCCAATCTTTCGGGCCGCACGGGGAGGGGAGACACCACATTTTCCTCCTACCTCGCCTGGAGGAAGGACCACGGACCTAGGGAGGCGGTACGCTTCGCCGCCGCACTCTGCTCCATCAAGATGGAAAAGCCCGGTCCCTTCTCGGGGAGTCTTAAGGATGTCTTTGTGCGCATGGAGAGGGATTCTCCCCGCTAGTGAATGCCGCTAGCGAATGGAGTATAATGGCCGAAGGAGGTCTGCCATGGCTAATCCTTCGATCCTTAAAGTCCAGCCCATAGATTTCCAGTGGCCGATGGAGAACCCTTTTATCTTCTGCGCCCACCACCACGATGCCTTTCCAGCGGGAAACGCCGCACTCGGCCCCTCGGTTTCTTTGCGGGGAAGAACTGTGGGCAGCGATTTCTCGGGCAAAGACGGCTTTTCCATGTACCACGGCCATACCATCCCAGGCTTTCCCGTCCATCCTCACAGGGGCTTCGAGACGGTGACCATCGTCCTTGAAGGTTTTGTGGATCACTTCGACTCCAAGGGGGCCACAGGGCGCTACGGACAGGGGGATGTCCAGTGGCTCACCACCGGCGCCGGGTGCCAGCACGCCGAGATGTTTCCCCTTCTGGCGGAGGATAGGCCCAATCCCCTGGAACTTTTCCAGATTTGGCTCAACCTGCCTGCGCGAGACAAGTTCGTGGAACCCCACTTCAAAATGCTCTGGGCGGAGCAGATCCCTGTGGCGAAGGATTCTACGATCCGCTGCATATCAGGCAGCATCGAGGGCCTTAGAGGCCTGATGCCCAATCCCTCCTCCTGGGCGGCTGATCCTGCGAACAAGGTGGGGATATTCCTTGTCACCTTGGCTCCCGGAACCCGGTTTTTCTTGCCGGCCAGGAGCCCAACCCTGGTCCGCAACCTCTACTACTACCAAGGCCTCTCTCCTCTTGAGATCGCAGGCCAGGATATCCCTCCATCCCGAAGGGTCAAGCTTTCGGGGTCCGAGGAAATCCTGATCCAGGGAGGAGAGGCGGAAGGCCGATTCATTGTCCTGGAGGCTGAGCCCATCGGCGAGCCTGTGGTGAACTACGGGCCATTTGTCATGAACACGGAAACCGAAATCCGCACGGCCATAAGCGACTATAGGCGCACCCAGTTCGGCGGCTGGCCTTGGGGCAGGGACGATCCCGTCCATCCCCGATCCAAGGGCAGATTCGCCCGCCACATGGACGGCAGGGAAGAGGTGCCGTAGGCATTTTCAGCTTGACGGACAAAGTAAATAGGAATACTCTCTTAAATAAGAGTGAGTCTCTTAAGAAATATCCAAATCTATGGAGGCTTCTATGGCATTGAGCTTGGAAGAGGGCGAAGAGAGAATCTCTACGTTTGTGACCATGGCCAGGAAGAGCGGCTTGAGGATCACTCCCCAGAGGCTTGAGATTTTTCGGGAGGTAGCATTTGCGACAGAGCATCCGGATGTGGAAGCCGTCTTCGCATCGGTTAGAACGCGAATGCCAACGGTTTCCCTGGATACAGTCTACCGCACCTTGTGGTGGCTCAAGGATTCTGGATTGGTTAGCCTCATAGGCGCGGGAAAGGGCGGGACCCGCTTCGATCCCAATACCAAGGCCCACCATCATTTCGTATGCCTTCGTTGTGGCTCCATCCAGGATTTTTATGATTCTTGCCTGGACAGCCTTGAGATCCCAACCCAGGCTGAACTCCTAGGCGCGGTGCAAGGAGTGAATGTGGAAGTCCGTGGTGAATGCAAACTTTGTCTTGCCAAGGCTGCCCTTGAGGGCGCCTAAAAATAGGTAGAGCGCGAAGCGAAAAGGAGAAGCGTATGGATGAGAAGAAGAGATTGACAACTGCGGCGGGAGCTCCGGTGGCGGACAACCAGAACATCATGACTGCCGGACCTAGGGGACCGGCCCTTCTCCAGGATCTATGGTTCCTGGAAAAGCTGGCTCATTTCGATCGCGAAGTCATTCCGGAGAGGAGGATGCACGCCAAGGGTTCTGGAGCCTTTGGGAATTTCACAGTGACCAAGGACATTACCTCATACACCAAGGCAAAACTCTTCTCTAAGGTCGGCAAAAAAACCGATGTGTTCGTACGTTTTTCCACCGTCGCCGGAGAGAGAGGTGCGGCGGATGCGGAACGGGATATCCGCGGATTCGCCATCAAGTTCTACACCGAAGAAGGGAATTGGGACTTGGTGGGAAATAATACGCCGGTCTTCTTCCTCAAAGATCCTAAGAAGTTCCCAGACCTCAACCATGCGGTGAAACGCGATCCTAAGACCAATTTGCGGAGCGCCACAAACAACTGGGACTTTTGGACCAATCTTCCCGAAGCACTCCATCAGATCACGATCACCATGAGCGACCGGGGCATACCCGCCTCCTACAGGCATATGAACGGCTATGGCAGCCACACCTTTAGTATGATCAACGCAGGGGATGAGAGGTTCTGGGTTAAGTACCACCTCAAGACTCAGCAAGGCATAAAGAATCTCACGGACGCGGAGGCCGAGGTTTTAATAGGCAAGTGCAGGGAAAGCCATCAAAGGGATCTCTTCGACGCCATAGAGAGGGGAGAATTCCCTCGCTGGATCATGAGCATCCAGGTAGTGCCGGAGAAAGAAGCGGCAAACTTCCCCTTCAATCCCTTCGACCTTACGAAGGTGTGGCCTCATGGCAAATACCCCCTTCATGAAGTCGGGGTTCTGGAACTCAACAGAAACCCAGAAAACTATTTCGCTGATGTGGAGCAATCGGCCTTCAATCCTGGTGCCATCGTTCCCGGCCTAGGCCTTTCGCCGGACAAGATGCTTCAGGGAAGGCTCTTTTCCTATGGAGACGCGCAACGGTACCGCCTTGGGGTAAACCATCACCAGATTCCGGTCAACGCTCCCCGATGCCCATACCATGCCTATCATCGCGACGGGCAGATGAGGGTGGACGGCAATTACGGGGCAACCCTGGGTTATGAACCAAACAGCTATGGGGAGTGGCAGGAACAGAAGTCCGCCGCGGAACCGCCCTTGGCGATAGAGGGCGCAGCGGATTTCTGGGACCATAGGAAGGACGATGAGGATTATTTTAGCCAAGCAGGGGACTTGTTCAGGATGATGAGTGAAGCGCAGAAGGAATCACTTTTTGGCAACACCGCCCGAGCGATGGGCGATGCGCCGGAAGTGATAAAGCGAAGGCATATACTACATTGCGCCAAGGCGGATCCACGATACGGCGCGGGAGTGGCCAAGGCTTTGGGCCTTTCGCTCTAGGCTAGGGTTTTTGACGGCATGAGAAGTGTCCTGCTTGCGTGCTTCGGCCTAGTCTTTGTAGGGTTGGGAGTGGCGGGAATATTCCTTCCCGTGCTTCCCACCACGCCCTTTCTGCTTCTCGCCGCCGCATGTTTCATCCGCAGTTCCCCTAAGCTATACGCGTGGCTCGTGGGCAACAGGATATTTGGCGAATACCTCCGACGCTACTGGTCCGGCGAGGGGATGAGCAAGGGAGCCAAGATCTGGACCATTTCCTTTTTATGGTTTGGCTTGGGGGTATCCTTTTTTCTTGTTCCCTGGGGCGTAGCCTGGCGTAAGTGGCTTCTTCCTGTCATTGGCGCGGGTGTAACCGCCCATTTGCTGAGATTGCCAACCAAAAAATAAAGTCAAATCTTGGGGTCTGACCCCAAGATTTGACTTCCTGTCAGAGGCGATCCAGGATCCTGGAAAGCCGGGCGAGGGTACCATCCACGTCCTTGAGCTTGTCAAGGCCGAAGAGCCCGAGCCTGAAGCTACGGTAGTCCGCAGGCTCGTCTATCTTGAGCGGCACTCCCGAGGCGATCTGGACGCCCAGGTCCTTAAATTTTTTCCCCGATTGGATCTCCGGGTCTGAGGTGTAGCAGACCACGACCCCGGGAGCCTCGAAACCCGGGGCAGCGACGCTCTTGAATCCCTTTGCACCAAGGAGAAGCCTGGCGCGGCGGCCAAGTTCCGCCTGAGCTGCCCGGGCCTTCTCAAAGCCGAAGACCTCCATCTCCTGCATCACCTTCATCAACGCGACCAAGGAATCCGTGGGCGGCGTGGCATGGTATGCGTGGGCGCCTTTTTCGTAAATTTCCATGATTTCCAGCCATTTCTTTAGGTCGCAGGAAAAGCTCGAACTGGCCGTGGCCTCTATGCGCTTCCTCGCCAGAGCGCTTAAAACCACCATGGCGCAACAAGGCGGGCCGCTCCAACCCTTTTGGGGCGCGGTCACCAGGATATCAACCCCCAATTTATCCATGTCGA
>VKGY01000200.1 GCA_008080685.1 Spirochaetota bacterium
CTTTCTGGACAATTTCCGCGGGCGCCGATCCCACAAAGGCGGAATTGGCCAGCTTGGCCTCCAGTCGGGAGGCAAAAGCAGCCTCGCGTTCCATGTCCTTGCGGAAATTCCCACGTAGCTTCGCCATATCCACCAGTCCCGCCACATGGCAGAAAATTTCAAAACCGTTTCCTACCAGGGCGACCGATCCGACCGGCTTCTTGGCTTCTCCCTCGAGGAATTGGGGCAGAGGGCCTCCCACCAGCAGTCCGACTAGGGGACCTTGAGTCTTAAGAAAGTCTCCGGCAGCGCACGCCGAATCAATGCGGATTTCCAGGGGCATTTTTATCTCAGGGCTTATCTGGAACTCGGACCGAAGTGTCCTGGCCATGCCGACCAAATCCTTGAGCACCGAGAAATTAATCTCCAAGGCCAAAGTATCGGCGAAAGGTGGCTTGGGTGTTGGCCAGGCGCCCGAGATGAGCCGGCCTATCTTGTTGGGCAGCATCTGGTATATTTCCTCGGTGACAAAAGGCAGGAAGGGGTGAAGGAGGCGCAATGACTCCTCCAAGACCATGAGGAGGACCGTGGTGGCCCGGTTTTTTTCTCCCTCGTCCTCGGATTTGGTGGAAAGCTTGGTAGCCTCGATATACCAATCGCAGAAATCGTCCCAGAAGTAGGCGTAGACGGTCTGGGCGGCGTCGTTGAATCTCCATGATTCCAGGGCTTGGGCGGTGAGGCCCGCGGCCTGGCGCAGGCGGGACATGATCCAGAGGTCAATGTCCTTGTATGCGACGGCGTCGGGGGAGAGGAATTCCCTTCCCTCGAGGTTCATGAGGATATAGCGCGAGGCGTTCCAGACCTTGTTGGCGAACTTGGAGCCCATCTTGAAGGATTCCCTGTCCAGGAGTATGTCCTGGCCGCCGGCGCAGTTGTAGGCCAGGGTGAATTTCAGGGCGTCCGCCCCGTATTCCTTCACGATCTCCAGGGGATCGATGCCGTTCCCCAGGCTCTTGGACATCTTGCGGCCTTGCTTGTCCCTGATGAGGCCGTGGATGTAGACCTCGTCGAAGGGGCTCTTTTCCGTGAACTCCATGCCCGCCATGATCATCCTGGCTACCCAGAAGAAGATGATGTCATAGGCGGTGACCAGGGCGCTGGTGGGATAGAATGTGCGCAGGTCCGCCGTATCCTTGGGCCAGCCTAAGGTGCTGAAGGGCCAGAGCCAGGAGGAGAACCAGGTATCCAGGACATCTTCGTCCTGATAGATGTCCGAAGAGCCGCATTTTACGCAGATGGTGGGGTCTTCCCGCTCCACCAAAACGGCGCCGCAGTGTCTGCAATAGAAGACCGGGATCCTGTGGCCCCACCAGAGCTGGCGGGAAATGCACCAGTCTCTGATGTTGTCCAGCCAATGCCTGTAGGTGTTTTCCCATTTCTTGGGAAAGAAGGCCACATCCCCGTCCTGCCAGGCCTTCAAGGCCTTCTGGGCGAGGGGCTTCATGCGCACGAACCACTGGGCGGAGAGATAGGGCTCGATTGAGGTGTGGCAGCGGTAGCAGTGGCCCACGGCATGGGAGAGCTTTTCCTCGGACTTAAGGAGCCCCAGGGCCTCCAAATCCGCAAGAACGGCCTTTCTGGCGTCCAAGGTCTTCATCCCCAGGTACTTCGCAGGAACCTGGGCGGAGAGGGTGCCGTCGGGATTGAGGATGTTGACCCGCTCCAGGCCGTGGCGGTTGCCCACTTCGAAGTCGTTGGGGTCGTGGCCGGGGGTGATTTTCACGAGGCCCGTGCCAAAGGCGCGGTCCACGTAGGTGTCGGCGATGATGGGAATGAGGCGGTCCGTAAGGGGCAGCTTCAGAAGCTTTCCCTCCAGGGCCTTGTAGCGCTCATCCTCCGGATGGAAGGCCACGGCTGTGTCGCCCAAGAGGGTTTCCGGCCGGGTGGTTGCGATCTCGATCCTTCCCGATGGACAATCGGGGCAGGGGCCTTCGGCGAATTCGTACCAAATGCGCCACATGGAGCCCGCCTCGTCCTCGTGCTCCACCTCGCTCGTCGTCAGAGAGGGCCGTCCCGCAGGAGGTGCACCAGTTGACCAGGTACTCGCCCTTGTAGACCAGGTTGCGCTCGTACAAGGTGACAAAGACCTCCCGCACGGCCTTGGACAGCCCCTCGTCCAGGGTGAAGCGCTCCCTGGACCAGTCCACGGAGGCCCCGATCTTGGCCAGTTGGTTGTCTATGAATGCGCGGTGTTCCTTCGCGACTTTCCAAGTTTCCTCGACGAAGGCTTCGCGGCCCATTTCCCTTCGGTCCCGGCCTTCCTTGCGAAGCTTTTTCTCCACCACGTTCTGGGTGGCTATGCCCGCGTGGTCTGTGCCGGGGACCCAGAGGGTGGGGTTGCCCTTCATGCGCCTGTAGCGGACTTGGATGTCTTGGAGGTTGTTGTTCAGGGCGTGTCCCATATGGAGTACACCGGTTACATTGGGAGGGGGAATCACGACCGTGAAGGGCTTCTTGCCCTTTTCGGCCTTTGGCATGAAATGCCCTTCGTTTTTCCACATGGCATAGATCGAGTCTTCGAAACTCGCAGGATCGTAGGCTTTCGCCAATTCGATCGCCTTCATGAAACCCTCCGCGCTGGTTTATGGATATGTTCAGGTCAGCATATCGAAAAGGCCTGCCCGAGGGAAGGGGATCTCCTTGCCGGACCCCTGGGGACCAAGACGCCCCACTACCAATCCGAAGCCGGATATTCCATAATGGATAGCTATGAAAGACGCAAATCCCTGGACCTTCCTGGACGAATACCGCGAAACCCATTTCAAGGGCGAATGGCCCACCCTGCCCCAGCTGTTCGGCATAACAGCCCTGCGCCATCCCGACAGGGCATGCTTTACCGTCTATTCCCCGGAGCGGCAGAGCCTGAGCTATCGGGAGGCTAAAGAAAAAGTGGACAAGGTTGCCGCCTATCTCAGGAGCCTGTCCCTGGGACCTGCGGCCAAGATAGCCCTGACGGGGAAGAATTCGCCTGAGTGGGCCGTGGCCTATCTGTCCATATTGGAGGCGGGCTTCGCGGTGGTTCCCATTGACTACCAGCTCACCAACGCCGAAACCGTCAACCTCATCTCAGCCAGCGACTCGGCCTTCCTCTTCGTGGACGAAGAAAAACACCAGGATCTCAAGGCCGCCTGCCCAGGGGTAAAGCATATCTCAAGCCTCTACCAGGGGGGCGAGTCCTACATCTACGACCTGGCTCCCCCAAAGGCCGGCGGCGCGGCAGACAGCGAACCTTTCAAGACCGCGGCCTCAGAGGACCTGGCCGCCATCCTCTATACCTCCGGCACCACGGGCACGCCCAAGGGGGTCATGCTCTCCCACAGGAACCTCGTCTCGGACTGCTTCCTGGCCCAGGCGAACCTCCATGTCTACCACACCGACGTGTTCTACGCCCTCCTTCCCATCCACCATTCCTATACCATGCTGGCGGTCTTCATAGAGGCCATCTCCGTGGGCGCCGAGATAGTCTTCGGCAAGAAAATGGTGGTCAAGCAGATCCTCAAGGATCTGAAGGATGCCAAGGTTACCATGTTCCTGGGTGTTCCCTTGCTCTTCAACAAGCTTCTGAACGGAATCCTGAAAGGGGTCAAGGAAAAAGGCCCGGCGGCCTTCGGGCTCATCACGGGCCTCATGGGCGTCTCAGGCTTCGTAAAGAAGGCCTTCGGCGTCAATCCGGGCAAGAAGATCTTTCATTCTGTCCTGGACAAGGCGAGCCTTTCCACCATCCGGATCTGCATCTCAGGCGGCGGTCCTCTGGCGCCTTCGGTCTTCAAGAAGTACAACGAGTTGGGAATCGATTTTGTCCAAGGCTACGGCCTCACCGAGACCTCGCCCATCCTGACCCTCAATCCTGTGGAGCGGTACAAGGTCACCTCAGTGGGCAAGCTGATCCCCAAGGCAGAGATGAAGATCCTTGAGCCCAACGAAGAAGGGATAGGAGAAATAGCCGTCAAGGGTCCAATGGTCATGATGGGCTACTACAAGATGCCCGAGGAAACCGCCGAGGTCTTTACCGATGACGGATGGTTCAAGACAGGAGATCTGGGATACCTGGACGAGGAGAACTACCTCTACCTGACGGGAAGAGCCAAGAACCTCATCGTCACCGAAGGGGGCAAGAACGTCTACCCCGAGGAAATCGAAAACCGCTTCCAGCTCTATGACAAGATCGACCAAATCATGGTGAAGGGCTATTACGAGGATGCGGAGCGGAGCGCGGAGCTCATCGAAGCCCTTGTCCACCCCGATCCAGAGTGGATCAAGGCCATGGGCGGAGCTGACTCCGAGGAAGCTTGGAGGAAGGCCGAGGCCGCGCTGAAGGAGATTGTGGAGGAGGTGAACCAAAAGCTCCTGCCCTATCAGAAAATCACCAAGGTCACGG
>VKGY01000017.1:0-16345 GCA_008080685.1 Spirochaetota bacterium
TTCCGGCGGGATCCAGCGATTGTGGTTTCGTATATAAACCCCATGCCTGGGATTTTCGGGTTCCTTCCCATGGCGTCGCTTCCGCAGACAGGTATGAAAACCCCCTTCATACTGTTCAGGTGGTGGGCGAAGGCCAAGGTTTCCTTCAGGTCCCGCTGGATCGCGTCTTGGGTGTTGTAGACTTCCACCTTGTCCACGATGCCTTTCAGGGAGTCCAGAAGCCGCAAGGCTGGCTCAAGGCCATGTTCCAAGGGGCAGATGAGGGTGAGATCGCAACCTGCAGCCTTCAAGGCGCCGGCCACATCCTCCAAGTTTCCAAAAACGGTTTTGTAATCTTGGATTTCATGTCCAGAGAAGTACCGGTTCAAGAGCAGCTCCGGCGTTACCGCCTTGAGTTCTCGTTTCAGCGCCCCGTACTTCTTCTCCATGGCGGCGCAGGCGCCTTCATCCAGGTTTCCTTCCGCCTTGAGGCATCGCGCCTCGGTCCGCAGGATCTTGAGAAGCCGTTGGCGGTTTCTTAGGGTTGAAATATAGCGGGCGTGGAGATATTCGGCCAAGTGGGAGCGGTTGACGCTCAAGGTGGGGAAGGCCTTGGCCAGGCCTTCGAAGTCGAGGGCTTCCAGGCGGTACATGGGCTGGTTGGGAAAGCCTTCGTTCAACCGGGGTAGGTGGGCTGCGTTGAAATCGCGGATGAGGGCGTCGATGGACTGGGTTCGGAATTCCCTGTTTTGCTCCAGTCCCCGGAAAAAATCCCCCAATCTATTCTCTTGGCTGGAAATATACGTTTCCAGCGCCGCGGAGGTGGGAAAATCCGGCAAAGTGGCGAGGTAATGGAACCTCCGCCCATCGAAGTGCGCGCTGAACTCCAATGCAATCCGCACTCCCACACCTAGAAGCCTTCCCGCTTCAATCGCTTCTCCCATCTTCTCCCGGTCCATGACGGAACCGTAGGCGATGGTGAGTCGGGAAATGCCCTTGATGAAGGCATCGATGACCAGTTGGGTGGGGTTTTTCCTGCCGTAGGTGGTGGAGTCGTGGACATGGGAGTCCCAGCCGTAGTCGAAATCGCAGAGCCTTAAGCCGGCCTCGGGGAGTTCGACCAGGTTCAGTTCATCGCAAAGCCGGGATATTGTCTGCTTTTGAGCAGCGGTGGAGAGGGAAAAATCGGCCAGCATCTCCAGCTGGCGCCTCTTGTCCTGCCTATGCTTGACCGCCTCTTTGATGAGGGCCAGCTGGACCCGGGCTGTGTTGAGCGGCATGGAGAGGCTTTTTGAGTTCAGAGCCACTGCCGCCAAGGCCTTCAAGGCTTCGATTCGTGACTGGGAATATTTGGACTCCAATTCCGTCACCACGGTGATGTAGGATTCGGCGATGCTCATCCTGCGCTTTTTGAACCAGCGGTTGACCCCCAGGGGGTGGGACTCCGGGATGGCCGAAATGGAGGCAGGGGCGTCTATCTTGGCGTTCAGCTCTCGGCGCATCTTCCTCAAGGGCGCTGAAAAGCTTAAGGAGTCGACGAGGTTGCCATAGAGCCGTGCAAGTGGGCGGTATGCCATCTTAGTGTCCGCCTTCAGTGTGGGATCTCCTGAAACAACTTAAAAGGTGGTCGTCCACCACTCCGATAGCCTGGAGATGGGCATAGATGGTGGTGGATCCAACAAAGGAAAAACCCCGTTTCTTCAGCTGGGCGCTCACCAGGTCCGATAGCTCCGTGGTGATGGGGATTTGCCTCATCCCTGTCCATCGGTTCTTCAGCGGCACACCATCCACAAATCCCCAGATCCAAGAGTCGAAGCTGCCAAATTCCTTTTGGATCGCTAAAAAAGCCCGGGCGTTCTTGATGGTCGCCTCGATTTTGCGCCGGTTCCGGATGATCCCTGGATTCTGGAGAAGGGCAAGGACTTCGGCTTCGCCGTAGCAAGCCACCTTTTCGGGATCGAACTCCGAGAAGGCTTCCCTGTAGGCCTGGCGCTTTCGCAGGATGGTGATCCAGGAGAGGCCGGCCTGCTGGGTTTCCAAGAGGAGGAATTCAAAGTGGCGCCTATCGTCGTGGACGGGGCTTCCCCACTCTTCGTCGTGGTAGCGGACATAGAGAGGATCGGTTCCGCACCAAGGGCAGCGCTCCATGGCCACTAAGCCCCCGCCGTCTTGGCGGGAACAAGCTTGGAATACGCGTAACAACCAGCCAGAACCACAAGGCTCCCGAGTACAAGGAATTTATTGGGAGACAGGGTGACCGCCCCCGCGCAAAGGAGAAGCCCTCGGATCCACCATGGAATATGCCGGGTGATATAGCCCATCCAGAAGTAGCCGAAGGAAAAAATCGCCACAATGCCCGAAACAACAGCCCAGAGGTTAGCGCCTAGGCTGCCTTGCATGAGGAGGCCTGGATCGTAGCAGAAGGCAAAGGGGACTATGAAGGCCAGGAATCCAAGCTTCATGGCCTGGAATCCGATCTTGTTGGGATTGGCTCCGGAAATCGATGCGGCGGCGAAGGCCGCCAGGGCCACAGGTGGAGTAATGTTTGATATTACCGCGTAATAAAACACGAACATATGGGATGCCAAGGGCGAGAACCCCATCCTGACAAGGATAGGCGCTCCCAAGGCTGCTCCTAAAATATAGGCGCCAGTGGTTGGCAACCCCATGCCCAAGAAAATCGAAATGAGCATGATGAGGAGCAGTCCAAGGGGCGGGGCATCCTTTGCGAAGGACAGGACAAACCCGACCAGCTTTCCGCCGACGCCAGTAAGCGCAACTGCCCCCAGGACAATTCCTGCCGTGGCGCAGGCAATGGCGATGAGGGGAATGTCCTTGGCTCCCTGGTGAATCGCGTCAAAGACATCCTTTATTCCCATTCCGGCGTTGAAGTGCGTAGCGGCTAGGAATATGCCGAGGAAGGGGAAAAGAGCCCATTTGCTTCGAACCATTGCCTCGCCGGCGCCAGGCAAGATGAAGGAAGCTAGAAAGGCGACGATCGCCCCCGTTCCAATTATGTAGGAAATCCTGCACTTCTTGGCATCTTTGGTCTTAGGATTGAAAAAAGCGGTTACCCATGCCAGAAGCACGCCCAGGATAGCCGCCTTCATGGGCGTCGCGCCGGAAAGAAGGAAGTACACCACGCCGACCAGAGGGGTGAGCATGTACATTTTCTTCACCACGTCGCCCTTTGCCGGCAGGTCTTCCGCCGCCATTCCCTTCAGGTTGTTTTTATGGGCTGCCAGGCGCACCATGAGGAAAACAGCGCCATAGTACATCAAGGCGGGCAGCAAGGCTGCGATCATTATCGTCTTGTAGGGAAGGCCGAGGAAGGAGGCCATAAGGAAGGCTCCCGCACCCATGACGGGGGGCATAATCTGCCCTCCCGTGGACGCCACCGCCTCCACGGCTCCCGCAAAATACGCCGGATACCCGATCTTTTTCATCAATGGGATGGTGAAGGTTCCCGTGCCATATACATTGGCCACCGCGGATCCGGAGATGGAGCCGAAAAGGCATGAGGAAGTGACCGCTATGAGGGCGGGCCCTCCAGGCTGGGTTCCCGTAAAGGCCTGGGCGATGTTCATGAAATATTCGCCTACTCCGGTCTTTTCAAGGAAGCCACCAAAGATGAGGAAAACCATGACAAAGGTGGCGGATACGCCCAAGGGCGAGGAGAAAATACCCTCATCGGTGAGGAAGGATTGCTCTATCACCTCAGCCAGGGTGAAGGAGATACCTTGGAACAGCCCTTTTATATGCTGGCCGAAGAGCATGTAGAGGATGGCTACCAGGCCAATTATCGTGATGGGAAGCCCCACCACGCGGCGCGCCGCCTCCAGCAGTAAGACCACTAGGAGGATGCCCAGTACGACCTGGACACTGGTCAGCGCGTCGACCTGTACGATCCGGGTGGTGATAGCCCAGTAATTCTTTACTATATAAACTCCGGGAACAAAGCAGAGCGCTGCGAGCCCCATATCGTACCATGGGATTCTGTTTGAAGGGCCTTTTCTCCAGGCTGGCCATAACAGGAAGGCCAGAGGCAATATCATGGTGAGGTGGAGGGATCTTTGGAGATAAGCCTCGAAGTTGCCGAACACCGAGGTATAGATATGAAAAACCCCTATCAGGGTAATGTAGACATACACCGCTTTTTTGGCGAAACCGTCCAGCTTGCGCATCTGAAGTCTCCGGATTGGAAAGGATACAGAATCATAGAATCTGGCCGGCAGGCGCCGGCCAGAATATTACGGGGGATAGGCAAAGACGAGGTTACTTGGCTTGTTTCCAGAACTGTACCGATCCAGGGTGGGCGGGTAGATTGGCGGGAAGCGCATCCTTGATGGTGAGTTCGCCAAAATCCTTGACCGCCGCGACAATAGAAGCCTTGTTGGCCCACATAGCTTTGTTGAGCTCAAATACCAGGCTGTCCGGAAGATCCTTGCGAACCACGATGCAGTTGTAGTCGCCGATGGTCTTCACCGGTTCCTTCACGCTCTTGTAGAAGCCAGGCTCGATGGTGAAGGTGGTGGTTCCGTAGGCTTTGGCCAGTGCGTCCAGGGCCTGTTGGCCCAAGGGCAGAATATAAATTGGGGTGGAGCTCTCGATGTTCATGACTATGCTGGCCACCTTGCCCACCGAGAAGGCGAAAAGATCCAGGTGGTTGTCGGCCATGAGATCAGCGCCGTTCTCATAGGAGGTGAACTCGAAGGTCCAGCCCTTCTTCTTGAGCTTTTCGTAATCCGTGCCGTAGCCCTTCTTGAACATGGCCTTGATCACGAATTCCGAGGCAGTTCCCGGCTTGAGGGTGGCGAAGCGGACGGGGACGTTCTTGTTGACCAGGTCGTCGAAGCTCTTGATCCCGTGCTTGTCCGCGAAATCCTTGCGGACGATGTAGTAGGTATACTGGGTGTAGAGGTTGGCCATGACCACGACGTTCTTGATGTCCTTGTTGGCGAAATCCTCTTCCGCAGCGAGGGCAGCGCCCACCAGGGATACAACGGAAAATCCGAAATCTCCCTTCTTGAGGTCTGTGTTGAGGATGTTGGCCACGCCGCCGCCGGTGGAAGAAGTAGTCTGCAGGACGTTCTTGCTCCAGAGTTCCGAAAGCGCGGTTCCCAGGGCGAACCAGTTTCCGCCCGGGGGGCCGGCCATAAATTTCAATTGTTCCGGCCATCCGGCCTTGTTCTGAGCTCCGACGCCCAGGACTATTGCTAGGACGAGCACAAGCATTGCGAGCTTTTTCATGCGACAGCCTCCTGTATCAAATTCAAGGGATATAAATCGATGATTGGCCAGTCTAGTTTAGGAAGCCCAGGCCGTCAAGAATGTTTTCCCGCGCTTTGGCTATTGCCCGGGCAATGGAGTATATTATCTTCCATGAACGAACATTCAAGATATCCAGGCTTTCTTAAATCGCTTTTAATTATAAGCGCCTTTTTCGCCCTGGCTCCGGGCATAGCAGGGACCCAGGAATTCAAGAAGAGCCTCTCGCCGTGGATGGGTCGGAGCCTTGTCAATACAAAATACGGTATTGTCCAGGGTGAAACGGATCGGGCGGGAACCTATGCCTGGAGGGGCTTGCCATACGCCCAGGCCCCCGTAGGGGCATTGCGGTGGAAGGCCCCCCAGCCGCCCCTTTCCTGGGACAATGTGCTGCATGGGGACAAATTCTCGGACTCCTCCCTGCAAAAACTGCCCCTGGGCAATTGGACCTCGGGAAGCGAGGACAGCCTTTACCTCAACATTTGGCGCCCCGCAGATGCGAGGCCTGACCTTCCTGTCTATGTATGGATCCATGGCGGGGGCAATTCCATCGGGTCGGCCAGCCAGACTACGGATTACCTAGGGTACAATTTCGCTTCCAAGATTGGGTCGGTCTTTGTTTCCCTCAATTATCGCCTCGGAGTATTGGGCTGGTTCCGTCATCCCGATTTGGCCTCCGGGAATCCTCGTGACGATTCTGGCAACTATGGCACCCTGGATCTGATCGCCGCCCTCGAATGGATACAGGATAATATCACCGCCTTTGGCGGAAATCCCCGCAATGTAACTATCGCTGGAGAATCCGCGGGAGCCTTCAATGTGCTCACCCTTATGCTCGCCCCGGACGCCCGGGGTCTCTTTCACCGAGCCGTGGCCCAGAGCCCATACAGGACGGACGCAACTCTCCCCAAGGCGAAACATTTCGCCCAAGGATTAGCGGACAAGCTGGCCAGGAAAGATGGGCTCGCCGCCCCTCCTCAAGGAGAAGATTTCGCCCCATGGATCAGGAGCTTCAGTGGTAAGGAAATTCTCTCCCAGGTGGGAAGAGGAGTCGCGGGCATGTCACCCTTCCCCTATCCCATCTGGGACGGAACGGTGCTGCCCTCAGAGGGCTTTTTGGCCTTTTCCGATCCCCGAAAGGTTGTGGATGTTCCCCTGATCCTCGGCACGAATAAGGAAGAGACCAAGGTGTTCCAGATCTTTGGCAGGCAAAATCCCAAGGATCCTTTCTACCAGATAGGCGCGGAAGTCGCCAGCGCCGCCTGGAAGGCCTCGGGGGCGGATTCCGTCGCCGACGCGATCGTTTCGGGAGATGGGGCCAGGAAGGTCTACCTCTATCGTTTCGATTGGGGCGCCCCGGATGGAAACGGCAAGAGCGTGCTTGGCGGGAATGCTGGGCTTTTGCTCGGCGCCGCCCATGGGGTGGACATCCCTTTCTTTCTTCAAAACGACTCGCTCTTCGGAAACCTCCTTCCTTTGCCCGTATTCACCTCGAAAAACGAACCCGGCCGCAAGGCCCTAAAGCGGGCTATCGGGCTCTATATGCTCAGTTTTATGGAAAAGGGTGAGCCCTCAAGTTCGGCCGGGGAAATCCTTCCACTATGGAAATTCTGGGATTCAGCTGCTAAGGAGCCTTCCTTCCTCATATTGGATGCGGATTTCGAAGCGCTTCGGATCCGAGAAGGCAGGGGACGGGTCACCTTCGCTTCGATCCGGACTTGGATAGATTCCCTGGACGAGGGAATGCGGGAGCGGCTCCACGAGTCGGCCCGAGCGTACAGCGACCAGTTTCCCTAAGAAGCCCCCAGGGTAAAATAAAAGCAGGCCCCCTGACCGGGTTCGGCCTTGGCCCAGATTTTGCCGCCGTGCTTGTCTACGATGCGCGCCGAGGTCACCAAGCCCACGCCCAGGCCGGGGTATTCATCCGGAGAGTGGAGGTGCTGGAAGGGAGAAAAAAGCTTTTCCGCGTAGCCCATGTCGAAGCCTACCCCATTGTCCTTGACGAAATAGACCGTCTTTTCCTCCCCCGGCGCCCTTTCCGATCCGATTTCTATGAGAACTTCATCTTTGCCTTGGGTGAACTTGACGGCGTTGTCCACAAGGTTTGAAAGGAGCATGGAAACATAGGCCCGGTCAGCCTTGGTGCGCAACTTCTTTTGGATGGAAAAGCCGATGGCGCGACCGGGGAACTCCTCCTTGAAGCGGGCGGCGATTTCTTCCGCCAGGACGCTGAGGTCGAACTCCTCCAACCTAAGATGCGACCTCCCCACCCTGGACAGCTCAAGGAGCTTGTCGATGAGCTGGTCCATGCGCCGGGCTCCCTGGCAGATCCGATCGGCGAAATGCAGCCCATCCTTGTCCATGCATTCCTCCGCCTTTGCCTTGAGCAGGGTCCCGAAGCCCTCAATGGCGCGCAGGGGAGTGCGCAGATCGTGGGAAATGGCGTAGGCGAAGGACTCCAGCTCCCGGTTGGAGGATTCGAGTTCCGCCGTCCTGGCCCTGACCCTTGCCTCCAACTCTTCGTTGAGATCGGAAAGGTTCTTCTGAAGCTTTAGGTTCTGGAGCATTATGTAGCCCAAGGACCAGCCCATCATGGAGAAGCCCAGGATTATGAACATGGCGTTGGAAACGAATCGATTGGCGAAAAGCACCTGCGCTCCCGTCGCCAGGGACCAGATGCCGCGGCCCACGAAAAAAACCGAAAGAAGGGTGAAAATGCATCCGATGAAATAAGATATTACAGGATTCAGTCTCTTGGCGTTGCGAAACATCGTACATGCGATCTCGGCGCAAAAAAAAGATCCAAGGAATGAAATGATGACTATCCGTGCGAGGACCGAGGGCGCGAGGAAGGTAAATATGGCGACCAGGATGGAGAATAGGACGAATAGAACTACATGGAACTTGACCCTGAGGTTCTCGCCCCAGAAATCGAAGGAGCCGAGGCAGATCAGTATGGTCCCGGCCACGACGGAGAGATTCGATGCCATGATGCCCACTAAAGCAGGAACGGAAGGCTGAACCACCAGGAGGGTTATGCCCAGTGTGTAGATCGCCGCGCCCCAGGACCACAGCAGGGGCGACCGCTTCCCCACATTGGTTCTGGTGTTGATCATGAGGAGGATGGTGCACACGATGCCAGTGAAAATCGTCATGAATGCGATAGTGAGGTCATCCATGGAGCCACTGTAGTCTAGGGTTTGAAGGTTGTACAGATCGATTCCATGGCTTGCCTTGGAGACCTAGGCCGAGTAGTCTCTGGGCATGGAAAGGGAGAAGTATCGATCCGTATTGCGCCAAAAGCGGGTAGGAATAGCCGGGGCGGGAGGGCTGGGCTCCAATTGCGCCGTTTCTCTGGCCAGGGCGGGTGTGGGTTCCCTGGTGATTGTCGACTTCGATTCTGTGGCGGCGCCTAACCTCGACCGACAAGCCTACTTTCTGGACCAAATCGGGCTTCCCAAGGTCAAGGCATTGGCGGACAACATTCGCCGCATCGACCCTGGGATACAAGTGGACGCCCGGATCCTGCGCCTTGCGCCGGACAATATAGCCGAAGTTTTCTCAGGCTGCGACCTTCTAATTGAGGCCTTGGACGATGCCCAGGCCAAGGCGATGCTCCTGGAGTCTGCCCTGGCCCTCTGGCCCAAACGCTGGCTTGTTGCCGCCTCCGGACTGGCGGGGATCGGGGATTTCAACGGCTTGAAAATGCTCAAGCATGGAAATCTCGTCATCTGCGGAGATTTTCGTCAGGAAGTATCCGAAAGCCTTCCCCCTGTCGCCCCCCGGGTTTCCATAGTGGCGAACATGGAAGCCGACGCGGCCCTGGAAATTTTACTTGGAGGAGCCTAGGATGTACGGAAAAGCTTCTGATCAAGGATTTGCGGAACTCTTGCCGGGAATCTCCATAAAGACCCTCTGCCACGGGGACCATACCACCATGGTGGAGTTCAGGCTCAAGAAAGGGGCACTCCTTCCGGAGCACCGCCACCCCAATGAACAGACCGGATATCTGTTGAAAGGAAGGATGCGCCTTTATTCCGGGCCTGTGGCGCGGGAGGTAGGCCCGGGCGATTCCTGGAGCATTCCGAAGGACCTTCTCCATAAGGCCGAGATATTGGAGGACACGGTTGCGGTGGAAGTCTTTTCCCCACCCCGCCTGGACTACCACAAGTATGAACGGCCAGAAGACCTAGTCTGAATCCCATGGCCTTCCGCGACTCAAGGATTCTCATCTATCCCTTTGTCAACCGCCTCCTACATTGGATGACGGTAGGCTTGATGACCTCGGTCTTTAGCCTCACGATCCTGTCCAAGGGAGTGCCCCTTGCACGCCTGGGCGCCCTGACGGCCACCTTCTCCTTGGTCACCGTCCTTCTGGAATTTCCCTCGGGCATCCTTTCCGACCTTGTGGGCAGGAAGCGCGTCTACCTTCTCTCCGTGGGCTTTTCCCTCCTGGCGCGGTTCGGCCTCCTGGCCGCCTATGGATTCTGGCCCATCGCCCTGGCCTTCTCCTTGTACGGAGTTTCCCGGGCCTTTTCCTCCGGATCGATAGAAGCTACATATATCGACGAATATATCGAAGCCCGGGGGAGGGACAGCCTGCACCGTCTCATGAGCGTCATGAGCTCAGGCGATACCATAGGGCTTGCCTTGGGCGCCTTCCTGGGCGGACTTCTGCCCATGGTGTGGGATGCGCGATTCCCCGGCGCGAACCGCTACGACGGAAACCTGGTGGCTCAGATCATCCTCCTTATCGCTGTGGGAATCTTCACGGCCCTGACGGCGAAGGAAAGAAAAGCATCAGGCGGCCCCAGGGCAAAAATTATTCCCTATGTGCGACAGACCTTGGGCTCCATACCCTCCAACCCCATCCTCGCTCCCCTCGTCCTCGGCGCTAGCGTCTGGGGATTCACCTTCAGCGCCATCGAAATGCTCTGGCAACCCCGCCTCAGGGACATCCTTGGCTCCGAGTCCCAATCCTGGGTTTTCGGCGTAGTAAACGGCCTCTATTACCTGGCGGCCTTGGCGGGAGTCTTGATATTCGAAGCCCTGGCCTCCCGGAGGAAAATCCGCTCCTTCTTGGCCATCGCCGCTACCCGGGCAATCTGCGGCTCCCTCATCCTTGTCCTAGCCGCCCAAAAGGCCCCCCTGCCCTTCGCCGCCTTCTACCTTCTCATGTTCGCCTTCAATGGAGCCGCGAACGTGCCTGAGAACACCGCCTTCAACGCCGAGGCGCCTGAGGAGCGCCGATCCTCCCTCCTGTCCCTGGTTTCCCTCCTAGTCCAGCTGGGAGGAGTATTGGGATCCCTAGGATTCGGCGCCTTGGTAGGCTTGATCGGGATTCCCTGGGTCTGGGTTGCCGCGGGGCTCGGCTTTGCCGCCTCATCCCTCCTCTATCTCGGAGCTTCGGTAAAAGCCCATTGATGGACAGCCCTGTCCCTGAGGTCTATACTCGCCCTATGGAAAGGCAAAACGAAAGGACTTCGATCCGTCGGGCGCAGGCGTCCGACGCTCCGGGATTGGCCGACCTGGCAGGCCAGCTGGGCTATCCCTGCGAAGCCGAAGAAGTGGGGCGGAGGATTCGCAAATACGAAGCTGGAACCGAGGAAGCCCTCTTCGTGGCGGAAAAGGACGGCCGGGTCGTAGGATGGACAAGCTGCGGCATCGCGGACCACTTCTACACCCCAGTCTACGCGGAAATCTCCGGCCTTGTGGTGGACGCCACCCAGCGGGGCGCTGGGATAGGAGCGAGGCTCATCGACTGCGCCCAGGCTTGGGCCCGGGGCAAGGGGGTTGAGATCCTAAGGCTCCGAGCCAATGCGATCCGGACCGAAGCCCACCGCTTCTATCTAAGGGAAGGCTTTGAAAAGAAAAAGACCCAGATAGTCTTTGAAAAGCGACTCTAGCCGGGGAGGAAAGGATGCAGCCTATTCGTTTCTTGAGCGGCGAAAGAGTCTATCTTTCCCCCGCCATGAGCCAGGATGCGGAAATTTTTCTCAAGGGAATGAACGACCCCACAGCCCGGCTCTTCGCCCGATCCCGCCGGGATGCCATGAACGACCTTACCACCAAGGATATGCTCGAGCGTCTCATGAAGCATGACGAATGCTTTATAATCCGCCGCGGGGAAAACGACGAGGGGATAGGCTATGTCCTGATCCTCGACCGGGACCAACTCAACCGCGAGGCCATGCTTGCCATCACGATCTGCGACGAAAAGGACAGGGGAAAGGGAATGGGCATGGAGGCGATGACCCTTCTTCTGGAGCATGCCTTTGTCAATCTCAACTTGGAAAGCGTCTACCTCAGCGTGTACGCATACAACAGCAGGGCGAAAAGACTCTACGAGAGGCTCGGCTTCAAGTCCGTGGGCGTGCGCAGGCATTCCCGGATCGTGGGCGANNNTTCCCGGATCGTGGGCGACGCCATCTACGATGCGTGCATCATGGACATGATATCCTCGGAGTATTTCAATCGGTACGGCAATTCGGGCAGGAAGGCGATAGACTACTCCACATTTGTATAGTATAATTCCTCCATATCATGGACACCGCCGCAAAGGTCGGCATCCTCGCGGACGCGGCCAAATACGACGCCTCCTGCTCCACCTCGGGCAGCGCCAGGGCAAACACCCCTTCAGGCATAGGTTCGGGCGCTATCGGGGGCATCTGCCACGCCTGGTCAGCCGACGGCCGCTGCGTCGCCCTCCTCAAGGTCCTTCTCACCAACGCCTGTGCCTACGATTGCGCCTATTGCGCCAACCGCCGGTCCAACGATATCAGGCGCGCAGGTTTCGAGCCTGAGGAATTGGTCAAACTCATCATGGATTTCTACCGGAGGAACTACATAGAAGGCGCATTCCTCTCCTCCGGCGTCCTGGGTTGCCCCGATAAAACCATGGAGCGCCTGATCTGGGTGGCCCGAACCCTGAGGGTGAGGGAAAAATTCAACGGCTACATCCATCTCAAGATTATTCCCGGCTCCAGCGACCCCCTGGTGCTGGAGGCGGCCCGGTGGGCGGACAGGGTTTCCGTCAACATAGAGCTGCCAAGCGCCGAAAGCCTTTCCAGGATAGCTCCGGACAAGAAGCCCCAGGCTATCCTGGGGCCTATGAAAACCCTGGCCAGGGCCGCAGGGTTCGAGCCAAAGGCCGGCCCTGCCCAGCTCCCTGCGCCATCTGCGATGACGGCGCCATCTGCGATGCGGAGCGTCTCTACCTTGCCCTGGATGTCCGCAGGGTCTACTACTCAGCCTACGTGCCCACGGGCGTGGATCCCCGCCTTCCTGTCCTTGGAAAGCCCCCCCTCGGCCGGGAGCATAGGCTCTACCAGGCGGATTGGCTTTTCCGCTTCTACGGATTTTCCTCCAGCGAGATCCTTGACGGGGCGCATCCTTTCCTGGAAGAGAACATAGATCCCAAAAGCAACTGGGCTTTGCGAAACCTGCAACTTTTCCCCCTGGAGCTCAAGACCGCGGAGTATGCCCAGCTACTGCGGGTTCCGGGGATAGGGCCAAAATCGGCCTCAAGGATTGTAGCCGCCCGGGGGGCGAGCCGCCTCACCCTTGAAACCCTGGCCAGGCTCGGCGTGGTCATGAGGCGCGCAAAGTGGTTCATATCCCTGGGCGGGGTCCTGGCCTTCCGGAACGATCCAGATTCCTCAAACGCCCCCGGAAGATTGCTGGAGCGACCGGAATTCCTGAGGGACCAACTCCTGGACCCCGCCTTTAGGCGCAGGGATGAGGCGGCTGCGAAGGCACAGCCTGATTTGCCCTGGACTGCAGACTGATGGAAAGCGAGACTGTGCTGGTGTTCGACGGCTCCTTCCCCGGCTTTCTCTGCGCCCTGGGAGACGCCCTCAATATCCTAAGCAAAAACCATCCCCTTCCCCGCTTCGAGGAATCCGGAAAGGATTGCGCGCCGGGGCTCTTTTCCATCCGGCTTAAGGCAAGGCGCGACGAAGCCCGAGCGGTGCGCGTGTGGAAAAGGATCGAATCAAAGGCCGGGGAAAAGGCCATGATCGAGTGCAGGGATGCCTTTCTCTCCGATGCTCCCATGCGTTTCCAGGCCCTGGGCCACGCCATGGCGCGGCTCTACCGGGAAGGACCCCGGGCCTTGGACGATTGGGCTGATCCCTCCATGGCCCTCGTGGCCAAGGCCTGCTTGAGGACCCGGCACCAAGCCCATCTCGCCACAGGGATCCTTCGCTTTTCGGAATTGGCAGGCGGGACCTGGTACGCTCCACTGGATACGGATTGCGATGTCCTCCCCCTATTGGGCAACCATTTTTCCAGCCGATTCCCCCAGTCTCCCTTTGTCATCCACGATACGCGGCGGGGGTGCGCCATCCTCCACGATCCGGGGGCGCGCTGGACCATCGCGCCGGGATTCCACATCGAAGATTCTTCCCTTTACCTCTCAGCGCGGGAAGATGCGATCCGGGATGCCTGGAGGCGGTACTTCGGCGCCGTGTCTATAGAAGCGCGGGAAAACCCCGCCCTCCAGGCGGCGCACATGCCAAAAAAGTACTGGAAATACCTGCCTGAGATGAATTTCGGCCAAGCCCATGGTATACTCAACCCCTGCGAGGATCCTTCATGGAAAGCATTAGTCTCGTCGAACTCACCAAGACCGCCCGATTGATTCCAGGTCCGACCAATGTCGGATTGCTGGAGTTTGGAGGCGAGGCCTGGCTGGTGGATTCAGGCAACGACAAGGAAGCGGGAAGGAAGCTCCTGGCCCTTGTGCAAGGCAGGGGCCTGAAGCTGAAAGTAATCCTCAACACTCATTCCAACGCCGACCACATAGGCGGAAACGCCTATCTCCAAGGCGCGACGCAGTGCGAAATCTGGGCTCCCCGGATCGAAGCGGCCTTTGTGGAAGAGCCTGCCCTGGAAGCCCTCATGCTTTGGGGTGGCAGCCCCCCCCGGGAACTGAAAAATAAGCATTTCGAGGCCAAGCCTTCAATGGTAACGCGAAAAATCCTGGGGGATGAAAAAATCGAAGGCGCTTCCTTTGTGGCGCTGCCAGGCCATTTCCTGGACATGACGGGTGTGCTCACCGCGGACGGAGCCTTCTTCCTGGGCGACGCGGCCTTTTCCCCGGAAGTGCTGGACAAGCATAAAGTGCCATTTGTCCTCGACCATAGGCTTTTCCGCGCAAGCCTTTCGAAGATCCAGGCCACTCCCGCGAAGGTATTCGTTCCATCCCACGGCGAGCCTTCCGAGGACCCGCTTCCCCTGGTAAAGGCGAACATAGAAGCCTTGGACAGGATCCACGGGATAATCCTTGAGAGCCTGAAAACGCCGAAAACCTTCGAAGACGCATTGTCCGCGTTGTGCGATTCATTTGGGATTGGATTGAACGCGACGCGGTACGCCTTGGTGGGATGCACACTCCGTTCTTTGCTCACCTATCTAAGGGAAGAGAGGTTGGTGGATTCTTTTTTTGAAGGGAGCCGGATGAAATGGATTTTACTTTAAGACCTTTGGGGACCGAGGACGCAGAGTCGATGTGGAATCTCATCAACGAGGTTAAGGATGAAGAAAAGTACCTCTTCCATACCCTCCGCTTTCCCAAGGAAGGGACGGCGCGCTACATAGAAGCGCACAACGCCGCGGGCAACCCGGTGATCGGGGCTTTTGATGCGTATGGCCGTCTGGCCGGATGGGCTGACATGAATCGCGGTGGATTCGAGGAAATCGCCCACACCGCGTCCCTTGGTATGGGCGTCGCAAAGCCCTTCCGGGGCATGGGCCTGGGCAGCCTGCTTTTAAAGGCATGCATCGACTCAGCCCGGCGCCAAGGCATTGAGAAAATTGAATTGGAGGTCTTCGCCTCCAACGCCGCAGCGCGGGCTCTCTACGAAAAAATGGGGTTTGTGTTCGAGGGTTGCCTAAAGGCACGGCGCAAATTCAAAGGCGTGTACGAAGACATGATCTGCATGGGCCTTTTCCTATGACTGAAGCGGTCGCGGAAGACGAAAAGGATCTGTCCCTCCTGCCCGAGTCGGGGAGAAACCTCGCCCAGATCATGGGTCTGAGATTCCTCACCAACTTCCTGGGCGGAGACCGGTAGCACAAGACCGATCATCCTTACCACAACCTAGCGCGCTGCAGAAACCAGATCGCCCTCATCGAGTCCATGGATATCCGCCTTAGAACGCGGGCACGAAGCTTCCATTGTACTGCTTGTTCAAGTAATCCCTCACCTTGTCGGTCTGGAGCGCCTTGACCAAGGCGACGACCCTCCAGTCCGTCGCATCACCTTTTCGCACCGCCACGATGTTGGCGTAAGGGGATTCGGCACCTTCTATGATGAGGTTGTCCCGGGCGGGGACGAAGCCCGCTTGGGAGGCGAAGCTTCCGTTGATCACCGAGGCGGCAGTGTCATCGAGGGTTCTGGGAAGCTGGGGAGCCTCGATTTCCTTGAACACCAGTTTCTTGGGATTCTCGACTATGTCGCGTATTGTGGCTTTGAGCCCCGCGCCCTCGGCGATCTTTATGAGGCCCTTGTTCTGGAATAGTATAAGCGCCCGGGCTTCGTTGGTGGGATCGTTGGGGATTGCGATCACCGCGCCATTGGGTATGTCGCTCAACTTCTTGTATTTTCTTGAGTACAAGGCCAGAGGCGCCACAAACACCGCCCCGGCGGGCTCGAGCTGAAGCTTGCGTTCCGCGGAGAAGTTGTTCAGGTAGGGCGTGTGCTGGAAGAAATTCGCATCCAGCTGTTTTTCCGCGAGGAGAAGGTTGGGCGTCACATAGTCCGTCAATTCCACGATCTCAAGCTTGATTCCCTGGGCCGCCAAATCGTCCTTTACCAATTTCAACAGGTCCCCGTGGGGAATGGGAGTGGCGCCGACCTTGAACGCCACTGGTTTTTTCGCATCCTGGGCGAAAAGGTCGGCGGGAAGGAGGACAAAGGCGAACGATATCGCCAAGGCCAGGATTGAAAAGATGGAAAACTGTTTTCCGCGGTTCATTTTGAACCTCCGATTATGGGATTATGCCGCCGGAAGGAGGCATTAGGGACTGGTTAGGGATTTCCTGGATCAGCGCGAGGCTCGTCCCCACGAGAAGGCGCGAAAGGGGAAGCACCAAC
>VKGY01000017.1:16354-19694 GCA_008080685.1 Spirochaetota bacterium
TACCGATCGCGTTGCCTGCCAGCTGGATCCCCTCAACAAGGAGGATTATCGAGACCACAGAGGCAAGCATCACATCGGTCCTGAAGCGCTGGTAGCCATAGCGGATCGCCAAATCCCCCAGCCCGCCCCCGCCGATGACTCCCGCCATGGCGGAATACCCCACCAGGCTTATCATCGTGAGGGTGAGGCTGGAGACCAGGGAAGGCAAGGCTTCCGGAACCAGGATGGCGAAGAGGATCCGCGCCTTCGAGGCTCCGGAGGCTATGGCCGCGTCCACGACGCCTGAGTCCACCTCCGCCAAGGCGGATTCCACGATGCGCGCCATGAAGGGACTCGCCGCCACGGAAAGGGGCACGATGGCCGCCACCGTCCCGAGGCTCGTCCCCACGAGAAGGCGCGAAAGGGGAAGCACCAACACCATGAGAATGATAAATGGAAATGATCTGAGCGTATTTATTATCCGATCCGCGATTTTCCGCACCACCGAAAGCTCCCGCGCCCGTTCCGACAGTCGTTCGTTGGACATGAAGAAGAGTGCGAGGCCTGAGAAGCCGCCGATGATCGCTCCGATAGTCGTGGCCGAGACCACCATGAGGAGTGTTTCCACTATTGGGCCTGAAAGGAGCTCGAGTATTTCACGCATCCGCGACCGCCTGGGCGACCATACGTCGCGCCGTCTCGGTCCTGGGATTTTCAAACACCGATCCAACCGATCCGGACTCGACGATTGAACCCTTCGCGATGATGGCTACGTCGTCGCAGATGCGGCGCACAACCTCCATCTGGTGAGTCACCATGAGGACCGTAAGCCCAAACCTGTCCCGCAACGACTTGATGAGGTCCAGGATGGACCGCGTAGTCTCGGGATCCAAGGCGCTGGTGGCCTCGTCGCAAAAAAGCAACTCTGGATTGTTTGCCAAGGCGCGGGCTATGGCTACCCGCTGGCGTTCACCCCCCGAGAGCCGTGCGGCGGGACGGGAGGCCTTGTCAGCCAAGCCGACAAGGGCGAGAAGTTCCTCCACCCTCGCCTCGATTCGGCCCTTCTCCCAGTGGGCGGCTTCCAAGGGGAAGGCCACATTGCCGGCCACGGTCCGGGAAGCGAAAAGATTGAAGTTTTGGAACACGAACCCTGCCTTCCTCCGGGCGTGCAAGAGCTGGCCGCCCTTGGCGCCGCTCACCGCAGTTCCCGAAAAGAATACTGTGCCTTCGTCGGGTCGCTCCAAGAGGGATGCGATGCGGATGAGGGTGGTCTTACCAGCTCCGCTCCTTCCGATGATCCCTTGGATCCTGCCCTGGGGCACCGAAAGGGATGTCGAATCCAGGACGCGGTGCGGACCGAAGGTTTTGCCGATTTCCTTCAACTCTAAAGCAATCGGGGAGGATGGGGGATTTTTCTGGGTGCTTAGCGGGGAATTTTGCGGGAGACTTAGCGAGCGGACTGCGGCCCTTTCCGGCCGCGTCGCATGAAACATAAGGAATCTCTAATATTACTCATGTGGTTTTCCTTGGCAGGACAATAGCTCAGGTTTTTCTTCTCTGTCAAGTACTCGAGTTCATACTTAAACAGTTCCCTTTGCAAAATTTTAAAATCGGGCATACAATGAAGGACTACTATAACATTGGCCAAAAGGCCAAAAGGCCAAAAGGCCAAAAGGAGCGGAATAATGAGAAAAACTTTTGCTGTCCTGGTTCTGTTGCTCGCCTTTGGGTCCTTCGCCGGCGCCCAAGACACCTTTACCACCACCATGGATTCCCATGTCAACGTTGGAGACTTGATGCTCAACGCAGGGTTGAATTTCGGATGGGGAGGCCTCGGCGTTGGGGGCGGCGTGGAATTCATGTTCGCGGAATATGAAATCCCAAGCTTCGCCCCCCTCACCTTCGGAGCCGCCGCCAAGGCAGCCCTCTACTTCTCCTCCGGCGTCGACATCGACCTGGCAGCCCTGGCGACCATGCACCTGGGATCCAAGGGATTCAAATCCCTTCCGGCCTTCCTGCAGAACTTCGATTGGTACTGGGGCGTCGGACTCGGCGTAGGCATCGGCACCTGGGGCGGCACCGGCATTTCCACCGGCTCGGGCATCTGCTACTACCTCAATCCCACCCTGGCCATCAACGCCGACTACTTCTACACCAATTACTTCGGTTCCGGCTCGGGCAGCTCCGGCGTCCTGGGAATCCGCCTGACTCTCTGACAGGACTTTATCGACGGCTAGACCTGCGTGGTTAACCTGCGCGAGGCAAGCCAGAAGAAGGAGGGCCGGTGCTATGCTCCGGCCCTCCTTTTTCTTTGCCTACCTAAAGGCCGGGAAGAGCCGCGAAGCCCTTAATCCAACAATCGGGTTGTATCCGGTCCCCATGCCTGCGAAAAACGCTACGTCCAGGGGCGCCAATCCGGCGAAGCTGGCGGTGAGGTTGAGGAAGAGGCCGGCGTAAAAAGCCGTCTCGCTCGTGTCTCCTTGGAAGCTAGAGGACCAGGCAAGGTCGTAGTAAGGGCCTGCTTCGATGTTCTTGACAAGCACTATCTCCCCGAGGGAAAAGTCCAAGATGTTTGCAAGCCAGGCCACGTCGAAGTTGGCAACGCCGACATAGATCCCCGACCGTTCAGGCGGAAGACCGCGAAAGCCGTCCTCGTTTTCCAATTCGGCACCGACACCCGAGAGGTCTATCCTGCCCATCCATCTTCCTCGAGCGGCCGTAATACCGCGCCGGGCTATTCCTGCCTTCAGGGTCCATTCGGGGCCGTAGGACAGGCTCGCGCCGGTGCCGAAAAGGAAGGCTCCTCCCTTAGCCTGGGCAAAGGCTGGAAAGCGGTCAGGCAAAGTGCCCCGGGAAAAACTGAAGTTTGTTTTTACTTCCGCCTGAGGCCTCAGCTCCCAGGAGACCGTCTGGGTATCGAAGCAGAATTCCCAGACTCCGTGGGTTTCCAAGGCCAGGGAGAGAAGTGGGCCCCCTGTTCTCCAGCCCCCCGAAGCCAGGATTTCCAAGCTGTCTATGTCGACCGCGGCGGACCAGGGGCCGAAATCCCCCCAAAGACGGACTTCTCCGGAAGCCGTAAAGGTATGGAAGGGATTGGCGGCAAAGGAGGCGAACATTCCCCAAGCCCTTCCCTCCTCGTCCCCCAGGCCAGCTCGAAATCCAAGGGCAGCCCTAAGCCTTCCCGTTGCCCCGGCCATGGAGAGCCCTGCGTAGCTCTGGCCTTCCAAGGCCATAGACTCCCGTTCAAAATCATTGGCTACCTTTATATCAAGGCGATACCTAAGGGAAGGCACCATGTCGGGGAAGGCCCCCCCCTTCAGAAGGGCTATGTCACTTCCTATGGATCCGGTATAGCGGATCC
>VKGY01000201.1 GCA_008080685.1 Spirochaetota bacterium
CGCCCTTGGTGAGCTCAGGGAAGAGCTCAAGGAGCACATCGGGGAAGAAGAGCTCCTTGTTCTGGAGTTAGACCTGGATTCCCATGGATGCGGCCTTGGCCACAACTTTCCGCAAATAGTCGCGGCGAAGCTGGGGGCCGGAGCGTCTTGTGGGCGTGTATTTGTAAATCTTCCTATACGCCGCGTTGTAGCGCTCGAAAATGCTTCGCGCTTTGCCCTGGGGAACCCCGAAGACCAAGCCTGGGAATACCACCTGGTCGACTACATCGTTGCGATGCAAGATCAAGGCGTTCAGTTCCGTGCGTTGGGCAAAATCGAGGACCTTGAGGATCCACCGGTAATCCCAGGCGTAGACCGAGTGCACTTCTATGGCTCGGATTTCACAGGCCCCACCATGTCCTCGGGCTCGGCTATCCTCCCTGCCGGAGTCCTTGCGACGATGGAGGCCACAAGCTCCGGATGGCTGTTGTAATGATCCTTGGTAAAAGGCGTGAAGGTGGGTCCTGGGCACAGGGCATTCACGCCGATGCCCAAGGATCTCCATTCATTGGCCAAAACCTTTGTCAGGGTGACGAGAGCTGCCTTGGAAGCGTTGTAGGCTGAAAAATTCCTCGATCCTGAAAATGCGCCCGTGGAGGCGATGTTCAGGATCTTCCTCAACCCCGGCGTGGGGGCCCCCCGATTGGAGGAAGGCTCGGCGTCCGCCATGATCCGCGCCACCGACTGGCAAAGCTTGAAAACCGCGGAGTAATTGGTGCCCATGACGGCTTCGATATCTTCGTCCGTATGCTCCAGGGCGGGTTTTCTTCTTGTCGAGGCTATGGAATTGACAAGGAAGTCCGGAACCCCGAAGCGGGAGACTGCGGCGGCAAGCGCCTTTTCCATCTCTTCGGGGCGGCAAAGGTCGCAGGATTCCCCGGCGACCCGCCCCGGCGCCACTAAGGCGAGGGAAGGCAGGGAAGCATCGATAGCCCTCTCGTCCTTGTCCAATATGGTGACCGAGGCGCCCGATCCCAGGAGGGCAACCGCTATGGCCCTGCCTATGCCGGAAGCCCCTCCCGCCACGAGGGCCGACCTGCCAAAAAAATCGAAGGAAAAATCGGATTCCTGTATCATGGCTCAGCCCTTCAAGCCCGAGGTGGCGACGCCTTCCACAAAATACCTCTGGGCGAAGAAGAATATCAGGGTCGGAGGCACGAGGGAGAGGACCGACATGGCGAGTATCCCGTTCCAATTCACCGACTCGGTGATGTCGAGGGACATGCGCAAGGCCAAGGCCAATGGATATTTGCTTACACTGTCGATATATATTAGAACATTCTGGAAATCGTTCCACCGCCATACGAACTGGAAGATCATGGCGGAGAATACAACTGACTTTGAAAGGGGCAGGATTATCCGCCAAAGGATGGCGAAGCTGCCGCAGCCGTCGATGGTGGCCGCCTCGTCCAGTTCCCGGGGGATGCCACGCAGGAATTGGACGATCATGAATATGAAAAACGAGTAGGTGGCGAAGAGAGCGGGAATGATTATCGGCTTGTAGGAATTGAGCCAGTTGAAATCCCTGAAAAGGAGGTAGCGGGAAATGACGATGAGATTGTTTGGGAGCATCAAGGTGGAAAGCATGAGGCTGAAAAAGACTTTTTTCCCGAAAAACTTGAACCGGGCGAAGCCGTAGGCTACAAGAAAGCTCGAGACTATGGTGAACAGGACGGTGGGAATCACCATGAGAAAGGTATTCATGAAGAAACGCGTATAGCTGTACTGGCCGTTGGAATTCCAGCCGTTCTTGTACCCGTCCAGAGTCCAGGACTTGGGAACCAGGCTTAAGTCCAGGAAGATGTCCTGATTCTGCTTGAAGGACGCGGCGAGGAGCCATAGCAGGGGATAGACCATGAAGGCGGCGAGAAGAATCAAGAAGACATAGGAAACAGGTTTTGAATAGTTTCTTTTCATCGGTTGTCCTCGCTGTCCTGATAGAAGGTCCAATAGGGGGACGATTTGAATACTAGGGCTGTGAATACCATGATGATGAGGAAGAGAATCCAGGATTGGGCCGAGGCATATCCAGTCTTGAGAAATTTGAAGGCATTTTCGTAGATCATGAGCCCGTAGAGGTAGGTGGATTTCAAGGGTCCCCCGCCGGTTATGACAAAGGGAGCGGTGAACTCCTGGAGGGCGTGGATGGTCTGGAGGATGAGATTGAAGAAAATCATAGGGCTGAGAAAGGGGAGGGTGATCTTAAAGAATATCCTTATCCGGCCGGCTCCATCCACCTTTGCGGCTTCCACGACCTCTCCGGGGATCTGCTTGAGGCCGGCCAGGAATATGACCATCGAGGATCCAAATTGCCAGACTGTGAGCAGGCTGATGGTGAAGAGTGCCCAGCGCTCGCTGCCCAGCCAGTCTATGGGTTTGATTGAGAAAACGGCGAGGAATTGGTTTACGATGCCGCCGCGGTTGAAGAGGAATCTCCATAAAATGGCTACTGCGACGCTTCCCCCGAAAATCGAGGGGATGTAGTAAAGGGTCCTGAAGGCATTGATGTATTTCAGCTTCATGTTCAGGATCATGGCGATGAAGAGCGAAAAGGCCAATTTCATGGGGACGGCGACTATGACATACACAAAGGTGACATACACGGATTTCCAAAAGTTCCGGTCCCGGGTGAACATAT
>VKGY01000018.1:0-14465 GCA_008080685.1 Spirochaetota bacterium
TTAGCGCTTTGGACAGCTTATTGTCGTTGGATACAAGGCCGCCTGTCATGGAAATCCTCCGCTCTCCTTCCGTTTCTCCGATTTCCTCCGCCACTGAAACCACGAGGTCTGCGAGTTCCTGAGCCACCGATTCGAAGATGCCCTCGGCCACTTTATCGCCTGCATCCCGGGCGCGACCCACCTGGGAGGCGAAACCGGCGATTTTCGCTTTATCGAAGTTTTCGTATACTTCCGGAATCATTAGAAAAGGGTCGGAAATCCCAAAGTGCGCCAACATGAAATCCAACAGCAGCGTCTGCTGTCCCCGCTTGTCGCGATACCGCAGCGCGGCAGCTATGCCCCGCCTTCCCACATCGTAGGCCGATCCCTCGTCGCCCAGGATATGTCCCCAGCCTCCGGATCGGACAAGGACGGGGTTGGAAATGCGCGAACCAAGGGCGATGGAGCCCGTGCCCGCGATGAGGAGGATTCCCTCCCGGCTTCCCAAGGCTCCTACCAGGGCCGGTAGTGCGTCAGTATCCGCCTCGAGGGGACAGGTCAGGCCGGTTTCCTCCCTAAGAATGGCGAGGAACTTTTCTCTGTCGCCGGTCCTTCCTATTCCAGCCACCCCGGCGAAACCGGCGGCGCAGGAGTCAAGGGGAAAGCTCTCTTCTTCCTTTAGGGCTCGAAAAAGAAGGCGCAGGCTGAGCCTTGTGCCCTCCCAGCCCACCGAGCGGGGATTCATGCTCAAGGTTTCCAATTTTGCCGTTTCAATGCCATCCAGGGATTCCGCACTGAGCCGCGCCGAGGTTCCTCCCCCGTCGATGCCGAAAATCCATTTCATGAGGCTCACCCCGCCATCGAGCGGCGAAGAAAGCCTGCCATGGCCAGTCCTAGGGCCTTGTGGGATTCCGGGGAAAGATGGATTCCGTCTACCGGGCTGCTTTGGATCACGGTTCCACAATCGAAGAAAAGCAAATCATTGGCCTCTGCGATTTGGCGTCCGACCTCAGCAAAGTGCGCAGATTTTTCCGGAGCTCCCTCGAAACTTTCGGTAAGATTGGGACAATCCAGGACAGGAGGGGGTACGGCGAGGAGGATTTTGGGAGGCGGATAGGGGAACCAGAGGCATCGCTCCCGTATGGCCTTGGCCAGCTTGAGCCAGCCTAAGCTAATGTCTCGGACAGTGGCTCCGTAGCGGGTCTTTGTGTCATTGGTTCCAAGCATCAGGATTACCAGATCCAAGGGCATATGGGTTTCCAGGAGCATGATGATGGACGAAAACCCCCTGCGGCCCGGCTCGATCTCGTCCTCGAAGACCGTTGTCCTGCCGTTGAGCCCTTCTTCGATCATTCTCCATCCCTCCCCCAGGGCCGCCTGGGCTACGCCAGGCCAACGGGCCTCCCTTGTGTACCGGGTTGCGTCGATCGGGTTGAAGCCCCAGGTGTTGGAATCGCCGAAACAGAGTATTTCCTTAGTCATGGTCGCTTATTTTCTGCCTGGTTCCCGGCCCTGTCAATCGCAGATGATTTTTCATTGACTTTTTACGGTTAGGGCTTACAATGAAAATAAATTTCATACTCTCGGACGCAGCAGGAGGCTACAATGCGCATTAAGAGAATCGCGATCCTCGCCCTGGTGGCGACGCTCGCCTTGGGGAATGTCTTCGCCCAGAAGACAGAGCTCAATTTCTGGACCTGGAGGCCCGAGGATACTGAAAAGTACCAAGCCCTCCTGGCATCCTTCGAAAAGCAGAATCCTGGAGTGACGGTGAAAATCTCAGCCTTCAAGAACACTGAGTACAACACCATCCTCTCCGCCGCACTGGCGGGCGGGTCCGGCCCCGACGTCTTCCAGAGCCGAGCCTACGGCGGACTTGAAACCTTCGCCCAATCAGGCTACCTGGAGCCTTTGGACGCGTGGGTTCCGGAACTGAAGGGCTTTGACAAGGCTCCCCTTGGAGGCGCCACCTCCATAAAAGACGGAAAGGTCTATGGGGTTCCCTTCGCCAGCCAGACCCTTTTCGTCTTCTACAACAAGGCCATCTATAAGGAACTTGGGCTGAAAGTGCCCGAAACCTGGGACCAGTTCCTGGCCAATCTGGCGGCCTGCAAGAAAGCGGGCTACCAGGCCTTGGCGAATGGCGGGAAGGAAGGCTGGACCCTGGAAGTCATGATGGGCTCCCTGGCGCCCAACTTCTACGGAGCCAACGATTTCTTCCAGGCTGTCGTAGCGGGGAAGACCAATTTCCAAGATCCGCGTTTCAAGGGAGCCATGGACAAGCTGAAGGAACTGACCCCCTACATGCCAGACCTCTTCATGGGCGTGAGCTACACGGACATGCAGGCATCCTTTATCAACGAAATGGCTGCCCATTTTGTCGGTGGCTCCTTCGAAGCCGGATATTTCTCCTCCCAGAATCCCAAGCTCGACTTTGGCATTTTCGCCGGTCCAGTCGCCAAGGCGGGGGATCCCCGGCACGTTTCGGTCTACGCCGACGGCAACTTCAGCATGAACTCGGGCTCCAAGAAGAAGGACGCAGCGGCCAAGCTTCTCAAATTCTTCGCCAGCAAGGAAACAGGCAACTTCTTCATCAACGAGCTCAAGCAGGTTTCCGCCGTGCCCGGCGCCGACACATCCAAGTCGCCCTATATAAAGGAAGTCTTAAGTCTCCAGAAGTTCAACACTCCTTATATTTTCCTTGTCGGCTTCCGCTACAACCAACCCACGGGCTCGGCCCTCTTCCAATCCGCCGCCCAGGGTTTCTTTGCCGGTACCCTCAGCTCCGCGGACCTCTGCAAGCAGATCCAGGACGGCATCGCCACCTACTACGCGCCGTTCCAGAAGAAGTAACAGCGTTCCCGATAGGAAAGGAAGGCGCTTCGCGCGCCTTCCTTTTTTCCCCAACCCATCCTAAGGTATTCCATATATGCACAAGAAAAACTCCGAAAAGCTCTGGATCGCGTTTTTCGTGTCTCCCGCCATGGCGATAGTCGTGTCCATCATCCTCCTGCCCCTCTTCATGTCTTTGTTCAACAGCCTTTTCTCCTGGAGGCAGCTGATAAGGGACGAGTTCGTGGGGCTTGAAAATTTCCGCCGTGTATTCTTCACCGAGCCGTACAAGACGCGATTTTCAAACGCCATAGGCAACAACGCTACCTGGCTGGGGGTGACCATGCTCGTCCAGAACACCCTAGGGTTGGCCATGGGATATTTTCTTTCCCGTCGCATCAGGGGAAGCGAATTCTACAAGCGGATCATTTTCATCCCTGTTCTTTTTTCCATCGTGGCCGTGGGATTCCTCTGGGGTTTGTACCTGAAACCTAATGGCCTTTTGAACGGCTTTCTGAAGCTCATCGGCTCCCCTGAGATGGCGCGGGCCTGGCTGGGGGATGAGAAACTGGCCACGTTTTCGATCATCGCCGTCAACATCTGGCGCTGGGTGGGCTTTCCCAGCCTGGTTTTCCTGGCTGCCATAGACAGCGTCCCCACGGAGTGCCTCGAGGCAGCATGGATGGACGGGGCCAAGGACAGGACGGTTTTCTTCAGGATTATCCTTCCCTTGATCGTGCCTTCCATATTGATCATCACAGTCCTCACTATCGTGGGAAGCCTCAACGTCTTCGAACAGATCTATACAATGGCGGGGCTCGACGGCTCCCCCAACTATTCCACAGACACTATAGGCACCCTCTTCTACCGCACCGGTTTTGGATCCGTGGACTCGGGCAACCCTGAGATTGGCGTGGGCTCGGCTATCGGGGTCATCATCTACTTTCTCACCCTCGCGGCTTCCTTGGTGTCCATAATGTCCCTCGGCAAGCAGGAGGTAGAGCTATGAGCGCTGACCTCCGGTTCGCTTCTGCTTCTACGGGCAAAAAGATCCTTGTCGCGGCGGTTCAGGTTTTCTTCGTGCTGTATTGCCTTCTCATCTTCTATCCCCTCTTCAATATGATCATGTCATCCTTCAAGACCACCAGGGAAATCCTGCGCTTCCCCTTCGCCCTGCCCAAATCCCTGGATTTCGCCAATTACAAAACTGTCCTGGTGGATCGGGGCTTCGGCCGATTCTTCTTCAACAGCCTCTGGATGACAGGCACGACTATGGCCTTCGTCCTTTTGTTCGGATCCATGGCAGCCTACGGGGTGTCGCGCTATACCTACAGGCTGAGGACCACCGTCTACCTTGTCTTCCTCTCGGGAATCATGCTGCCCCTGAAGGCGGCGGTGATTCCCCTCTTCATCATCATGAAACGACTGGATTTCGTGAACAAGCCGATCTCCGTGATTCTCATTTTCATCGCCATGAGTCTTCCCTCCACCATCTTCATCCTCTCGGGATTCATGAAAGCCATCCCCAAGGATCTGGAGTACGCCGCCCGGATAGACGGCTGCTCGGATTGGATGATCTACCGCCATGTGGTCATGCCAGTGGTGACCCCTGCCATAGCCTTGGTGACCATCTACAACTCCGTGCCGGTCTGGAACGATTTTTTCTTTCCCCTGGTCTTTCTCCAGGACCAGAAGTTCAAGACCCTGCCCCTGGGGCTGACTAATTTTTTCGGCCAGTACTCCACGGACTGGAGCCTCTTGTTCACCGCCTTGAGCCTGGCCATCCTTCCCATGCTCCTTCTTTACGCCTTCATGGCCAAGTATTTTATCAAGGGGATGACCGCCGGCGCGGTAAAGTGAGGTTGATATGGAATTGGACATTAGCGTACGGGCGAAGGTTCTCCGGGAAGAATTTTGGAAGGAGCTCTTGGAATCCGTTGTGCCCTTCTGGGAATGCTACAGCCCGGACAAGGCCTATGGAGGATACTTTTCCTGCCTGGACCGGGACGGTTCTGTGTTCGACACGGACAAGTTCCTGTGGATGCAAGGGCGTGAACTCTGGTGCTTTTCACACCTCTTCAACCATGTGGAGCGTAAGGAGGCCTGGCTGGACTTGGCGAGATCCGGGGCGGATTTCCTGCGCAAGCACGGCAAGGCGGAGAACGGGGATTATTATTTTTCATTGGATAGGGAGGGGAAGCCCCTGGTTCAGCCCTACAATATTTTTTCCGATTGTTTTTGCGCCGCGGGATTGGCGGAATATGCCAAAGCCTCGGGCGAAGCATGGGCGGAGAAGAGCGCCGCCGATACCTGGCGCAGGATTCAGGAGCGGAAAGCCAATCCCAAGGGCGTCTGGACCAAGCAGGTTCCAGGCAGCCGGCCGGTGCGGACAATGGCCATGGCGATGATCAATCTGTGGATGGCCGAGGTTTTCGATTCCGTGCTTGATCCGGGGGAGTTAGAGCCTGTGGTGTCCTCAAGCATCGACGATGTGCTCTCCCGCCACGTTGATTGGGAACGGCAGGCGGTCTTCGAGCGCGTCCTTGCCACGGAAGGACGCCCTCAAGGCATGGATGGACGCCTGTTGTCCCCAGGCCATGCCCTAGAGACCCTCTGGTTCATCCTCGCGGCGGAGCGTCGGCGAGGCGGCGACCCGGACCGGATAGAAAAAACAGCCCAGGTTATGCTGTGGACTGCCCAGAGAGGCTGGGACCACAAGTTCGGCGGATTTTATTATTATAGAGACTATGAGAACAAGCCGACTGAAAAGCTCGAGGCGGACATGAAGCTCTGGTGGGTCCATGCCGAAGCCTTGTGCGCCTTCCTCATCGCCCATAGGATGACCGGAAGAATTGAATTCTGGGACTGGTTCGAGAGAACCTGGGAATGGACAAAGGCACATTTTCCCGATCCCGAGTATGGCGAATGGTATGGGTATCTCGACCGCAGAGGAGATCCGGCCCTGACCCTCAAGGGTGGCAAATGGAAGGGCATGTTCCACACCCCCCGGGCTCTTTTGGTGTGCGCCCAGCTTTTGGGCGAGTACGGGAGGTAGTTTTTGCCCTTCACCTGCATTCACAACGCCACGGTCGTCGCGGGCTACGCCCAGATGCCCGAAAGCGCGGTTTTGGTGGAAGGTGCTTCCATCGTGGAGGTCTTCTCCGAGCGGCGCTTCAGGCAGAAGAATTTTTCCCGGGATGATAATATCATCGACGCGGGCGGATCCTACCTTGTTCCCGGCCTCATCGATTCCCACATCCACGGCTTCGCGGGATACGGCACCGAGGATCTGTCCACGGATTCCATCCTCCACATGGCGGAAAAATTGGCGGCCTATGGGGTTGCGGCCTTCTGCCCCACCCTCTATCCCATGTCCGAGGACGACATGGTCAAGGGGATCCGGGCTATTGTGGCCGCCATGGGTCTTGAAAGAGGCGCCACGATCCTGGGAGTCCATCTAGAAGGGCCATTCATCTCGGATCACCAGCTTGGCGTGCAGCGGAAGGAATTCGTCAGGTCTGTGGACATCGACTTGATGCAGCGTCTTTACGATGCCTCCGAAGGGCGCATCGTCAATATGACCGTGGCGCCGGAGCTCAAGGGCATGAGGGAACTCGCCCTGTACTGTAACAACAAGGGCATAGTCCTCCAGGCGGGCCACACCGACGCCACCTACGAAAACATGATCGAAGGGATGCAGGCGGGGATCAGGCACTCAACCCACGTGTTCAACGCCATGAGCCGGCTTCACCACCGAAACCCCAACGCAGTGGGGGCGATCCTCATCCAACCCGATCTATCCTGCGAGATAATCGCCGACGGCCATCATGTCCATCCCGACCTTGTCCGCCTTCTGGTTCGGGACAAGCCGGACACCAACATCGTCCTGGTCACCGACGCCCTCAAGCCTACGGCGCAATTGCATGGTCCTTTTCTCGCGAACAACGAGGAAGTCTATTTTTCCGACGGGGTTTTTCTCCGCTAATCTTGTATCCTACGGTATTCCTATCGAGGTGGCGGTTAAGATGGCGGCTCCCAATCCCGCCAGGATCCTGCGCTTAAAGCGCAGGGGAGAAATCAGTCCGGGTTTCCAGGCCGACATGACCCTGCTTACCCGGGAGTTCGCAGTCGTCGCTTCCATGGTTCGAGGAGAGTTTGTATATGGCGGAAAGGGGGATGTGAGATGAGATTGATTATTCAGCCCGACAAGGAAAGGGTGGCGGAATGGGCGGCCAACCATGTGGCTCGGCGGATATCCAGCGCAAAGGGAGGCAAGCCCTTTGTCCTTGGGCTCCCCACCGGTTCTACTCCCCTGGGGATGTATGAAAAGCTCATCAGGCTTTACCGGGCTGGCAAGGTTTCCTTTTCCAATGTGGCGACCTTCAACATGGACGAATATGTCGGCCTTCCCCATGACCATCCCCAGGCCTACCATCGCTTCATGTGGGATAACTTCTTTTCCCATATCGATATTCCCGAAAAAAACGTCAACATCCTGGATGGCATGGCCAAGGACCTGGAGGCGGAGTGCGCCCGATACGAGGGCGCCATGGAAGCCTTGGGCGGGGTTGACCTCTTTATCGGCGGGGTAGGGGCGGACGGCCACATCGCGTTCAACGAGCCCGGCTCATCCCTGTCTTCAAGGACGAGGATAAAGACCCTCACCTCCGAGACAAGGCTCGCGAACAGCAGGTTTTTCGGGGGAAATCCGGCCCTAGTGCCTTCCATGGCGCTGACCGTGGGCGTAGGGACGGTGATGGATGCCCGGGAGGTATTGGTGCTCGTGTCGGGGCAGGGGAAGGCCAGGGCCCTTAGGCACGGGGTCGAGTTTGGGGTGAACCACATGTGGACCATAAGCTGCCTCCAACTCCATGCCAAGGCGATAATCGTGGCGGACGACGATGCAACGGTGGAGCTGAGGGTGGGGACGGTCCGGTATTTCGCCGAGGTAGAGGCGGCGAACCTTCGCAACGATGTGTAAGTGGGTAATATTTACCCACCTTCCCCTAGGGCCTTTCTATTGGGACAATCCTGATTTTTCGACCTTCGGCGCCACCACGGCCACGCAATACCCATAGTCGGGGTTGTTGCGGAAAAAATCCTGATGGTATTCCTCGGCGATCCAAAATTTTTCCGCAGGCGACACTTCTGTCACGATCTTGCTGGCCCATTTCGGCTGCTGGGCCTGGATCGCGGCGAGGGCGGCGGATTTCTGTCCTTCGCCTATAAAGAAAATCGCCGACCTGTATTGGGTGCCGATGTCGTAGCCTTGGCGGTTGAGGGTGGTGGGGTTGTGGATTTTCCAGAACATGTCCAAAAGCTGGCTGTAGCTCACCTTGGCGGGATCGTACACGATGCGCACCGCCTCGGCGTGGTTCGAGCGGCCCATGGAGACAAATTGGTAGCTGGGTCTGTCTCCGTTGCCGCCGATATATCCGGATACCACATCGATTACTCCGGGCATGAGTTCGTAGACTGCTTCAAGACACCAGAAGCAGCCGCCGGCAAGGATGGCTACTTCCAAGCCTTCTCCGGCCTCGAGGGGGAGGGGAGCTTCAAAGTTATGGCTTGAGAAAGGCGGTGATTGGCTCCATGGCAGGGCGCTGGAGGACTGAGCGGCGGAGGTTTGTTTAGCTGTGACTGGTGTGGCTGGACCCGGTGTGGCTAGGCCCGGTGTGGCCGTGGCGCTCGACCTGCTTGGGGCTGGCAGCTTCGAGGAGGGAGTGTCCTGCTCCTGGGCTGATGCGGGCGTTCCCGTGCACGCTGAAAAAAGGACCAAGGTTCCTATCCCCAACGTGAGGGGGAAAAAACTTTTATCGTGGTTCATGTATATAGTATAGTAAATATGTAAAGAATGGGGCAATGGTTTAAGTCTTTTTGCACGTCGCCTGAGGCCTTCGCCTAGACCCCTTTATCGACCCCCTGCCTTTCGGGGTATAGTTGGACAATGGCTACATACGACGACAAGAAAATCATTTACTCCATGTACCGGGTTTCCCGCAAGCACGGTACCAAACAAGTGCTCAAAGATATCTCCATATCCTACTACTACGGCGCGAAGATCGGCGTCATAGGCCTCAACGGTTCGGGTAAATCCAGCCTTTTGCGGATCATGGCGGGAACCGACGGGGATTATTTGGGCGAGATAAGCCTCGCCCCAGGCTACACCATAGGGTTTTTAGAGCAAGAGCCCCATCTGCAGGACGGAAAGACCGTCCGCCAGGTGGTGAGCGAGGGGGTTCAGGAAATCGTGGACGCCCTGGCGGAATTCGACGCGGTCAACGAAGCTTTCGGAGACCCTGAGGCGGATTTCGACAAGCTCGCCACCAAGCAGGCTGCGCTCCAGGAGAAGCTCGACGCCTTCGACGCCTGGAATCTCGACTCAAAGCTGGATTTTGCCATGGAGGCCCTTCGCTGTCCCCCGGCGGATCAGTTGGTGGACCATCTTTCCGGCGGCGAGCGCCGCCGGGTTGCCCTCTGCCGCCTCTTGCTGCGCAAGCCCGATATTCTCCTCCTGGATGAACCCACCAACCACCTGGACGCCGAAACCATCGCCTGGCTTGAGCGCCACCTGAGGGATTACGAGGGAACGGTCATCGCCGTAACCCACGACCGCTATTTCCTGGACAATGTGGCGGGCTGGATCCTGGAACTGGATCGAGGGGAGGGGATTCCCTGGAAGGGCAACTATTCTTCCTGGCTGGACCAGAAGAAAAAACGCCTGGAGCAGGAGGAAAAGGGAGATTCCGAGCGAGCCCGGACCCTTGCCCGGGAGCTGGAATGGATTGGCATGAGTCCCAAGGGCAGGCATGCTAAAAGCAAAGCCCGCATCGAGCGGTATGAAAAGCTTCTCGCCGACGATGGGAGGGAGAAACTCAAGGAGACCAAGATTGTCATACCCGCCGGGCCTAGGCTTGGCAAGGTGGTCATCCAATCCAGGGGGCTCTCCAAGGCCTACGGCGACAAGCTGCTTTTCGACAACCTGGATTTCGAAGTGCCGCCCGGAGCTGTCGTGGGCATCGTAGGGCCGAACGGAGCTGGCAAGACAACACTCCTCAACCTCATCATCGGAAGGGAAAAGCCCGATGGGGGAGAAATCCGCCTGGGCGATACGGTGGTCCTGGCCTACGCTGACCAGATGCGCGCCTCCCTGGACCCTGACAAGACGGTGTGGGAACAGCTCTCCGACGGCTTGGACATCCTTGTCCTGGGCGGCAAGCGCGAGGTTAATTCCCGGGCCTATTGCTCCTGGTTCAACTTTTCCGGCCAGGACCAGCAGCGCAAGGTGGGGGTCCTCTCCGGCGGAGAGCGCAACCGCCTCAACATGGCGATGATGGTCAAGCAAGGAGCGAACGTCCTGCTTTTAGACGAACCCACCAACGACCTGGACGTCAACACCATGAGAGCCTTGGAGGAAGCCCTAGATTCCTTCGCCGGCGTCGCCCTGGTGGTAAGCCACGACCGCTGGTTTTTGGATAGGGTCTGCACCCATCTTTTGGCCTTCGAGGATGGCTCAAGGGTCAATTGGTTCGATGGAAACTGGTCCGAATATGCCGAATGGCGCCGCGATACCTTGGGCATCGATGCGGAAAGACCTCATCGCATAGTGTATAGGAAGCTGGAACGATAAATTCTGCAAAGTATATTATAATATACAATTGATTGAAGCCTGCCCTTTTCGGGGCAGGCATTTTTTGCTCCCGGGCGCCTTGAGGCTTATAGTCGGAGGAGACGAGGCGGTATTCAGGCGTTGCGGGCACCATGGTGAAGCTGGCCAACAATTTCCTTTCCATCCTCGACCTAGCCATGATGGCGAAGATATCCCTTGTGATGGAAACGACCGCCATAGCCTCCGAGATTTTTGCAAGGGATTTTTTTTGTGAAAAGCTACGCCAACAAAGGCGGATTCCAGCTCATGATGTATCGCATAACCACAGGGGATTTTGTAAAGACATAGGGATGATGTACCACTACCTCAAGGAATCGCGCTAAGCCTTCTTTTTCCCGTAGGATTTCTGGAAATTGACCAATCCCGCCCGAATGTGATCCTCCATGAGAGTCCCATATTTTTCCGGGCTTAGGTCCTTGCGCTCGAAATGGGCCACGAGTTCGTCGTGGGTGTGCAAGTCGTAGTCCATGTTAATGTTGATGAATTGAAGCCGATACCTGATGTTCTGTATTCTGAGGCTCTTGCAGAAATCCGCCAATATCTCGTTTTCGCTTTTTTCGGCGAAGAACTCATGGAATTGGTCGTGGGAATCTAGGAAGGCTCTCAAGTCCTTTTTTTCCGCCGCTTCGCGCATAAGATCATAACATTTTGCAAGTTCTAGCGAGGCGGAGGACTCAACTTTCTCGTAGGCGAGGCGGGCGGCGAGGCCCTCTATGGTGGTGCGCACGACAAAATGGTTCAGGACGTCCTGGGTGGAGATGGTCTTCACGTAACATCCGCGGCGCGGCCTGTATTCCACAAGGCCGACTTTCATGAGCCCCTGCAGGGCTTCCCGCACCGGCGACTTGCTCACCGAGAATTCTTCCATCACCTCGGTTTCAATGAGCTTTTGGCCAATCTCATATTCTCCGGACAAAATTTTTTCCGCGATTTTGTCGAAGAGGAATTCGGACAGATTCTGGAAGCGCTGCTCATTCTTTTTCATGATTTCAAACCTCTGTGACAGTTGCCGCGCCCTAGGTTAAAACCTTTAGCGAAAAGTCGACTAATTATACCGTCAGAAGAAACATCCCGCAATACTGTTTCGCTTCATGCCTTTCTCAAAGCCTTGATTTCTCCAAGGACAGCTATCCACGACTTGAGGAACATGCTCCTGAAAAGTTCGACCGGGCCGAATTCCTCGAATTCGTCGACTTCGAGTCCCTTGGGATCCCAGCCTCGCCTGAAGTCGGGAAGTTTTTCCAAGAGTTCGTCGATGACAAGGGGGGGTACGGGATTGAAAAATCGATGCACCACGTCGGGATTCTGTTCTATCAGCAGGTCAGCCGTTCCCTTCCAGTTGATGGTGACCACCTGGTTTCCACCGACCATCTCGGTGAAGTGCCTCAGCTGCCTGGCTCCTCCTCCGATGATCGTGGGGGCGTATCCCCTGTCGTGGAGGATCTGGTACATCTTTTTCGTGGCAGCCATACCCGCTTGGCGCACAATGTCGCCTTCAATGTCGACTTTATTGTCCCGGACGTAATTTTCAAGGTACTCATCGTAGATGCCGGTGATGAAGCTGAGCCAGAGCGGAGGCCTCTTGTTGGCCTTCTTGGTGATCGATTCGTACATCTCGCAGAGTTCGATGCCCTGGGCGACTGACATGATCTCCGTGGCGTTGATGGGGTAGCCTTCGGGAATGAGGGTTTCCATCGCCTTGAGCCCTGCGCTGGTGCAGGGGATCTTTATGGCGATGTTTTTCCCCAGTGCGCCGTTAAGCCTGGCTTCTTCGATGATGACCTGGGAGTCATGCTCATGGATGGGATCTCCCTGGATGCTCACATAGCCATGCTTTCCATTGCTCTCTTTCCACATGGGGAAAAACAATTCCTGGATCGGCTTGACCAGCTTTCTTTGGAAGATGGCCGCGGCTTCGTCGTCGTTCGAACTCTCCCTCACTGCTTGTTCAAGGAGAGGCTTCGCGTAGGCGCCTTCCGCGGCATGGGTAAGCATTTTGTGGGTGTAGGAAGGGTTGTTCGTGCAGCCCAAGGCTCCCTGTTCGATCGCCATCCGCGCTTCCTCGCGAGTGGGATTGTTGATCCAGAACATGGTGGGGGAAAGTCGATGGACTCGGTGAAAGTATCCGGTTTTCATGGCGCACTCCTGGGCACTTAAGGTTTTGTTTTGAGAGCCTGTTCTACATCGGACAGGGCTTTGTCGAGTATATCCAATCCCGCATTACCGCGTAATTCTTGTTCTCCGCCATGCATGCCCTCCAGAAAATGGGAATCATTTTTATATTAGTCGACTAAAGTATAGTTGTCAATAAGAAAGTTACTTATTATGCCTCCTCCTTCCCCGGCGGCCTAGAACGGAATCCCACCCTTCTGATAGACTCCCGGCTATGAGAAACGCCGAGCACCTTGTAGGAAGGCGCAAGAGGAGCGACCAGGCGGCGGGTATCCTGGCCATGCTCGGATGTGCCCTGCTTTGGAGCACCGCTGGCTTGTTCATCAAGCTGATAGACTGGCAGCCTTTCGCAATCTCCGGCATCCGAAGCGTCGTCGCTGCGGTTTTTCTCTGGATTGTGGTCAAGAAGCCAAAATTTACATTTTCAATGCCCCAGCTCATCTCGGCCTTGGCCTACGCCGCCACCATGCTCCTCTTCGTTTTCGCAAACAAGAAGACCACCGCCGCCAATGCGATCCTCCTCCAGTACGGAGCCCCTGTGTACGTGGCGATACTCGGTTCCCTCATTCTCAAGGAGAAACCGAGAAAGGAGCACCTCCTGGCCCTTATGGCCGTGGCGGTGGGGATGATCGTGTTTTTTATGGAATCCCTGGGTGGGGGCAATATCCTGGGAGACACAGTGGCGGCCATAGGGGGGATCACCTTCGCCATCAATATCGTCTTTATCAGAAAGCAGAAGGATGCCCAGCCCATCGACTCCCTCCTCCTGGGGCATATCTTCACCGCACTGATAGCGGGGATGATTTCGCTAACCTTGCCAGCCCCTCGGATAAGCCTTTTATCCGGCGCTACCGTAGTTGCCATGGGGATCTTCCAGATCGGGGTACCCGCCCTCCTCTTCGTCTACGGAATAAAGAGGATCACCGCCTTGGAGAGCATCTTGACCGCCGTGGTGGAGCCGATCTTCAGCCCCGTATGGGTATTCCTGGCCACAGGCGAAACCCCCGGGCTCAGCGCCGTGACCGGCGGAGCGATAATTATTGGAGCAGTGATGAGTTCTTCTATAGCCTCGGTGCGGCGCGGCCTAAGGACGGTGCAATAAAGCCATGAAACAGAGTTTTCTTTCCTCCACAATCCTTTTGATCCTCATCACCGATCCCTTGGGAAACATCCCCCTCTTCGTTGCGGCGCTGAAGCACGTCGATCCCGCCCGGCGGGCCAAGGTTATTTTGAGGGAGTGCGCCATCGCCTTTGCGACTTTGGTGATATTCCTCCTCGGCGGGTTCCGAACCCTTCATCGTCCCCGTGGCAATCCCCCTCATCGCTGGTCCTTCGGCCATGACTACGGTGATGCTTTTTTCAAAAAGCTCGCCTGAGAGGATGCTTGAGTGGGTTGGATCCATCTTTATAGCCATGGCGGTCACCACCGTGGTTTTCCTTTCTTCCGGGAAGCTCAGCGAGTGGCTGGGGTCGCGTTTCCTGAGTGCCATTGAGAAACTCATGGGCTTGGTATTGACGGCCATTGCGGTGGAGATGCTTTTGGGCGGAATCGCCAACTATATCAAATTCATTCAGGCTTGACTGAGAAGAAAGCAGTAGTCCCCTCGCCGGGCTCGGACTCGAGCCAGATGCGTCCCCCATGCCGGTCCACGATGCGTTTTGCTATGGACAGGCCGATGCCGTTGCCTGAAAATTCGTCGACCCCATGGATCCTGTGAAAGGGCTGAAAGAGGGATTGGGCGTAGGCCATGTCGAAGCCGATGCCGTTGTCCTTTATATAATAGAAAGTGGAGCCCGGGTACAGGGGATGGCG
>VKGY01000018.1:14533-63641 GCA_008080685.1 Spirochaetota bacterium
TGGCCCTGCCTGTTGAAAACTTGAAAGCGTTGTCGATGAGGTTCCTGAGAAGGGCTTCCAGGAGGATCGAGTCTCCCTCACAGGCCATGGAGGTCTTTATAGAGATCGAAACGACCCGGTCGGGATCCTTTTTGATGTATTCTGAGATTATCGCGTTGGACATGTGCCCCAGGTCCACCGCTTCCCGACGCAATTCCACGTTGGAAATCTTGGAGAGTGCAACGAGATCGTTGATGAGTTCGGTCATCCTGTGTCCGGCCTTCCGGATTCTGGCGAGGTAGTGCTTGCCCGAATCGTCCAGCACCTTGGAGTACTGCTCCTCCAAGAGTTCGGCGAATCCCTCCAAGGATCTCAAAGGACTTCTCAAGTCGTGGGACAGGGTGTTCACGAAGGTTTGGAGTTCCAGGTTGGTTCGCTCCAGCTGGGCTGTCCTCTCGCCCACCCAGCCCTCAAGACTGTCGTTCATTTCCCTGAGCTGGCGCATAGTCCTGCCCTTTTCGGTGATATCGGTCATGATTTCCCCGATGAGGGATACGCCACCGTCAAGGCTTATCTTGAACTTTTGGGTGGAGAGATGAATCTTCTCCCCTGACCTATTGAGCCAGGTTTCCTCGTATTCCACATAGCCCTTTTCCAAGGCCGCCTTGTCCCAGAATCGGATGCTATTCGCCATCTCGGGATCGAAAAGCTCCTCGACCGATTTTCCGATCCATTCCTTGCCCTTGTCCCTGTCCTGGAGGGCCTTATTGGCGAAGAGGACTATTCCCTTTTCGTTCTTTATAATCACGTAGGAAGGCATCCGATCCATAAAGGCAAGGAATTTCCTCTCCGCCGTTCTCAGGTTTTTCTCGGTTTCCAGCAAGTTTTTAAAATACCGGGTGGATCGGGCATGGATGGCCACGTATCCTGCCAGCACAAAGGTGAGGCTGCCGGCGATGAATACAAGCCCAGCGAACACGAAGATGATAATCCAGGGAGCGAAGACTTCCTTGCGCGAAATGGTGGATACCAGGATCCAATCGGTGCCTTCCACCGGTTTGGCCAAACCCAAAGTCCAGCGGCCTAGGTAGTTTTTTGCGACGATGAGCCCTGATCGGCTCTGAACCGCGAGGGTTTCCACGGTGCTTCGATCGTCCAAGGACCAGGAGGTAGAAAGCGCCGCGTTGGGAAGGGCCTTGAGGTGTCCCAATACTTCAACCCTTCCATTGATTTTCCTCAGCAGGAGGGATTCAGCGGAATCCGAGGGCCCCGAGCGGCGACATCACCGGAGTCCTGGTGACCGCGGCGTACCGGAGAAATCGCTCGAGGGATGTGTCGTAGGCAACCGAATCATGGGTTGAGATGAGGAGGGAGGAATCAGGACCAAGGGCGAGAGTAGCTGAATAGGGGTAATTTTCCTTGAAGTTAGAGAAGGTGGCGATGAGTTCCTTCTTGGCCTCCTCATCCTTGTGGTCGATCAGGCGGCGGAAATCTTCGACAATGTATTCCATGGTGGCGATTGTCTTCGCCTCCGTGAGATAGCTTTTACGGAACTGCTGGATCTGCCGTACCTTCTGGGTTGCCACGCTGTCCAGAAAAGCCTTGGTGTCCTTCATTATTTTATTGAAATGCGTGATGGCGAAGATCGCCAGGGCGGCGAAAAGAAGGCTTATGATGCCTCCTAGGACAATTTTTCTCCTGCGGAAGTCAAAGGATGGATTGGTGATGTGGCTCTCTTTCCGTTGGGGCATCGCAATACGTCCTCGATCTTACCTTCTATTGGCTCAAAGAGGTAGGAATTTCAAAAAAGTATAGCACGCGTGCCGATGGATGCAAGGAGAACCCGCGGGAAATGGCAATTTCCCGCGGGCCGGATCAAATGTCAAAGCTTTTGTTCTATCATGGCTGCGAAAGCCTCGGCGGTGAAGCCGAGATGGGAGGCTACCTCGTCTCCGGGACCAGATTCTCCAAATCGGTCGATTGAAAGTATGTGGTCTCGGGGCGCGAGGGCTTCCCAGCCCATGGCGATTCCCGCTTCAGCAACGAAGACCTTGGCAGGCGGGGATAAAACCACATCCCGCACCGGCTGGGGGGCTTTGAGGAAGGCTTCCCTGTCGGGCACCGATACGACGGCGATCGCGAGGCCGGGGTGTTCCGCCGCCACCAGGTCTGCAGCCTTCATGGCAAGGCCAACCTCCGACCCTGAGGCTAGAAGGACAGCTTCCGGCGCCTTGGGGGGATTCCTGGCCACATAGGCTCCCAATCCCATGGTATAGGGCCATTCGGGATCATCCTTGGCGAAGACAGCCAGATTCTGCCGCGAGAGCACAAGGGCGGTCGGTCCGTCCAGGCGCTCCATGGCCATTCTCCAGGCCACGGCGGTTTCTTCCCCATCCGCGGGGCGGACCACCGCCAGGTTTGGAATGGCGCGCAAGGAGGCTATGGTTTCCACCGGCTGGTGGGTGGGTCCGTCCTCGCCGATGTAGACCGAGTCGTGGGTGAGGATATAGATGACCGGCAGTTTCATGAGGGCGGCGAGGCGGATGGCGGGGCGCAGGTAGTCGGCGAATACCAGGAAGGTGGCGGCGAAGGGCCGCAGGCCTCCGTGGAGGGCTAGGCCGTTGGCTATGGCGCCCATGGCATGCTCTCTCACGCCGAAGTGGATGTACCTGTCGCCTTGGTGGTCCCTGGTGAACACCAATGGTTTGCCTGAGGGATCGGCGGGAAGTTGGGTGACGTTTGGACCCGTGAGATCAGCGGAACCTCCCACCAGGTTGGGCCAGGCCTTGGCCACGGCGGCAAGGCTCTTGCCCGAGGCGCTGCGCGTAGCAAGCTTTTCCCCAACAGCGAAGGAGGGGAGGTTGGGCTCAGACACCGGACGGTTGAAATACCAGAAGCTCAGTTCCTCCGCCAAGGCGGGGTTGGTCTTGGCCCAAGCTTCATACTTCTTCTGCCATACCGCCTTGGCGGATTCAAGCTCCTTCTTCCTAGCCTCGAAATAGGCGTAAGCCTCGGGTGCCACGTAGAAAGGCTTATCCACGGGGATGCCGAGAGCCAGCTTGGTTTTTACGCCTTCTTCCTCGCCCAAGGGAGCTCCATGGGCTCCCGCCGTCCCCTGTTTATTTGGGGACCCCTTGCCTATGATGCTTTTCAGGATGATCAAGCTTGGGCGCGAGGCATCGGCCTTGGCCTTGGCGGTGAGGGCAGCCAAGTCTCCATAGTCGTACATGTCCCCGGAGAGAACCTGCCAGCCATAGGCTTTGTAGCGCGAGGCCACGTCTTCGGAAAAGGCGAGGTCCGTGGATCCGTCTATGGAAATCGAGTTGGAGTCGTAGTAGACGATGAGTTTGCCCAGGCCGAGGTGGCCGGCGAGGGAGGAGGCTTCGGAGGCGACGCCCTCCATGAGGCAGCCGTCCCCCGCGAGGACGTAGGTGTGGTGGTCGATTATCTCATGTCCCGGAACGTTGAACTTGTCCGCCAGCATCCTTTCAGCGATAGCCATTCCCACGGCCGCGGCAATGCCTTGTCCCAAGGGGCCCGAGGTGGTCTCCACTCCCGGGGTCACTCCGTATTCGGGGTGGCCCGGGCATTTGGAGCCGACTTGGCGGAAATTCTTTATATCATCAAGGCTTAAGGGAAATCCCGCCATGTGGAGGATGGAGTAGAGGAAGGTCGAGCCGTGGCCGGCGGAAAGCACGAACCTGTCCCTGTCAATCCAATAGGGATCGGTGGGATCGTATTTCATCGCCAGGGCAATTTTTTCGAGGGATAGCGTATCCATCTGAAGCGCTCCTTTGTGGTTGCTTAAGGTGATAAGATACACCTATTCGCGATGGATTTGTAGCCTGAGCTTCAGGTCGCGCGAGATCCGCCAGGCGCGAGCGACCTGGAGGTCGCGATCGCTTTTTCCTTCACGATGCGCGCCACAGATTCAGTCACGCCCGCGGTTTTGGCGATTTCGCCTATCTCAGCCAAGGCTAGGTCTTCCAGGGATCCGAAACCCACGATGAGCTTTTTTGCCCGCGCCTCGCCGATGCCGTCCACTGAGGTGAGGATCGAGAGCCTAAGGTCCTTTTCCCTCATTTTGCGGGATAGGCCGGTGGCGAAGCGATGAGTTTCATCTCTGACGGCCACAAGGACCCTCAGGGCTGGCGAATCCTTGGGAAGCGCGATAGGGTCATCCCGGTCCGGAAGGTAGATTTCTTCGTTTTTCTTGGCTAATCCCGCAAGGTCGCAATCCATGCCCAGGGCATCGAGTATCTCTTTTGCGGCCGAAACCTGGCCGGCCCCTCCGTCTATGAGGACCAGGTCGGGAAGCTCCGATTCCTCATTCACGAGCTTGGTGTACCGTCTCGCCACGGCCTCCCTGAGGGCGCCGAAGTCGTCCACGGCTCCCTTCAAACTTCTGATCTTAAAGTACCGGTAGTTTTTCTTGTCCGGCACCCCGTTCTTGAAACTGATCAAGGAGGCGATGGTGTGCTTGCCCGCCAAATGGGCGATATCGAATCCTTCGATTTTCACGGGGAGGGCCCGCAAGCCCAGGGATTCTTTCAGGTCAATGAGGGCTACGCTGTCCCCCGCCTCTCTTCGCTTCTTGATCAGTTCTTCCTTCGCATTCTGGACCGCGAGGTTCATCACCGCTTCGTGCCGTTCCTCCTTGGGGGAAAGGAGCTGGACCTTCGCGCCAAGGCGGCGCCTGAAGTAGTGCGTCAGGGATCGCAAGCCTGAGATTTTCTTGAGATACACGGTGGGCGGAGGATGGTGTGTCTTGTCGTAATAGTAGGCGCAGAAGGTCTGAACCGCTTCATCCTCTTCATCGTACAAGGGAAAGATGAAGGAGTCCCGGCCCACCAGCTTCCCTTCCCTCATGGCCAGATAGTCCCTGGCGGCGGGGTCGAAATCCTGAACCTTGGAATTCCCGACAAAACCTTCCACCGCCCGGATCGCGTCCCTCAATTTAGCCGCTTCCTCAAAGCGGAACGTCCCCGCCGCTTCCTCCATTTTGGTTTTCAGGTTCAGAACCAAGGCCGCAGTTTCTCCGGAAAGGAGGGTGCGGATCTGGCCTACCCTCTCCAGATAGGCTTCCTTGCTGATCTTTCCGGCGCACGGCCCTGGGCAGCGGCCGATATGGTAGTACATGCAGGGAGTCTGCCGCTTTTTCATCACCGCGCAGCGGCGGAGGGGGAAGAGTTCCTTGATGAGTTCCAGGTATGTGTCAATCATCTCAGCGCTGGGAAAGGGGCCGAAGTACTCGCTTCCATCGGCGATGATTCTTCTGGTGCGAAATACTCTGGGGTACTCTTCCTTGGTGATCCTGATGGAGGGATAGGTCCGGCCGTCCTTGAGGCTTATATTGTAACGCGGCTTGTGCTCCTTGATGAGATTGTTCTCCAGGATGAGGGCGTCGTATTCGCTTCCCGCCAGGGTCCACTCGATCTGGGCCACCTTGGATACCAAGTGGCGGGTCTTGGTGTCCTTTTTGCCGGAAAAATAGGAAGCTAGGCGGTTCTTGAGCACCTTGGCCTTACCGACATAGATGATATCGCCCTGGGCGTCCCGCATGATGTAGACGCCCGGCGCTCCGGGGGCTCGGCGGGCAAGGGCGCGAAATTTTCGGTTTTTTTCCCCAGGCCCTGTGGGGACCTCGTCATCCATATCTGCCATACTCTATACTAATAGTACGGAAAGCGGGGCTTTTGGAAAAGTGTGTCCCGCCTCCGCCGCTGGAGGAAGGCATGGAAAAAAAAAGAACTAAGATAGTCGCGACCCTAGGGCCGGTCTCGGGAAGACCCGAACTTATAGAAGCCCTGATCCGCGAGGGAGTGGACGTCTTCAGGCTGAATTTTTCCCACGCCGACCACGGTGTGGCGGATCGCCTTGTGCAGGCGGTTCGGGAAGCCAGGGAAAGGCTCAATACCCCCGTCGCGGTGATGGCTGATATAAAAGGACCTGCGCTCAGGCTTTATGGCTACGCAGAACCCATCCCCCTCTCCCAGGGTTGCAGTCTTACCATAGAAAGCCGGGACGCCGCGGGCATAGAATCCTTGGTTTCCGATTCGCCCTCCCGGGTCTTCACCAATCTTCCCGACATAGATAGGCTCTGCTCGCCAGGGCAAAGAATCGTTCTCATGGACGGATATTTTTCCAGCCAGGTCGTGGAGGTAGGCAGGGATTTCGTGACGATCCGAATCGAAAACGAGGGAGCCTTGCGGCCCAAGGCCCACCTTACCATTCCCGGGGCCGACTATCCGATACCCTTCCTTTCGGACAAGGACATCGCCGATATCCTTTGGTCGGTGGGAAAGGACATCGAGTACATCGCCCTTTCCTTTGTCCGTTGCGCCACGGATATAGAAGAGGTGCGGCGATTGGTCCAGAGGGCAGCCGTTTCCTCAGGGAAAAAGCCTAATTTCAAGCTCATCGCCAAGATCGAGTCCGCTCGTGGCTTGTCCAACGTTGACGAAATCATCAGGGAAGCGGACGGGATTATGGTGGCCCGGGGAGACATGGGCGTGGAAATGCCCATTGAGACAGTCCCCATCGCCCAGAAAAACATTATCCGAAAAGGCTATCTGGCGGCCAAGCCGGTGATCACCGCCACGCAGATGCTGGAATCCATGATCGAGAATCCCATGCCTACCCGCGCGGAAGCCTCGGACGTGGCCAACGCCTGCTTCGATTCCACTTCCGCGGTCATGCTCTCCGGCGAAACCGCCATAGGAAAATACCCTGTACAGGTGGTGCGCACCATGCGTTCCATCATCGATGCGGTGGAAAAGGAATTCGACTACGACGATTTCCATCTTCTGGTCCCCCCTGAGGTCAAGACCGGCGACGTGCCCGCGATCCTTTCCTACTCGGCGGTATCCGTAGCCTATCTCTGCGGTGCCAAGGCGATAATCGTCCTCACCGAGACAGGCCAGGCGGCGCGGCTCATCTCTCGCCTTCGTCCCAGGATGCCCATCCTCGCCTTCCTCACGGATAAAAAGCTTTACAACCAAATGGCCATGAATTGGGGCGTCAGGCCGATGCTCCACTCAGGCAAGGGCGCGAGGCTCGACGAAGTGGTGGATGAAGCCTTGGGAATTTGCAAATCCTCGGGGATCCTTAAGCCGGGCGACAAGACGGTGATCATCGCGGGCCTTCCCCTGGCTCAGCAGGGCAGCACCAATATGATACGGATAGAAACGCTTCGAAGCGATTCTTGACAGGGGATGGGGCTGGTGGAATGATGGGCTATGGATGCCAAAACAGCCTTTGCCCTCCTTCTCGGCATGAATTTTCTCATTCTCCTTCTTCTGTTCTTCCATAGGAAAAACAACACTGACCCTGCGGTCTCGCTGCACATCCGGGCGCAGGTTTTTATCACCCTCTCCATGGGGTTCATTCTCCTCAGGCTTTTCTCCAATCTATGGATCTTTCCATTTTTGAATTCTGTCTTTCTCCTTGTCAGCTCCTATTCCGAAGCCCTCGCCCTTCTCACCCTCGCTGACGCCATGACTCCACGAAGGAAGCTTCATTCCTCAGCCATGCTTGGCCTTTCCATTATTCTCTTCTCCCTTAGTTTTTTCATATTCGAGGCTCCCTTTGTGCGGGTTATAGTATTTTCCATCTGCAACACAGCCCTTCTCTTCCAGCCCTCCATAGAAGTGCTCAAAGCCAAAGATCCGTCGCCGTTGCGTGTGCTTTTGGGAGTGCTCTTTATCGCCATGATGGCTGGTTTTGTAATCCGCATCGTGGATGCGATCCGCCTTGGGCCTGCCCTTGTACCTTTGGGGCCTACCTTCGGCGAAATCACGGTGATTGTCTCCCTCTCCACCTATGTAATCCTGGGCGGTGTGGGCATCGTGCTCCTGGCAAAGGAGAAGACAGACCGCACTCTTATCCGGATGTACAAGTTCGACCGCTTCACCCAGGTGCTGAACCGTGATGGATTCATCGCCGATCTGGAAGAGCTGGTCGGAAAGGCAAGCTACCATAATTTCTCCTTCGCCATAGCCCTCTGTGATATCGATAAGTTGGACGAAATCAACAATGCCAGGGGGCACGAGGTTGGGAACGCCATTATCCAGCATGCGGCGAGGCGACTTCAGGCATCTTTGGGCGAGGGTGGTTTTGTCGGGCGCCTAGGGGGCGACGACTTTATGCTGTGCCAGCCTGTGGCCAACGAGACCGCGGTGCGAGTCTTGGCAAAAACCATAAGGGAAGCGGTTGAAACCGAACGCCCCGAAGGGGTCGAGTACGCGATCAACCTTGGAGTCATTTGGTTTGAATACCCTTCGGGCAGGAAGCTGGAGTTTTCCCAGATCTATTCGTATTGCGCCACAGCCTTGAGCGCGGGGAGAAAACGCGGCGCTGGCAGCCTTGAAATTGTCGCGTATTGACCATGGCTTCCAACTCCCGGTTTATCGCCAGCCTCGATTACGTGGAATCGGGGGAGGAGGCGAAGGCCTCTGTAAGCCGCATTCGGGGAGACGGTGTCCCTCAGCTAGGGAATTCCCAGCGACCGCGTGGCCGAGCTCGGCGCGGGGTACCTCGAGCTTCACCAAAGGGAGGTGAAAATCTCTCCGGTTGCCTTGGGGCCTTTGTCTCCTTAGGGGCAAGACATTTCGGTCCCGATCCTATCAGATCTTCCCGATTCGCCAGGCGAAGGGCTTCTCGGACAAGGGGAGCGTTTTCCGGGGTCTTGTAATGGAGAAGAGCTCTTTGCATCGCCCTTTCCCGAGGCGATTTGGCTATATAGACCGGCTGTCCGTCCAGGGGATTTTTTTCGCACCACCACATTGCTGTGGCCAAGGTTCCGGGAGTGGGATAGAAATCCTGGATTTGATCGGGGGTGAATCCCTGGTCGCGCAGATACTCCGCCAATTCGATCGCCTCAGGCAATCCCGAGCCAGGATGGGCGGAGATAAAATAGGGTATGAGGTATTGGCGCTTCCCACGCGCGGCGTTAAGCTTCGCAAATATTTTCGCGAAGGCGTCATAGCGCGCCCGGGGCGGCTTGCCCATCAAGGCCAAAACCTTCTGGGACACATGCTCCGGCGCTACTTTGAGCTGTCCCGAGATATGATGTTCCACCAATTCCTGCAAGATACTCATGTCCGGATCGAGCATCGCATAGTCGAAGCGAACCCCGGAGCGGACGAATACCTTCTTGACCTTGGGCAGGGAGCGAAGCCTCCTTAGTAGCTGAAGGTATTCACCATGGTCCACCTTCAGGGCGGGGCAGGGCTCGGGAGCCAGGCATCTCCTGTCCTCGCAGGCGCCGCGGTTGTCCATTTTGGCGCAGGCAGGAAGCCGGAAATTGGCCGTGGGACCCCCTACGTCGTGAATATAGCCCTTAAAATCGGGCAAGGCCGATAGGAGGGTGGCTTCCTCCACTATGGAGGCAATGCTGCGGGAGCTCACTTTCTTGCCTTGGTGGAATCCGATGGCACAGAAGGAGCAGGCGCCGAAGCATCCCCGCGAGGAGAGGAGGGAGAACTTCACTTCCTCCAAGCCAGGCACACCGCCGAAATCCTCGTACATGGGATGGGCCTTGCGTTCGAAGGGAAGGGCGTAGAGGCTGTCCAAGGCTTCCCTCTCAAGGGGAAAGGCGGGGGGCTCCTGCAGCACCGCCCTGTCCCCGTAGGGTTCCAGGAGTCTTTTTGCGGTGTGGGGATCTGTATTGGCATATTGGATCGCGAAAGATCGGGCGTAGGCGTCTTTGCATGGGACTTGGCTGCCGCGGACTTCCTCGTAGGAGGGGAGGACAAGGGCGTCGGAGAAGTTGGGGTTCGGGATGCCCGAGGCGAAGCGCACAGCCCTGGCCGTGCCCCGAATGCCTCTTAGGTCGGCCTGGGGACCGAGGGCCGCCAGGCGGCCTAGGATTTCCACGATCTGTTGTTCTCCCATGCAGTAGACAAGAATATCCGCTTTGGAGTCCAGGAGGATGGATCTCCGCACCGTATCGGACCAATAATCGAAATGGGCCATTCTCCGCAAACTGGCCTCAAGCCCGCCCAGCACTACCGGCACTCCCTTGAAGGCTTGCTTGCAAAGGGATGTGTAGGCGATCGTCGCTCGGTCAGGGCGGGCGTTTTTCCTTCCGCCTATGCCTTCGCCTATGCTGCCGTCCGCCCTCTGGCAGAGTTCCGGCCTTCCCCCCGGCGCGTAGTCGTCCTTAGAGCGGAGTTTTTTGTTGGCGGTATAGGAAGAAACCATGGAGTCCACCGCTCCGGAGCTGACGAGCCAGGCGAGCCGGGGCTTTCCAAGGCTTCTGAAGACCTCGACATCGTCCGGATCCGGCCGGGCTAGGATAGCCACCGAATAGCCCTGGGATTCCAGCAATCGGCCCAGGAGGGCGACGCCGAAGGACGAGTGGTCAACGTAGGCGTCTCCTGTGACGATTATCGCGTCGCAGGAAGGGGAACCTGGAAAGGGGGCTCCAGGTATTGCGGGAAGGAAGGCCATAGGTCAGTATTATAGGCAATCCCCAGGCTTTGGCTACTGGGAAACAAGAGGATAAGAAAAGCATGGTAAAGCAAAGAACGGCCGCCTCCATACTCATCGCCGCGCTGGTGCTCTTCATATCCTGCCCTCTGGCCGCCACGCCCATACCCACTCCTTCCGAGGGACCGCGGTATGTGTTTCTTTTCATCGGAGACGGAATGGGCAAGGCCCATGTCAGGGCTTTGGGAATCGAGCTTGAAGGGAAGGACATCTTTTCCTCCTTCCCCATCGCAGGGGAGATAGGCACCGACAACATTTCAGGCGGCACGACGGATTCCGCCGCCGCGGCTACAGCCTTGGCTACGGGATACAAGACATCCAGCGGAAAGATCAATGTAAGCCCCTCAGGGCTCGCGGAGGCGGAGGCATCTTGGATCCTCTCGGGGTGGACGGCACAATGCCTGACCTGCGGGTTTTGGCGGCTGAACATGGGTTTTCCGTGGTGACAGCCCGCTCAGCCCTTCCCTCCCTCAGCTCCGGCGCAGGTCCTACGATAGCCTTCGCCGAGGATTTGGACGCGGAATCTTCGCTGCCTTACCTTGCGGACAGGGAGCCAGGTGCCCAAAGCCTGGCGGATTTCGTAGCCGCGGGAATCCGGGTGCTCAACAACCCCCAAGGGTTTTTCTTCATGATAGAAGGGGGCAAGATCGATTGGGCGAGCCACGACAATGACAGTCTCCGGATGCTGGGTGAAATGAAGGATTTTGACGCCGCGATCCGTGTAGCCCTTGGATTTTTACAGGCCCATTGGAATGAAACCCTGGTGGTGGTTACAGCGGATCATGAAACCGGTGGCCTTTCCGTCCAGGATCAGCCTTTCGCAGGCCGGCTAGACTGGTCCAAGACAGGCCACAGCGCCGCCAAAGTTCCGGTGTACGCCCAAGGAGTAGGCCAGGAACTCTTCCTCGGCATTTATGAAAATACGGGAATTTTTGCCCGACTCAAGGCCCTCTTGGATGCCTCCTTGGCGGAGGATCCATGAACGTCTCCTTTATGTTCGCCCTGCTCTCGGGCTTGGTAGTCCTTGTCGCCCTGCTCTTAGGGATCCGAATCGGAAAAATGGCTGAAAAGGCCAGGCTTGAGGCCGCACTTGGAGAAAGGATCGGCTTGGAACGCGAAGATGCGATAAAACGCTCCAAAGCAGTGGTCGGAGGCCAGGTTGCCGAACAAGTGGCGCCCTATCTTCCTGATTTTCCCTGCCCTCCTCGGTCGGCTCGATACATCGGCAAACCCGTCGATTTTGTATGTTTCCCCGGCGAGGAAGGCGGAGAGATCGAAGAAATCGTATTCGTGGAAGTGAAGACCGGACTCTCCGAGCTGAGTCCTGGGGAGCGAAGCATCAAGCGGGCGATCTTGGAAGGCCGGATCCGTTGGGTGGAATATCGCATACCGCTGGAATAGGGTTACTTTAGAATTAAGTTCCTTGACGAAGTTCCGGGTTTTTTTTCATGTACGACTCGAATTGGGCGGCGAAGTCCTCGGCTGCGGAGTCCTCGTCCGCCTGATCCCTCCCTGCGGCGTTCTTCAGCCATGGCACCACCATTTCTCCCTTTATCCTCTCCCAGTGAAGCGGCATGATAGCAGGAGGCTTGACCGCGTCGGGAGGAGGGGTAGAGCCGCTCAGCTCAGGATAATATTTTGGAAATATCGAACCGCTCACATCCTTGAGCGCCGAAAAACCCCCAGCTATGCCAAAGGAACTCTCGGAAATCCGCAATATCTTTGACCTTTCCAACATCGCGGCTTGGTTTTCCGGATCGAAAAACCAAAGAATGAAGCGTTCCGCCGCCAATCTCCCCTTGGACTTTTTCAAGATTCCGAGATACCGGATATCCTCCTTTACAGTCAATGCGCCTTCTTCGCCAAAATAGTTGAATCGCAACTTTCCTTTTACCACCGGAGCGAGGAGGAAAAAAGCCGCGGAATCCATCGCGCCGAACAAAAGACGACCGGTTTCGATGTTTTTATAGGGCGGGGCGGAAAGATAGCGGAAGGCGAATATATCTTCCTTTTCCGCGGATCCGTTGAATTCCGCGATGTAGTTCCGCAATTCCTTCACGGTTCTCTCAAGTCCTTCGTTATTCCAAGAAAGGGGATCCTGGGAGTCGGCGCGATCCCTTCGATCGATTTTTTCTTCGAAGGCTGAGCCTCGGGACTGGGCAAAGTGGAAAAGAAAATCCATATCAGGCCACCGAGGAGAGAAGCCCATGGAGTTCTCCCCAGCTTTTTGAAGAAGAAGGTTGCGCCGCAATCCATCCATGCCGAGGAGAGGATTCTGCGCCGCCGGCATATCCAGATTCGCAAAATTGCCTGTTGCGGGGATCCTTCGCGACAGAAGCAAAAGGGCATTGAAGCTCACCGGAACCAGGAGTTGCTTTTCCTCCCTTTTCCCCGCCATCAGGAGAGCAGGATAAAATGATTCGCGTCCAAGGCCTAAGCGGCCGAAAAGATAATCCAGATCGAGGAATCCATCCGCAAGGCTTGCTGTCCTTAGCCCTTTGCCTAGGACGAAGGTGGGATTCTCTCCTGGGGAAGTCCCGAGTTGCGAGAGCCGCAGGACGAGGTTTTCTTCGTGCTTGACGAGGATACGGTGTTTGTTTTGCGATGCGTTGAACATTTCCGCTGCCACAAGAATTTCCGGCGTATCCGTCAAAAGGGTGGCGGTTTGTCCCCGGAGGATCGAGCAGGAAGAGGCGAGGATGGCCAAGGTTGCGGCGCAAAAAAGAAGATGGCGCAACGCCGGCTTACTTGCCGCCGGCTTACTTGCCGCCGGTCCTCTTGCCGACCTTATAACCCTTCTGACAGAATGAACTCCGAGCGCATCGCCATGGGAAACCATGGCATGACCATATAGCGGAAAATCACTCCTGGCAACTGGCTTTTCGATGTCGAAGCCAGGAACCATAAGGAAAGCAATGGAAGTCGCGCCGCGGAAATCCCGATGGAACAAGCATGGAGACAGGCTCCTGGAACGCCATGGGCAGAGAGTCTGGAGGCTGGGCATTGACGCAGGCTTCTCCTGTCCCCATCGGGAAGATGGTAGGGGGAGGGGAGGCTGTGCCTTCTGCGCTCCAGAGGCGGGATTGGCGGCCTACCAGCACAAAGGCCAGGAAGTAGTCAGGGGCTTGGAAGAGCAAGTCTCCCGGGCAGTGGGTTTTACACGGACCCGCTACGAAGCCCAGTCTTTTTTCCTTTATTTCCAGGCCTATTCCTGCACGAACCTCCCTGCCGCCGACTTGGGCCGTATTTACGGAAGGGCAATCGAAAGCCTTGAAACGACAGCCCCCGGTGCTCTAAGGGGCATGGTAGTCTCCACCCGACCTGATTGCCTTTCGCCGGAAAAGGCGGAACTCCTGGCCGGCTATGCGGCCCTGGGACTCGAGGTTTGGCTCGAACTCGGCCTCCAGAGCGCCCAGGACAAAACCCTGGCGCGTATAAACCGGGGCCATGATTTCGCCGCATTCATTCAGGCGGCCCGCCAAACCGAAGGACTCGGATTGAGGCGGGCCTGCTCCGCCTTGTGCGGGGTTCGCGCCTGGAGCGGACCTTTCCCGCAGGGGAGTACTCGCCCCTCCACCCCGCGCGGCTTCCCGGCCTTTTGGCGGATTTGCTGGAGATCGTCCCTTGGGATGTGGAAATCCTGAGGCTCAGCGCGGATTTCCCTAAGAACCAATGCTTGGATGTTTTTCCCCCGGCGGAAAAATATCAGCTTCATAGGGCTTTGGAGAAGGAATTGGAGGCTCGGGATTCGTGGCAAGGAAAAAGGGTGGTTCCATGAAGGCAATCCATGGTTTTGCCGTGGGCGAAGTCCAGGGCGTTGGCTACCGGTATTCGGCGGTCCGTCAGGCGCGAGGCCTGGGGTTGGTGGGTTGGGTGAAAAACGAAGAAGACGGATCAGTAGAGTTTTGGGCCGAAGGACAGGAGGAGGATCTCAAGGCCTTTGTCCAATGGGCATGGGAAGGTCCTTCTTCCGCCCGGGTTGACGATGTACGGGTGGAGTGGGTCATGGCCTCCGGGCGGTATGCTTCCTTCGGCGTCGCTTTTTCTTAGGAGCTGATCGGCAGTATATTTTCTGCACAAGGAGTTGCAATGGAAACTGACTTGAAAGGCAAGGTGATATTCGCCTCCGCCTCTACGGACGGCTTGGGGCTGGCGATAGCGACAAGGGCTGTCGAGGAAGGAGCCCGCGTCTTTCTAGGCGGAAGGACCAAGGCCCGCCTGGAGGAGGCTGTCGGGAAGCTTTCCAAGATCGCCGAAGATTCTCAAGGCGGGGTTGTGGGCGCTGTTCTGGACATGGCGTCGGCGGATTCGATCCAAGCCTGGGTGCGGGAAGGGGAGAAGGAATTCGGCGAACCCTGGGGCCTTCTTGTCAACGCCGGGGGTCCGCCTCCGGGGGATTTTGAATCCTTCGCGGACGACAAGGCTTGGTATACAGCCTTCGAGCTCACCCTCATGTCTTCGGTGAGGCTTATCAGGGCTGTCCTTCCTTCCATCAAAAAGCAGGGCGGATCGATTCTTGCCATCACCTCCAGTTCGGTCAAAGAACCCTGGCCTGGGCTGATTCTCTCCGGCATCATGAGGTCCGGAGTCGCAAGCTTGGTGAAGTCGCTTTCGATAGAATTGGCACCCTCGGGCGTGCGGGTCAACAACATAGCCCCGGGCAACATCGCCACAGGAAGGTTGGATCGCCTCATAGTTTCCGAGGCCGCCCAGAAGGGGATAAAACCTGAGGAACAAAGGGCGGTGAGACAGGCCGCCATTCCCTTGGGAAGAATTGGGGAGGTTGGAGAGTTCGGCGCCGTCGGTGCCTTCCTGCTTTCTCCCGCGGCCTCCTACATCACCGGCCAAACCATCATGGTCGACGGGGGAGCTGGCAAGTTCCTGTATTGATTTCTCGATACGGTTCAACGTTGCCAGGCCGCCGGGTCGCGTCGAAAAAATAGGGCGAGTTGTTCGTACACCCCCGGGTATTCTTTCAGCAAGACCCTGGGCATTTCCCAAAAGTATTCGCAGCATATGGCGAAGAATTCATCAGGGCCTTCGGCTCCGTACACATCTATGGAGACGCGGCCTTTCCGCCGACCGGCGCGGGCGGCGTTTTTCCTAAAGTCTTCGAAGGCCAAGGAAAATTCCTTAGTCCAAGCGCAGCCGTCCATCCCCTGGTGGAGGGGAGGGCAACCATCATAGGCTCCGTCCAATCCATCGAGTTTATGGGCCATCTCGTGGATGACAACATTGTACCCATCGCCCCTGCCGGAGGCATGGATGTCCGGTATCGAAAGGGCTACGGGCCCTAGGGCGAAGGCTTCGCCGGCGAATTCATCCTCATATTCGTGGATGATGCCGCCCTTGGCCTCTACCGTCTGGGTAACCGTATATGCCTGGGGGGTGAGATAGATGGTGGTGAAGTCCCGGTACCAGCGCAAGTCCAGGCCCAGGAGGGGGAGACAAGCCTGGGTGGCGACCGCAAGCATTAGCTCCTGGCTTGCCGAGGCGCCGCCCACGGGCAGGAATTTCTTGGTGGCCAGGAAGCGGGCGCTCAAGTCCCGCAGAAGCGCCTTGTCCACATCAACCAGGCCGCTGAAAATCCGATGTTGCAACAAAATGCGGAGCCAAAGCTCCTCGGGCACGGGCGCAAAAGCCGGCGACTTCGCACCCAAACGATTTTTTAGCCTCTCCCATATACCCATGCCATTCAATATAGCGGGGTCAGACCCCATCTTGACAACCCCAATTCTTTCGCGTAATGTCATCTCTCGCCGATTCATTGGATTTGCGTGTGGAGCGGTGTCCGAGTGGCTTAAGGAGGCGGTCTTGAAAACCGTTGTACCGCGAGGTACCGGGGGTTCGAATCCCCCCTGCTCCGTAGCCAGTGGAAACTGGTCTGGAGAGGTGCGAGAGCGGCCGAATCGGGCTCCCTGCTAAGGAGTTGTACCCCTAAAGGGTACCGGGGGTTCGAATCCCCCCCTCTCCGTTTCACGAGGCTATAGCTCAGCTGGATAGAGCTTCAGATTGCGGATCTGAAGGTCGGAGGTTCGAATCCTCTTAGCCTCATTCTTCTTATGGAGAGATGCGAGAGCGGCTGAATCGGGCGGTCTCGAAAACCGTTGAACCTTCATTGGTTCCGGGGGTTCGAATCCCCCTCTCTCCGCCTAGCCGCTGTCTGTCTTTGCTCCCGGAAGGAAGATGCGGTTTTGATTTATTTTCGTTTTTGTTGTTTGGAGAGATGACCGAGCGGCCGAAGGTGCGCGATTGGAAGTCGCGTGTATCCGTAAGGGTACCGAGGGTTCAAATCCCTCTCTCTCCGTAGCATCCTGGAGCGCAAGAAGCCAGGCACTGTGCTCGTAACCACTGCGGAACCCCGCCAGGTCCGGAAGGAAGCAACGGTACGTGGAAGGTGCGGTGCCGCAGAGCGCCTGGCTTCTTGCGCTTCAAGTGCTTTACCCTCTTCGCCCTCCATGCTATTTTCATCCCATGCCCTATGAAGTGACCGCCTCGCGAAAAAGACCCCAATCCTTCGAGCAACTGGCGGGCCAGGATTTCGTCGCCGCGACCCTGGAAAAATCCCTCCAAACCGGACGAATCGCCCACGCATACCTCTTTTCGGGCCCCCGGGGCTGCGGAAAGACAAGCACGGCGCGCATTCTCGCCAAGGCGCTCAACTGCGAGAGCGGACCCACCCCCCACCCGTGTGGCGCCTGCGATTCCTGCAAGGCGATAGCGGCGGGTTCATCCTTCGACGTGATAGAGATTGACGGTGCCTCTAACACCTCGGTGGACAATGTCCGCCAAATCAAGGATGAGGTGCTATTTCCCCCCAACTCCTCAAAGTACAAGATCTATATCATCGACGAAGTCCACATGCTCTCCACCAGCGCCTTCAACGCCCTCCTCAAGACCATAGAGGAACCACCCCCCTACGTGGTGTTCATGTTCGCCACCACGGAACAGCACAAGGTTCCCGCCACGATCAAAAGCCGCTGCCAGCAGTTCACCTTCAGGTTGGTCAACGCCGAGACCATTGTAGGACTCCTCGGCCAGGCCGCCAAGGAGATGGGCGTGAAAGCCGAGGAAGAAGCCCTTCTCTGGATAGCCAGGGAGTCGGGAGGTTCCGTGCGGGACGCCTACACGCTTTTCGACCAGGTAGTGTCCTTCGCTGATGGCGAGATAAGCGCGGCCCTCATCCGAGACAAGCTAGGCCTTGTGGGCCAAGACAGGATGAACGCACTATTCGGCCGTTTCGCGAATGGCGATACCCCGGGCGCCCTCGAGGACTTGGACACGATCCTATCTTCAGGCGTTTCCTCCGAGCAATTCATCGTGGATACCGTGGAGTATTGCCGCGCCCTCTTGTTGGTGAAGAACGGGATTACCAAGGAAAGCCTCTTGGGGGCTCCGCTTTCCGCATTCGATCTTTCTATCTCCGAGGCTTTGGATGTGGAGAAAATTGAACGGCTCCTTTCGGTTTTCCTGGCCTCGTACCGGACTCTCAAGGATTCCATAGACCCTCGGTATGAACTGGATCTTGCAGTGGCGAAGGCTTCCCACATTTCCGACTATATCTCTCCAGGGGAGTTATCCCGCGCCGTGCGAACTTTGCGACAGGCCTTGGGAGCCGGCATCAGCCCCAGCCCCGGCTTTGGGCCGCGGCAGACCTCCGCCCGGACCGCGCCTTCCGGCAAGGCCCCGCCTTCTGGCGCAGCCCCGTCCACTTTCCAGGACAGGCCTTCCACCTCGACGGCGAAGGCCGCGGCCATGGCTTACCCCCAGACCCCCCAGGCCTCCCAGAACTTCCAGACCCCAGTGCCAACCCAGGAAGCGCCCCACGCCCCGCCTTCCCAGGTGGAATTGAAAAAATACCTTGTGGGCGAGATACGCAAAAGCAACATCCTTCTGGCCACCACCCTGGATAAAAGCACGGACTGGAAACTCGGCGGCAGCAGCGTGAGCCTGGTTGCCACCTCTGCGATGGAGTACGATCTCCTCAAGCGTTTCGTGGGAATCGTGGCAGAGCTGATCGCCAAGCGATATGGAGTTTCCCTTCGGGTCGATATAGAATCACCCCAGGCATCCTCCCACGCTTCTGCCCCATCCTTGGAATTCCCCCCGGCCAAGCCTTCGGCTTCCAACGCCGAGGGAAACAAGGACAAGGAAGCCATCGGGCTGGTGGAACGCCTCTTCAAGGGGTCTGTCGTCGGCTATGTCGCCCCTGGGGGCGCTCCGGCGGTCCATCCAAAGACCCTTAGTCCACCCGCAGTCCCTGACGACGAGGATAGACCCGATCCAATGGATTTGACGGATTAAAAGTAGGAAATACGAGGAAAAATCATGGAACTGAACGATCTCTTCAACCTCATCAAGAATCCTCAAGCCATTCAAGCCCGGGCTGAGGAGTTGAGGCGAAAGACTCAGGCCCTCAGGGCTACGGGCCAATCCGGAGGCGGGATGGTTAAGATCACCCTGTCGGGAGAAATGGAAATGCTGGAATGCTGGATTTCGCCGGAGATCGTCGATCCATCCGAGGTCGGCGTCTTAGGCGACCTTGTCCGAGCCGCCCATCATGACGCGGCGGAGAAAATTCAAAATGAAATCCGCCAGCAACTGACCGAGAGCATGAGGGATATTCCCCTGCCCCCGGGCATGTTCGGCGGCAACAACCCCTTCGGCAGCCTCTGATGCAAGCCCTTGAAGAGCTGGCGTCCCTCTTCACGCGCCTGCCCGGCATAGGAAGAAAAAGCGCCCTAAGGATGACCTACCACCTGCTCAAGGCCGATCAACGCTTCGCCGAAACATTGGCGGAAAGAATAAGGACGCTTCAAAGCGAGGTGAGGTTCTGTTCGGTTTGCGGAGCCTATACCGAAGAAGATCCCTGCCCGATCTGCCAAGGCCTGGATAGGGACGGACGTACGATCTGTGTGGTTGAGCAGCCCCAGGATGTCCTGACCATAGAGGCTTCCAGAGAGTACCGAGGCTTATATCACGTCCTGGGAGGGTTGCTTTCGCCCTTGGACGGGATAGGGCCGGACAAGCTCAGGATTTCCTCCCTGGTGCAGCGCATCAGGAATTCCGTCGGCTATTCCGGCTACGCCGGCCAAGACGGGCCTGACATGCGACGCCCGTCCATTGAAGAGGTAGTGTTGGCGACCAATCCCACCGTGGAAGGGGATACAACCGCCTTATATATAAAGAAGGTTTTAGAGAGGGATGGGGTTAAGGTTACCCGCCTGGCCACAGGCATACCTGTGGGGGGAGATCTTGAGTATGCCGATAGGCTCACTTTGGCGCGGTCCTTCATGGGCAGGATGCCTCTATAAGCCATAGCGCCAACCACGAGGGAGGAAGGACAATGATCATTCGAGAGATAGTGAGGACTCTAGACGCCCAGGTGTACTGCGGCGAAGACCACCTTGATGCGGATGTGCAGTCGGCATGCGGCGCCGATCTCATGAGCGATGTCATGGCCTTTGTCAAGGAAAGAGTGGTTCTCCTCACGGGCTTGGTGAACCCCCAAGCCCTTCGCAAAGCGGGCTTGAAAAGCGGCGGCGTTCGGGAAATCTCCTGAGGTCTGCGGTGAAGGTACGGTATACGATTCCCGCCATGGATTTTCAGGCGGCGGGCAAGGCATCCACCGAAGTCAAGCGCCTCCTCTCCCGCCTCGGCCTGGGCGCCGAATTCATAAAGCGCATCGTAGTAGCCATGTACGAAGGCGAAATGAATATCGCAATCCATGGGGGAGGTGGTATTGTCGAGTTGGATGTTGACCCTATGTCGGTGGAAATCCGACTCATTGACCATGGGCCGGGCATCGAGGACATAGGTCTTGCCATGACCGAGGGATATTCCACCGCCAGCGAGGCGGTAAGAAGCATGGGGTTTGGGGCGGGCATGGGCTTGCCCAACATGAAGCGCAACGCCGACTCCCTTGAGATCGACAGCGCTCCGGGAGCGGGCACCAGGGTGCGCCTAGCCTTTTCGATCCCCGATTCCAGGGCCGAGGCCTTCCCTGCGGGAGGCGGGCTTGGATGAGCGAAAACCACTTCCATTCCGTATATCTCGATGCTGCCCTCTGCGTGGGCTGTACGACCTGCATCAAGCGCTGCCCCACCCAGGCCATCAGAGTCCGGGAGGGCAAGGCGCATATAATGGAAGAACGCTGCATAGACTGCGGCGAGTGCATCAGGGCCTGCCCCAAGGGGGCGAAGAAATCCGTCTCTGATCCCCTGGCCATGATGGACGGATTCGACTACAAGGTAGCGCTCCCCGCTCCATCCCTCTACGGCCATTCCTATGGGCTTGGCGATATTTCCAGCGCCCTCCTTTCCCTGGGCTTTGACGAAGTGTTCGATGTCGCCTGGGGCGCAGAAGTGCTTTCGGACGCCATCGTTCTGTGCCAAGGCTATGACCAAAGCCAAGGTTCGGCCCAGCCAAGGATATCCAGCGCCTGCCCGGTGGTGGTGCGGTTGATACAGCTGCGCTTTCCCTCGCTCATTGCAAACCTGGTCCCCTTGCTTCCTCCGGTTGAGATCGCCGCAAGGGAGTTTCGCCGCCATCTTGCGGAAGGGCCTTCTTTCACTGAAGGCGGGACCCCCAAGGTAGGCGTTTTTTTCATAAGCCCCTGCACCTCAAAAGTCACGGCGATCAAGTCTCCCCTTGGATATGCAACCTCGGCGGTGGATGCTGTATTTTCCTTCCAGGACATCTACCCCACCCTCAAGAAAGCGCTGAAACGCGGGGAACAAGAAAATCCCGCGCAAAAAAATTCCTTTTTTGTCCAGGCGGTGCCGCGTTTGGGCAGGGGCTTGGGCTGGGCCAGGTCGGATGGAGAGTTGGAGGCCTTGGATTTGGCTGGCGCGGTTTCGGTGGACGGCATAGAGAACGTCATAGCGCTTTTTGAAGAAATCGACAACGGCAAATTGGATGCCATTCCTTACATAGAAGCCTTGGCATGCCCGGGAGGCTGCGTGGGCGGACCCATGGCGGTGGCCAACCCCCATGTGGCCAGGACTGTCATTAAAGCCCTTTCAAGGGAGAACCGCGTTGATTCCCCTGTCCAGACACCCTTATTCCCTCTTTTTTGGGATAAGGAGCTTCAACCCAAGCCCGTGATGGTCCTCCACAGAGACATGAAGCGAGCCTTGGAGATGGCCGAAGGGATGGAAATATTGACCGCAGATTTACCCGGCCTGGACTGCGGAGCCTGCGGAGCCCCGGATTGCGCGGCATTGGCGGAGGATATCGTAAAAGGCCAAGCCCACCTGGAAGACTGCCTCATAAAGCTGCGATCTTCGTATAGATATTGAAGAAAATTTGACAAATACCGATAAGATCATTATAGTGGTCTACACGATATTTCGCCAAAATCCGCCAAATGGGATACTTTGCATGTTCTTGCGTAAGAATATAGGCGTCGTAGTCCGTGAAAGCGTCCGAAAGAGGGTTCGTTCTTGAATAAAAAAGACTTTCCGCGTGTCCATTTCTATGATCAGGACTTTGTAGAGATCTACGATCGTACATGGGCATGGGTAGCCGATTGCTGGACGAGCGGGGGACAGGGCTCGGGCTTCGAAAAAACTAAATTTTTCCACTACCCCCCAAAACCACTTTTGGATGTGATGGAGCAGGTTTTTTCATCTTTTTTCCTCGTGTACAGCAATAGAATCTTCGCCGCCTCCAACGGCCTGGATGCCCTCTATGCCTGCCAGACCGAGGATGGGGCGATTCGCTCATCCTACGATGTGGAAACCGGAGCTCCCCTTTTCAACCCCGATAACCCCGACGGCCTGATCCTTCCCCTCTTCGCGTGGGCTGAATACAACCTCTATCATAAAACCGCCAACAAAAAGCGGGTCAAGGACATTCTGCCCTTCCTCGCCAAGCATTACAAATGGCTGGAAAAGACCTACAAGAATGCCAATGGACTCTATGCCACGCCCGTGGCCTCTTCGGGTATGGCGAATTCGCCTCGACCAAAGGCCAAATTCCTCATCGACTTCAACGCCGCCATGGCCATGAACGCACTCTACATCTCTGCCATGGGCGACATCCTCAACGACAAGGAAATCTCTTTCCAGTACAAGCGGGACTATTTTTCCTTAAAAACCCGCATCAACGGCAAAATGTGGAACGCCGAGGATGGCTTCTATTACGACCTGGGCGAGGATGAAGCCCAGATAAAGGTAAAGACTATTGGAACCTATTGGCTCCTTCTGGCTGAAATTCCCAACGAGGAGAGAGCTGAGAAACTGGTGGCCAAGCTCAAGGATCCCATGTATTTCGGCACCGAGAACCCCTTTCCCACCTTGTCGGCGGATCATCCTGAATACGATAAAAAGGGCAACGGCTACCGCGGCTCCGTGATAACCGCCTTTACCTTCATGGTCATCAAAGGATTGGAAAAGTATAATTTCTACGAGTTTGCCCGGGACTGCGCCATCCGCCACCTCTATTTTATCCTGGATTCCATGCACGCGGGCAATCACGAGGATGGAAGGGAAGGCCGGGAATCCCGGGGAGATGGCCAAGAAGGCCATGGCCACGGCAAAGACCACAAACCCATAGTATGGGGGGCATATCAGCCCCAGTCCGAAGGCAAGGCATCTTGGTCTGGCCGGCCGGACTGGCCGTATCCTCATTACCTGCCCTACAACGGACTTGCCAGCATCACCCTCATGATCGAGAACATCGTTGGCCTCTACGCCTCCCTGCCTAGGAAAACCGTGGACTGGATCATTCCTAACCTGGAGATCATGGGCATAGAAAACCTCTCCCTCAAGCGCAACATGGTCACAATCCTCTCAAGCAAGTCTGGACGAGGTTGGGAAATCCACATGGAGAGCGAAAAACTCTATTATTTTACGATCAACGTGCTCAACAAGAAGAAAAAGACCCTGCCCATCCCCTCGGGCAAGTGTTCCATGCTGATCGACAAGATTTAGGCTTCAGGATCCTGGGCCTTGACCACGATTGATCCCATCAGGGCGATGCCCGAGACCTCCAAATAGGGCCTTCCGCGCACAATCCGGCGTTCCACCGACCTATGCACATTCGCCTCTCCCATGAAGGGGAAGGCCGTCATCTTGACCGGCAGCCCCGGAGGAACGATGATCTTCAACTCTCCCATGATCGCAAGGGCGTCTATCTTGAGCCGCCCCGGAGGGAGGGCCGTGTCCCGCAAGTCGAGGGTGGTGCTGCCCATGAGGGTGAGGCTGGTTGCCTGGTCGGCGTTGAGCCAATCGCCTGCGAGCTTCCTGTCTCCCATGATGCAAAGGGAAAACTCCGGAGAACCGCTTCTAGACTCCACAGCGTAGGTTCCTCGAGGGGCGGATTGGGCGGGAGGCTGGAGATTTTGGCGCCTTGTATTCTTCGACGAGGAAAGGGGAGGCGGGGGGGCGGAAAAAACCGATCTCGGAAGATCTAGGGTCTGGGCATCGATATCGGCGAAAGACCGGGCCTTCTGCAATGCTGAAGCCCGGAATTCGTAGTCTTCCAGGACGATGTGGCCGTTCGCGTAGGCGGTTGTGAGGGCATCCAGGGCATAATCCCTGCGATCCTCAATGGTTTCGGCTTGGCGGTCGTTCATATCCGCTCCTCGTGGCCCAATGGCGCCACATGCTGAAATAGACGGGCCCCGGATAAGCTTCAGGCGCCTGTCGGATGACAACTTAACTAAATCCCGGAAAAAAATCCAGGGGACCGCTATTTTTAACCTATGACAGTTCCCACGAAAGGCTTGCCGTCCAAGATTCGGAAAAGATTGTCCAAGTCCTTGCCTGCCGCGCAAATCACCTTCATGCCCGCTGCTTCGGCCTTTGCCGAGGCGATGGGATCGAAGGGGAGGTTGGCGCCGGGAACCCATACCGTGCCGACCATGGTTCGGAAATCCGCCCAGGAGATGGTATCCAGAGGCGTGGCGTTTGGATCCAACCGAGGGTCGGCGGTGTACACTTTGGCGATGTTAGAGAGATTGAGCACTGTCGAGGCGCCGAATCGCTCGCCCAGATACACAGCGTCGAAATCGCTGGAGAAGCCCGGCTTCCATCCCGATGCCACCAAAACCTTGCCCTTGAATTGAATCTCCGCCGAAGGATCTTCCACCACGGGATCCAGGCAAAGCTCGCCCATGGTCGCGGCGACCAATTGGGCGTTGATCCTCGTGGCTGCTATGCCTATCCAGTCAAGGACCTCGTCCTTGGCCGCGGGCGACCCCGACCTGGCCAAAAATTCCTTGAAGGCAGTCTGGAAGGTCCTGGCCGGCCCCCCGCCTCCGGTGACGAGAATAACTCTTCGAGAATCCTCCTCGTTCAGCCAATGTTCCAGCTTCCTTCGGAATTCCACAAGAAAGTTGACATCCGGACCTTGGGGCGGGGCGACAATGGATCCACCCAGGGATAGTACATAGGTCATGGTTCCACCTCCGCGAGAAGCCCATACTCGATTCGCAAGACCTCTTCCAAGGCTGCGGCGTCGGTGAAAAGATGGGTCTTTATTCCCATTTCCCGCGCCGCATCCAAGTTCTTTTCAATGTCATCGATGAAAAGGCAGGCCTCGGCCGGCGCCGCAGCCCGGCCCAGGCAAAGCTCGTAGATCTTTCTTTCGGGCTTGATCAAGCCCACGTCGCAGGAAAGAATTATATCGTCAAAATAGGAAATCCAATCTTCGCCGCCGAGCCAGCGGGCGCGTCCGTACATACGGAGTTTACCTTCAAGGTTCATGTTGGACAACATGAGAATCCTGCATCCCTGCTCTCCCAGCTGCCTGGCCATGGCTACGGTATCGGGGTTAATGGTGAACCAACTGTCCATATCTAAGCTGGAAAGCTCCCGAACAAGGCTGGAATCCATGGGTTCGCCCAGCCTCAAGGCTACCGCCCGCCAATAATCCTCCACGGCGACAGTCCCCCGGTCGTATTCGCCTCTTTCAGCCACATAGGCGGTTTTGAAGGCTTCGATTTCGGCCTTGAGCAGCCTTGCCATTTTTTCCACATAGGCGGTGTTCCACCCCAAGGTGATCACTTGGCCGCAATCGAAGATGACTGTGCTTATGTCTGCTGCCATGGTTTCCTTTTTCAGTGGTTCAGGCCTCCGGCTCGAGGATGGCGGCTACCAGCCGGGCAAGGAGCTGGGGCATTTCCTCGAAGCTGTAGTGGCGATGGATCCTTTCGCCGAGCTGATGGTATTCCCTGCCCCAAGGTCCCAGGTTGACCACCGGGCACCCCACCTTAAGGCGCGTTTCTTCGGAGCTGGATATATCGGCGACGGGGCTGAGATCGCGGACAAAGGCCCGCTGCTCTGCGCTGTCGGAAGGCGAGAGGAAGCTCATGTCGGAAATACCAGGAAAGTAAGGTCTGACCCTGATGCTCTTGCCGATTTCCCGGGAATACTTGGAAAGCTCCGAGCGAAGCATCTCCAAGAATGAAGCATGGGTTTCCCGGTCGAATTCCGCCCTGGCGTAGTAGGGAGGTGCGAATCCCAGGACAACCGCCGGTCCTTCCAGTCCCGAGAAGGGCAGGATGGATTGCAGGACCGACAAGGTTTGCTGAACCTTGTCGTCCGGGAACTGGGCTGCGGCGAAGCTCCTCGCGCTCTCCAGAATTCCCGGGCTGGTGCGCTCGGCCAGCTTCACATACTCGCCGAATTCCAACACCGCAGGTTGGGACGCAGGGATCTTGAACTGCCAGGAAAGGCGCCGGGACAGGGCTGAAGCCCTTTCGCGCAAGGTGGATATGGAGCGCTTCATGGCCGCATCCGCTAGCTTGCCGATGCCTTCAATGATGTCTTCGGGATTCCTGGTGTGGCTGAGGACATTTAGGGCGCAGAACACCGCCTGAGGGGTGGTGACATCGTAATTCCGACGGGATTCGCGGAAATAGAGTACAGTGGGCGGGGGCGCCTCTTCCCCGGGGGCGGCCTGCCGTTCCTGCAGGGCGTCGGGATTGGATTCAATCTCTAAAGCGAACTCCGAGGCCAGAAGAACCGGGTTGATCCCGTCAAAGGGAGCGCCGGCGTGGGTGCATCGGCCAATAAAATAGGCGAAGGGAAGGGCTTTGCCCACTGAGCCGGCGAAAACAGCCCTTCCCTGTTCGCCCGATTCCTGGTCCACCGAGGCATCCAGGTTGATGATCGCCTTGGCGATGAGTCCCCTTTCAACGAGATACGGCGTCAAGGCCGGGGCCGCGGCCTTCATGCCTCGGGAAGAGCCCTCCTCGTCCGCGACGACAAGGAAAAGGATGTTGCCCTTCCTCTCCCGGGGCTGGCAAAAACTCGAGAGGACGGATATTCCCGCCGCGAGGCCGGCCTTCATGTCGAGGAGCCCTCGGCCGGGAAGAAACTCTCCGGATTCCAGGTCTGTCTTGAGCCTATAGGGACCTTCGTCCTTGGCTTTCACGCTCTCCAGGGACTCGAGGATTTTTCGTTGGAGAATCTCGGGGTCGAAGGCCCACGGTTCTAGGGAGCCGTACATGGAAGTGTGGACCACGTCGAAATGGCCGGTGAGCACGACGCAGTCTTGGCCGCTGCCCCGGGCCAAAGCGAAGAGATTGCTCCTTCCCTTGGGATCCCCTTCGATATTCTGGAGCCAAATATCCCCCGGATTCGCCTTGAAGTAGGGGATTTTAGCCAATAGGGAGTGGAGAAATGCCGGAAAGGCCTTTTCTCCAGCAGAATCGGTAATGCTCGAGGCCTTGGTCAGGAGAATCGAAAGGGCCTGCACATCTTTATATGGTGTCTTTTTTTCCATGCTGACGACTATACAACAGGCCGGCGAAACATGATAAGGCCTTTTTATCCTTTCTTCGTCAACTTGGCCAGAGTTTCCAGGTTCCTGGGATTGTTGGTTTTGGAGCCTTCGGAACTATAGGAATACTCCAGCAGCTCGCGGTACACCTCCGCGACTTTGTAGCGGACTATCTTCATGGTGGAATTCACCGTGCCGTCCTTTTCGTTGAAGGGTGCGCCGATGATCTGGAAGGTTCCAGGAATCCAGGCCCCTTGGACTTTCTTAGCCTTGGGATCGGTTTTGAAGGCGTAAAATTCCTTTATAAGTGCGTCCAGGATAGACTGGGGCGTCGAAAGCCCCTTGGTCGCCGTGAACCGTTGCAGCTTGGCCGTGTCCAGGGAGACCAGGGCGCAGGAATATTTCTTGTGGTCGCACCAGACCATGATCTGGTCGATCAAATCCGTGGAGGTGATGATCGCTTCCTCAATCTCCTCGGGGCTGTATTTTTCCCCATCATCGGCAATTAAAACCGCCTTGGCCCGGCCTACCACGTAGAGGAATCCGTCCCTATCCATGTAGCCCAGGTCTCCGGTCCAAAGAAGGTCGTCGTGGAGGGCTTCCGCCGTGGCCGCAGGATTCTTGAAATATCCCTTCATGACGTTTTCACCATGAACGGCAATCTCCCCAGAAACGCCCGGAGGCGCCTCAGTTCCGTCGGGACGCATAATCTTGCAGGTAACCGAGGGGGCGATGACGCCGGATGAACCAAATTTATGCTTCTTGGGGGTGTTGGAGGATATGATGGGCGCAGCCTCCGTGAGGCCATAACCTTGGAAAACGGGGACGCCCAGTGCGGCGAAGAATTCCTGCTGCTTTACGTCCAAGAGGGCACCGCCGCCGACGCAAAATTTGATGGAATCTCCGAAAACCATCCGGACAATTTTTTTGAACATGATGGCCTTTGCCAGGAAATAGGGGAAGAAAGCCCCCACCTTGGTAATAAAGGAGGTCTTTTGCCAGCCGTCGCCGTTCCAGCGGATGCCCGCAGCGATTCCTGCCTTGAAGATTTTCTCCAGCGCCCCCCCCTTCTCCTCTATGCCGGCGATGATTTTCTTCATGAAATTGCCCGAAAGCGAAGGGACGGTGAACAGGAAGGTCGGATTGGCTTCCTTGAGGTTGATGGGTATGTTGCGCAAGGTGGCGATGCCGCCCCCCCGGGAATCCACAAAGTAAAGGGCGATGCCGCAGACCAAGGCGGTATAGAGGCCTACCGTATGGGCGAAGGAGTGGTCAACTGGCAGGACCAGGAGGGTGCGGAAGTGGATGGGATCGTCGAAAAGGGCTACGGCGTCGTGGCAGTTGGACCAGTAGTTCAGGTGGGTGAGCATGATGCCCTTGGGGTTGCCCGTGGTTCCGGAAGTGTAAGAGATCGTGACGACGTCGTCTTCCTCCACAGACTGGGCGATCTGGTTCAGCTTTGCCTCGGCGCTTGAGGATGTATCGGCTAGGAGGGCAGCCCCCTCGCGCACGCAATCGGAAAAGCGGAAAATCCGATCCGCCGCGATGCCGTGCTTTTCCGCCGTGATCCGCGCCCAATCCAGGTCTTCGTCCAGATAGACGACGATGCGTTCTTGGGATGAGGCCTGGGAGAAGGAGCTCAAGACCTTTTCAAGCTGGTTGTGGGTGGTGAGGATGCCTCGGGATTCGGAATGGTCGAGCCGAAAGGGAATTTCCTCGCTGAGGAGTTTGATGGAGAGGGGAACCGAAATGATGCCTGCGCACATGAGGCCGAACTCTCCGCAAATCCATTCGGGGCTTCCCTCTCCTAGGACGGCGAATCTTTCGCCCTTGGAGTATCCTCTGGATACGACCCAGGCGCCGAATCCGCGAGCCTTCTCCCGGGCTTGGGCGAATGTGGTAGCCGCATATCCTTGGTCGGTCTTCCTGAGGGCATAGGGGTCATGGGCCCAATTCGCCGAAGCTTCGTCAAGCATTCTGAAGACCGTTTTTTTCATTGTGCTTTCCTCCGCGCTACAGAGTACCATGGCGGTAAAAGGGAGTCTAGGAGAAGGTTTCCAGAAGGTCTCCAGAAAAATAGTTCATTGACAATTCCCGATAACCAGGTTTAAACTAAGGATAACTTTTTTTATGACGTAAAAAAAGTTATCGCGTCCCTACGCTATTTGCCATGGATGACGCGATCAATGTTCTTCAAGGAGGCAATATGAGAATCAAATCCCTCGTATGCGCGTTTCTGGTTTTGCTTGTCGCAGGAACAGCCTTTGCCAAACCAACCGAGATCACGTTCCAACTCGGCTGGGCCGTTGATTCCAGCAGGGGCAAGGCGATCCAGCCGATCGTCGACTTGTTCAACCAGCAGAATGCGGAAAAGTATTTCGTTAAAATGATGTCGGGCGACAAGATCGACGCATCCCGCCTTCTCACCCAAGTGACGAGCGGAAACGCCCCGGATGTCATGCAGGTAAACTTCGCTATTCTGCAGGCCTTCGCCGCGGAAGACTTGCTTTCGACTATAACGGGTTTCAACGCTCTGATGGCGAAAGCGTATTCCAAGGATGTCGTCGCGAAAGTAACCTATAAGGACGCGGTATACGGTATTCCCTGGGTCGGCCACACAATACAGCTCGTCTACAACGAGGAGCTGTTCAAGAAAGCGGGACTTACCAGGGCTCCGGCCACATGGGATGAACTCCTCACCTACGCTAAGCAGATCAAATCAAGGACAGGCGTGGACGGACTTGCGATCGCCGCCGCCCAGCACTACGACACGGTGTGGATGAGTATGCCCATCCTCTACGCCTATGGTGCACCGATTCTCAAGGGAACCCCTGGTTCCGGCTCCGAAGTCATTTCTCTCAGCGACGAGAGGAGCCTTGCCGCGATGGCCAAGCTCCAGGAATTCTACGCGCTCTATGTGAACGCGCCCACCGCGAACGGTGGTAACGTCATGGAAGATTTCAGGAACCAGCGGGCTGCCATGGAATTCCAGGGTCCCTGGGGCGTGACCGACATTTGGAAGAATGGGCGACCTTTCACCGCAAAAGCGGCACTGATGCCAGCGGGACCTTCGGGCAGATTCGCCGATGTCGGAATCGAAGCCCTCGTTGTGCCCTTGCGCAAACCAGACAAGGCGAAGCGCGAGGCTATTCAGGCATTTCTCGAATTTATGCTCGCTCCCCAGGCCCAGATGATGGTTATGAATGGCGAACTCAATCCGGCCGATGGAAAGTACTATCCTTTCCGCGTTCCCATAAGGAACGACCTGTCCGGAACGGATTTTTTCAAGCAGTTCCCGGAACTCTATCCCTTCGTCGAAGGATTCTCTATAATTTGCGACACCGCGCCAGGACCCTATTGGACCCAGCTCGGCGCCGAAGTATGGAGCCCTGTGATGAACGAGCTCGCCCTCAAAAAGATCACTCCCGCCGAGGCGGCTAAGAAGATTGAGACCAAGGGCAACGCGATCATCAAAGCTTTCTATAACAAGTAAGATCCATTCGCCGTGAGGGACTCGGCGCGAGCCGGATCCCTCACGGTTATTCTTCCCCGCCAAGGCGGGGTACCGCGAAAAATTCCGGTGGTCACATGAAGCAATCAACCGGCACACGCCGAGCCTGCGTGAAAGATATCGCGGCCCAGGCGATGTTCCTGCCTTCCCTGATAGTGATAGTGCTCTTCACGTTCTACCCGATACTATGGGCTTTCGTATCGAGCTTCAAATCGGTGTCGCTGGGAGGCCTCAGAAACGCGGCATTTTGGCAGATTCCGGGGAAATTCGTGGGTCTGTCCAACTACGTGGGCGTACTCCGGAACGGGGCGTTTTTCGAGGCTCTCATCAATACCGGAAAATACGCGCTATTCAACGTTCCTGTGACGTTATGCGGCGCTCTCTTTCTCGCGAATCTCCTTCGTAGAAAGGGTCGCGGCGTCTCGTTTTTCAGGACAGCCTTTTTCCTTCCCTACGTCGTTTCCCTCGTTTCCGCGAGCCTCATTTTTCTGACTCTTTTCAACGGGCAGAACGGTATCATCAACTATTTTCTCACCCTCGCGGGAGCGGAACCGGTATATTGGATGGCCGACTCCTTCTGGGCCATGATCGTAATCGCCATGCTTGGAGTTTGGCTGAAGACAGGTTACTATATGCTGTTCTTTTTGGCCGGTCTGCAGAATATTTCCGAAGATTATTACGAAGCGGCACGAATTGACGGCGCAGGAGTGTGGAGGCAATTCGTGAGCATAACGCTTCCTTCCCTCAAGCCGATAATGCTCGTCGTTCTCATTCTTCTGATGAGAGACGTACTGATAGTGTTCCAGGAAGTCTACGTGATGACGGGAGGAGGGCCGGCAAATACAACCACCACGGTCGCCTTCCTCATCTACCGTGAAGCGTTCGCCAATTTTAGGATCGGTTCTTCCTCGGCCATGAGCTTCTTCCTAGCGGGAATCGCCGTGATGATATCGTGGCTTCAGTCTCGCGTTCTGGGGGAGAAAAAATGAGAAAGCTGAAAAGTCCCGGGCTGCCCCGTATGGCTATCCTGTTCGTCGTTGCTGTGGCTTTCGTGTTTCCGCTCGTATGGATTCTATTTTCCAGTTTCAAGACGGACCTCGAAATAGGAAAGTTCCCTCCTGTCCTCTTCCCCGCCCAATGGAAATTGACGAATTATTCCATCGTGTGGGAACTGATGGATTTTGGCGCGGCTTTTCGCAATTCGCTATTCGTTTCGACAGTGGGCACAGCCTTCAATGTTTTGCTGGCGGCTTTGGCTGGTTACGCGCTATGCAAGGGCAACGTGTGGGGTGCCAGGATTTTTCTGCCCCTCATCGTTGGGACCTTGGTCGTGCCGCCCGCTTCTATGATCCTGCCGAACTTTTTTATCATTAGTAAGATAGGTTTGTACGATAGCCTTTGGGGGTTGATTCTTCCCTTCGCAGTTTCCAGCTTCGGCATTTTTTTCATGAGGAATTATCTCGAGGGTGTATCCAATGAGCTTATCGAAGCCGCCAGGATCGACTTTTCTTCGCCATTATCCTACCGGTCGCCAAGCCCGCCATCGCATCGCTTTCGATCATCTCCTTCGTCAACAATTGGAATGCGTTCACGATGCCCTTGGTGCTGTTGAAGAGTGAGGAAAAATTTACTCTGCCGCTCAGGCAGGCCTACATGGCACGCGCCACGGACAACCCGAGCTGGGTGCTGATCCTGGCTGCAACCTGTCTCGCAGTCATTCCTGTGGTATTCATTTTCCTTGCCCTGCAAAAACAGTTCGTCACGGGCGTAATGGAAGGCGCCGTAAAAGGATAGAAAAGATGCACAAGGCACTAATCGCGACTGCGCCTCACGTGGCCTCGCTCGCGGAATACTCCGATCGGGAACTTGGTCCCGACGAGGCGTTGATTCGCACCCTATTTGCGAGCCCCAAGCACGGCACCGATCTTTCCGATTTTCGGGGCGAGAGCGCGTTCATGGATGAGAAGTTTGATCCCGAGTGGAACATGTTTGTTCCGCGCGCCGCCGACGAGCCGAGAGGAGTGCTTTTCGGTTCCTGGATTATCGGCAACATGTTCGCGGGTCGCATAACAAGAACCGGACGCGATGTCGCGGATTTTCGAGAGGGCGATCTTGTGGTTTCATACGGTCCCATTCGCGAAACGCAGATCGTCAAGGCCAAGGGAAATTATAGGCTCAGGAAAATAAACGATATTTTGTACGCGCCCAACGCGATGTGTTACGATCCGGCGCAATTCGCGCTGGGAGGCGTGCGGGACGCAAACGTGAGGCCAGGCGATGCGGTCGCGGTATCGGGGCTCGGTGCCATCGGGCTGGTAGCGGTGAAGTTGTGCAGGGCTGCGGGAGCCCGGCCGGTCTTCGGGTTCGACCCATTGCCAGGGCGAAGGGCTTTGGCGATTTCATGGGGCGCCGATGCGGTGTTCAATCCGCTCGAAGCTGATGTCGGGCTGGAATTGAAGAAGCATACGGATCGACGAGGTGTGGACGCAGTAATCGAAACGAGCGCCTCGCCGCTTGCCTTGCAGGCGGCGCTCAAAGGCTTGGGATACGGCGGCACGATAGCGTTCGTGGGATTCGGAAAGGAAATAAAGGGCGGTTTGAATTTCGGACGCGAAGCACATTTCAACAATGTGAAGATTGTGTTTTCGCGCGCGAGTTCGGAACCGAATCCGGAATATCCGCGATGGTCTAGGAGGCGGATCGAGGACACGGTGTGGCGTATGCTCATGTCGGGGGAGCTCGAATGCGCGGACATGATCACTCCCATAGTTCCATTCTCCGAATCTGCCGAAGCGTACATGAAATACGTCGATCGGGAGCCCGACAAGAGCGTTAAAATGGGAGTGAAATTCAATGTTTAGATTGGGAACCCAGGACAAGGATTTCCTGCCGATCGGTTTAGTAGAAAAGTTCGAGACCCTACGCTCGCTCGGTTTCGACGGATTCGAGATAGACGGGAAAACCCTGGTGGAACGATTCGGCGAGGTAAAAGCTGCTATAGCGTCTACCCGTTTTCAGGTGTTCTCCGTCTGCGGTGGTTACAGAGGGTGGATAGGGGATTTCGATGAAGTCCGTCGAGAATACGCATTGTGCGACATTGAAATTATTCTAGAGAAGGCCGGTGAGATCGGCGCGTCGGGAATAGTGGTTCCGGCCGCGTGGGGCATGTTCTCCAAGCGCCTGCCCCCCATGACGCCGCCGCGGAGCGACGTGGACGACAGGGCAGTTCTTCTGGATTCCCTAGCCAGGCTCGAACGCGTGTCGGCGCGGACCGGGACTCGAGTGCATTTCGAGCCGCTCAATCGGTACGAAGACCACATGGTCAACACGGTGGATCAGGCGCTCGCTATAATTGACAAAGGCGGCTTCGATCGGGTTTCGGTACTTCCCGATTTTTTCCATATGAACATAGAGGAAGCCGATATTGCGCAAACGCTTCATGACACGGCGGGGAGATATTCACAGGTACACCTCGCTTCTTCCCAACGTTTCCAACCCGGAACGGGGCATTTGGATCTTGTGTCCGCATTCGGTGCCCTCGCCTCGACAGGATTTGACGGCTGTGGAATATTCGAATGCCGAGTTCTAGGCAACAACCCGATGGAGGCATATAGGAGATCGGTCAGATTCGTCCGGGATGCGGCGGATAAGGCGGGGCTCGCATGAAAAAGATGCGGGTCGCCATCGTGGGCGCGGGAAACATAGCCCGTACCGCCCATATACCCTCGTACCTGGCCGATGGAAGAGCCGAAATAGTCGCGTTGTGTGATTCAAAAATCGAATCCGCGCGCGCAGCGGCTTCCTTGTGTGGATTTCCCATGATTTACGGGTCTATCGACGAGATACTCGCTTCCGAAAAGCCGGACGCGGTGAGCGTGTGCGTGCCGAATTCGGCACACTACGATGCCGTCCTTCGCGCGATTGACTCGGGAGCGCATGTACTGTGCGAAAAGCCGCCAGCGTTGAATTCGCGCGAATCCCGAGAAATGGAATTCTTGGCTATGCGGAAGAAAAAGGTGCTCGCCTACAACTTCCATCTGCGTGCTTCGCCGGAAATCGTCTTCCTCAAGGGCTTACAGAAATCGGGAACTTCAGAACCGACATCAGCGCTCGGCACCGTGTACGCATCCGAAGCGCGGTACATCAGAAGGCGCGGCATTCCTGGATGGGGTTCGTTCACCGATTCCTCCGTCCAAGGTGGTGGTGCCTTGATAGACATAGGAGTCCACGCGCTCGATCTTGCATGGCACCTCATGGGGGAGCCTGTTCCAGTATCCTGCCTCGCGACTACATCCGACAGGATTGGCACGCGCGGCGGAACCGGTGATTTCGGAGCATGGAGTGGAGAATCCTTCGGTGTTGAAGACTCCGCCTTCGGCTTCATCCTTTTCGAGGGAGGAGTTAGCCTATCCCTGCAGGCTTCCTGGGCGTTGAATATGGAAGAACGGAAAAAATTTTCTGTCCGCCTGTACGGCGACTGCGCAGGGGCGGAGCTTTTCCCGCTTCGCATTTTTGACGCCGCGGGAACAAGGCAAAAATCGGAAGGCCAACCTGAAGACAACCTCGCCGATACTACCGTCCTGTACCAAAAATCGGTCTCGGCTTTCCTCGACGCCTGCGAGGGGAAGGGGAATCCTTTATGCTCAGCGAGGGATGGAACCATCGTTCAATCAATGATCGACGCGTTATATCTGTCCGCACGCACGGGTTCGGCGGCTCCGATCTTCGTTGAAAGGGATAGATGATGGCAACCTTATCTGAAAAGACACAAGCGCGGCTGAGGACCGAACTCAATTTTATTTTCGAGAGCGATCACGCAACCATTGAAAAAATCGAACGCGAGATTGGCGCAATGGCGGCCTCGGCGCGCACAGTCAGCAATCGGGACACATGGTTGATTACCTATGGCGACTCGCTCAAACAGCATGGCCAGAAAGGGCTTCATCTCCTCGCCCGATTCTATGAAAAATATCTCGGGGAAATCATCAGCGACATGCATATTCTGCCGTTTTTCCCTTGGTCGAGCGATGATGGTTTTTCGGTCATGGACTATTACCGCATAGATCCCAAACTCGGTGATTGGGACGACGTAAAAGATTTGCGGGACAAATGCGGACTGATGTTCGACGCCGTTCTCAACCACATGTCGTCGGAAAGCGAGTGGTTCAAACGATTTCTCAACGGCGATCCGCGATTTTCGCGATATTTTATCGAAGTCAAGGATGACTGGGATTTGGAGAGGGTGTTTCGACCGCGAACGCTCCCCCTCGTATCAGAATTTGAAAGCCCTTCCGGCATCCGGAAACTCTGGACGACTTTCAGCCGTGACCAGATTGATCTGAACGCGGGCGACCCCGACGTCTTTCTGGAATTCTCGAGAATACTGCTCTTCTATTCGTCGATGGGCGCGAGGGTCATCAGACTGGACGCCATCGGTTTCTTGTGGAAAGAACCCGGCACTTCTTGCATGCACCACCCCAAGACACATGCGATAATTCGGTTTTGGCGAGCCTTACTGGACGAACTCGCGCCAGGAACCCTGGTTATCACGGAAACGAACGTTCCTCACGCCCAGAATATCTCCTACCTCGGATTAGGCGGCGACGAGGCGCACATGGTGTATCAGTTCCCGCTGCCTCCCCTCGCGCTCCACGCGTTGCATACCGGAAGCGCGTGTGAAATAAGAAAATGGCTGGCTACCGTGGAGAGCTCGCCACCGGGCACGACGTATTTCAATTTCTTGGCTTCACACGACGGCATCGGAGTACTGCCGGCCTCGGGATGGCTGGACGAATCACAGTTGTCGGCGATGATCGAAAAGGTCATTCGTCATGGCGGTCATATTTCGTACAGGAAAAACCCTGATGGCTCCGAAAGCCCCTACGAGATGAATATAACCTATTTCGAAGCGGTATCCGATCCTTCGGAGCCGGAAGACTTGAGAATAGCGAAATTCATCGCCGCCCATTGCCTCCTTCTTTCCGTGCGAGGCGTGCCGGCGATCTACATACACAGCCTTCTAGGATCGCTCAACGACGAATCCGGTTACAGGCAATCGGGGATTAAAAGACGAATAAACAGGGAAAGACTCGATTTCGCCTCGCTCTGCGACGAGTTGGACGATGCCGCGCATCGTCGAGGCAAGGTTTTCAGGGGACTGTCGGCGCTTCTGCACGCTAGAAGTAATTTGAAGGCCTTGGATCCTTATAGTGCGATGAAGGTGCTTGAATGCGATCATCGCGTAATCGCGCTGGAAAGAATATTGCCTGACGGCGCGGAACGCGTACTGTGCCTAGTGAACGTGTCCTCGGACAGGATTTCTCTGGCAGAATTGCTTTCGGGATTGCGAGGAGAGGGGGCCGAATCATGGCCAGCCGGCAATGAATATTTCGATGCGATTTCCGGTCAATCGGGAATACATCACATCGAGTCCTATCAGGGACTCTGGTTGTCGATTCGTTGAAGCCGACACAAGAGATAGTCGAAATCCGCACTTCCCGACAATAATCCCTCACGTATCCACGGCAAGTTGTCGTCAATCAGGATTCCCGCCTCCATGAGTTCATCTCCACCGGTGGTCCTGTCGCGGGCGAAAAGGAGAGATCTTACGCGGGATACGGCCTCCGGCGGGGTGGATTCCTTGAGCTTGCCGCTGTCGTACTGGAACGCGAGCGAATAGGATGCCCTGGGATCAAGGCCTGCCAGCCTAATCGACCGGAAGGGTGGATCGGGGAGCTGGAGCGGAAAGTATATGCCGCACAACGCTTCGGCGCCGTCAGGGCTGACTACCAACCAAGCGCACTGCGAGGAGGGCGGTTCGGAGGGAGCGGCGAGCCTGAAAAAATTTCCGTGCGCCACTAGGTCGCGGACCTCCTTGTAAAAAGCCGTCCAACCCGCCAGAGCTTCCAGCTCTTGCCGGCTCGCCGCGAGCAGGTCGAGTTCGAATCCGTAGGAAGCGAATATCGCGACGGAAGCCCTCATTCCGGGACGCGTTACCCGGGCGACCTGGTGATTGGGCGAAGCGCTGAAATGTGCTGACATTGTCCGAAGCGGGTATGCGAAGGAAGTGCCGTATTGAATTCCGATTCTCGATATAGGGTCGGTATTATCGCTCGCCCACGCCATGGGAGCCCAACGGAGAAGCCCAAGATCGAATCGTCCTCCTCCCGAGGCGCAGGATTCGATCAGCAAGGTGGGAAATGCTTCAGAAAGCCTGGCGTAGAGCCGGTATACGCCGAGCATGTAGCGATGGAACAATTCACCCTGCCTGTCGGCCGGGAGGAATGTCGAATAAAAGTCACTCATCATCCGGTTCATATCCCACTTGATGTACGAGAGGCGCGATTCGGAAATCAATTTCGACATCGATTCGAACATGAGATCGACGACGGCAGGATTGGAAAAATCAAGGACGTATTGATTCCTGGAGGGAAGTGGCGAATAACGCGACGTGCCGATCCTGTATCCGGGATGCGCGCGGAAAAGTTCACTGTCCTCAGACACCATCTCAGGCTCAAACCACAGCCCCATCCCGAGCCCCATCCCGGCTAGTTCTTCGGAGATGGGCCAGCCATCGTCGATTACGAATATTTCTGCTCCGACTTGTGCTGCGATTCTCGCCTGCTTGCGGATTTTTTCCGTCTCGATATCAAAATAATTACCCTCCCAGCTGTTGTAGACCACCGGCATGGACCTGTCCCTCCATGCGGGAGCGAGGAGATTACCTCTGGTCAGGTCATGCATTCGATGGGTGAGGCCGGACAATCCATGTGGGGAATACACGCACACCGCCTGAGGACTCGTGAATGTCTCACCAGGTCCAACAATCCAGCGGAACATGTCGGGCGATATTCCCATTTGCGCACGGACTACTCCAAAAGGATCGACTTCAGCGCCCGAAAAGAAATTACCGCTATACACCAGGTTGAATCCCCAAACTCGTCCGGATGTTTCGCTTGTTAAGGAATCACATAACGCAAAAAATGGATTATGCCACCAACTTCCTGAGGTCCCTCCGGAAGATCCTATGACATGCCTTCCGGGAGTGAGAGTCGCGCGGCAAAAATTACGTTCCCTGTTGACCGAGCCCTGGAGGAAGATGAGGTCGTATCCATTGGGAGGAAGATCAATGGATAGACTCATGAGCGAAAGCAGTTCGACTCCCGATTTCCCTCTATTGGAGATTTCGGCCCACCGGATGATGGCGTCTCGATTGGGAAGGACTCCCCACATGAGGCGCAGCTCTAGCCCGGCGGCTTCATCGATAAAAAGTATAGAAAGCGTTTCGGCGCGGCTATCTGCCCAACGGCCGGAGCCAGTGTCGAGGCAGGGTAGATCCTGTAGTAAGGGGAGTCCAGGATTTACGGTATGGCTCGAGTACCGGAATTGCGTAACACAAGTGCCATCCGCGAGCCTTACGAGAAACGAGGGCGTCCTGAAATCCCCCCGGCCTGCCGAAGAATATTCCATTCTGACGCGCGACGCGCTCAGCGAGGCTAGAGCCGGATTTGCGTTCCATGAGACTTTGGCCACGTCGCTCAAGAAGCCCCAGGGAAATTGATTCTTTTCGCAAATCGGAACATAGCGACTGGGTGCGTAGGCTCCCAATCCTCGATAACTCTTCTCCAGTGAAAGCTTTCCGCCATAATGCAGACTACCTGGCAGTCCATTGGGCAGAATGGTGAAAATGTAACTCGAACCCGCGGTGGTCAGGTGAAATTCTGGACCGTCGTTCAAAACTTCTATCATAGTTCCTCCGAATTACGGCAGGGGGAAAAGGACATTCTTCATAAATTCCTCCCCCATGGCCTCGAGGACCGAATCGTCGGGGAGAGCTGAAAATTCTATCCTCGCTGCCGATTTGAACGGCCAGAGAACTTTTTCCCTTACGGTTTTTCGCACATGGTTATGAAATTCCAGCGGTGCGAGATGAAGCGGACCACCTACGACAATGAGCTCGGGATTTAGAAGGTTGACCACATTTGCGAGCACCGAGCCAAGAGTATCGGCAAGAAAGGAAAGCACTTCCAGAGCGATACGGTCGCCACGCACGGCGACCTTGCAGATTTCGATGTAATCGGAAACGACGACCGTTCCCTCGCTTCGCCTCGTGTAGAGCTCAATCGCGTGAGCCTCCGACAATTCGATCCCGATACAGCCGGTATTGCCGCAGTGGCAGGCCGAACCGCCGGAAATCGAGGCGGTATGTCCAAGCTCGAAGCCTCCGCGCGGAAGAATGAGAAGCTGGCTGTCATGCTGGTACGACATGCCTACGCCGGCCTTTACCCAGACATAGACGGTGTTGGATGCTCCTTTCGCGCAACCCCGGCGCAGTTCGGCCAGAAGTAGGGCATCGGTGTCCTTGTAGACTTGGCAGCATGTTCCTGTCAAATTTTTCAGAATACCGGGGAGGTCGAATTCGGACAATTTTAACGGAGGGGAATTGAGTACGAGGCTGTCGGCGGCGCGGACTTGGCCTGGAACATTCATCACGCAGCCTATGAGCGCTTTTGAAGCGGGATCGGACATTAGGCCGCCCGCTGTTTCCTCGACGAGGGCTTTCGCCGCATCGTTTCCAAGCACTCGTCTTTGGATGCTCCTTCGGGCAAGGATATTTCCCGCGAGGTCGATGAGGGTGCAGGACATTCCCGACACGCTCAGACTACCCGAAAGAACAGTTCTGCCTTTTGGATTCAACCCGACGATGACGGGCCTACGCCCTCCTGTCGAGCCTCCCATCCTCATTTCGCGAATAAGGCCTTCGGAGATGAGGTCATCGACTATGGCGCCGACGGTCGCGGGGCTGATACCAGTGGTTTTAGCGAGTTCGAACCGGCTGGTCTCGCGACCTGCGGCGATGACAGAAAAGATGATCGCTCTATTGTTCGTGCGGAGCGTTTCGTGATCGTAGCGTTTTTCTCCCACCATTCAGAGACTCCGCAAAGAGCTGCCTTCGCGGCATTCCAACAAAATGTCGCACATGCGCAGTGCGCCGGCCGCCGACCAGGCCTGCGGCGAGCAGGCGAAAGGATGAGGTACGGCGGTCAGAACAGCCTCGCATATGCGCGCCGCCTCGGAATGTAAACCGCGCTCGAACATTCCATCGGCAATGATCGCGTTGTCATGCGGCCACACGGCTCCATTGTGATAGGAGAGGGGATTGTAGCGGGCTGCTCTATCGCTCAACGTTCGTACGCCCCAGCCCGAGAACAGATCCGGCTTTAGAAGCCTGGCAGCAAGGGCTCGTGCTTCCTCTACGGATTCCAGGCAGTAGGGGAAGAAATGACCCGCATCGGAAGAAGGCGTTTCGAGGGCCTGGTTGTTTCCGTCGAGCGCCAAAGCGTACAAGCTATCTTTAGCCAGCCAGAATTTCTCTCGTATTCTTTTTGACAGGGCGCGAGCTTCATTTCGGCAGATTATGGAAAGCTTGGCGTCGCCATCAATGGCCGACAAATCGGAGCACGCCATCAGAGCGCCGTAGGCGTATGCTTGTATTTCTGAAACCGCGAGCGGAGGTTCCGCCAAACTGCCGTCGGGGAAACCCATTGAATCCTTGGAATCCTTCCAAGACTGTACCACTAACCCGGTGGTGCCAAAGTCGGAGGAAAAACGTATAAACCCCCCGCCATCCTCCAACTTCAGGCGAAGCCATGCGAGGGCCGCCCGCCAGGAATCGCGTAATTCGGTCGAAAGCCGGGAGTTCCCGCTCTGGCGGGTAAACCGGCCCAAAAGAATGAGAAAAAGAAGCGTGGAATCGGCGCTCCCATAATATCGGGAAAAGGGTATAATTCCGCGCCGCGAAAGTTCACCGGGCCGCGCTTCGTGAAAAATCTTGCCGGGTTCCTCTTGTTTCGTGGTAGTAAATTGCGTGCCCTGGATTGATGCGGCGTATCGTAAAACCCCTTCGGCGAGCTCGGGCCACCGCCCGAGGAAAAATCCCGCAGCAATGAACGAATCGCGCCCGAAGGGAACGGCAAAATAGGGTAGCCCCGCAGCCGGTACGAGCATTCCATTCTCGATCAACATAAGCGATTCGATATCGTACAACGCTATTCTCACAGATTCTGCGAATGGATTGCGTTCATTCAGCAAATCCTCGAATCTTTTGCGTAAGGGACTTCCCCTTGATTTGCCTGAAAATCCTGCGTAAAATTGGGCACCATCGTTAGGTTTGCCGCAAGCATCACCACAGTCGCCATCGCGAGAGGCGTCTTTCACCCCGGAATCCGAAGAGAATTCAGCCGTAACCCTCAGGCCCAGCCTGCCCTTGACGGGGACTTCGATAGCCCAGGACGCAGAGCCATCTCGCTTAACCGCAGGCTCGGGTGAAAATGAGATGTCGCATCGCATCGGGATGCCATCACCTGCAAAAGCTCGCCACGAAAAGGAGTCGACTGTTTTTACCTCGGGAATTTCCTTGGAGAAAATCGGCAGTCTGAGGGCCATCATGTCGACAAAATCGGTATCGGCTGACAGGGTACATTCGAAAAATTTCGGCGCCAGGGAATAATTTTCAAAGAATATCTCATCGACAAAGCCGGAGGGATTGAGAAATAGCTGACGCAGGACGGCCCAATCGGCTCCATGTCGAATCGAGGAGGAGAAAACTTCCATCAATGAGCCAGGACCAGCTTCGGAACGAGAGAGCATGGTTGCATCCCGAAATTCCCATTCGTAACGCGACAAAAAGCGGGTATCCCTATAATAGAACCCCGCGAACGGCGCCTCCGCTCCCCGGAATGCACCGGGTAGAACGAGCATGGTATCCAGACTTTTCAGGCAAATCATTCGGCTCGGCCTCTTGCTTACTTTATAACCCAAAAAAAGCCAGGCGCCAAGTCATCATTGGCCCAGGCCTGGCTTGATATGGCTTATTGACCCTGCGTAGATTGATCGAAGAGAGGGTTCTATGCGAAATATTTTCCCCCCTGCTATTCACCCCCCCCATATCCAGTACCTTTGGTAAGTAAAGCGAGGGAATTTTTACCCTGAGAACTTTTCTCGGATAGCCATTCGTCCAGTCAAGGATTACCTCCACAGCTATCCGCTCTGTTGAACAATAAGACTCTCTTTCTGGTTTTACCAAGACATTTGATGGTTCTGTGCACCCGCTGGGAGTTTAGCTAGAACTCGAGAAGAACTTTGTGTTGACATTGGCCCCTTGAGGAGGGATAATCCTTCTCACCGCCAATGACCACGCTTCTCCCTATTTTCATTGCCCTGGCCATTTCGGAATACACTCTGTCAAGGGATTGGTATGAAAAAAACTTTTCTCCTCTGCGCTCTGTTCTTAGCATTCGCGGCTTCGGTTTCAGGCCAACAAGGCCTGGCGTTCGCAGAAAAGCCGGCCCTCGTCACCTCCATCGGCCAAAGCGCCGATTTTGAAATGATCAAGGTGCTTCTCTCCAGGGCTAAGATCGCTTTTACCGCCGATCCCCTGATAAAGGCCGAGGGGCTCAACGCTTCGTCCAAGACGCTGATACTTGTCGTCGGAGCCAGTTCCAAAGGACTTGGCGCTGCGGGCATCAGCGCGGAGGATGAACTGAAGCGAACCAACGCCCTCCTGAAAAAAGCAAAAGAACTCAAGATGAGCGTGATCACCCTGCACGTGGGCGGTGCTTCGCGCCGCGGCGCCATGTCCGATACGTTGATCAAGTCCTGCATGGCCGCCTCGGACTACGCCATTGTAGTCGCCTCGGGAGACGAGGATGGACTTTTCACCGCTCTGGCTGCCCAAGCCAAGATAGCCCTGACCAAGGTGGAGCGCTTGTCCTCCGCTGGAGCGCCCTTGGCGGCGGCGTTCAAATAAGAGGCTTCTAGGAGATACGCATGCATACGCGAAAATCCGTAGCCCTGGCCGCGGCGGCGCTCTTGTTTTTTTGTCTTTCCGTCCCCTCTCTCAGCGCCCAGGATATCCGCGGCCGTTACCTGATACAGCACGACTACCGCCCTTCCGATGGCCTTGCCAGGATAGGCTGGCTTTCGGACTACTACCCCGGATTGCTCGGAACTCCGGGAGACAGCAAGGTGTACTATTTCGAAGGATCAAAACCCGGCGGCACTCTCTTTATAGGCGGTGGAACCCATGGGAACGAGATCGCCGGCATCATGGCTGCTGTGCTGTTGATCGAAAACCTGAAGGTGGAAGCCGGACGGGTCATTGTAGTGCCCAACATGAACAATTCCGCGGTGAGCCACCAGGAAAAAGAATCTCTCCTGCCCTCCTATACCACCCGCGGACCGGCGTGGATCAGCATTCAAAGCCCCAGCGGGCAAAGGTTTTTCAAGTACGGTTCTCGCTGCACAAACCTCGCCCACCAGGGCGTGCCCGACCCCGCTGGCGGCTATGTGCACCCGGACAGCAACGAAGCTCCCTTGCCTGCTTGGGAGTTCAGGAACCTCAATAGGGCCTATCCCGGAAGGATTGATTCCGGGCTTACCCAGAAGATAGCCTATGCGGTGACCCAGGTGCTTATCCGCGAGAAGGTGGATATCGCCTTCGATTATCACGAAGCCGACGCAGGCGGGCGCTTGGCGAATATGATGGTAGCCAATCCAAAGAATATCGGTACCGCCGCCGCCGCGCTTTTCGACCTTGAGCTGGATCATGGCCTCTCCCTCAAACTGGAGCCTTCCAATATGGAGTTCCGAGGCCTTTCGCACCGCGAATGGGGCGCCGGGACAGATGCCCAAGCCTTTCTCACCGAGACCCCCAACCCTGGAATGGTCGAAAACGCTCCTCCCGATGTGGATGTGGTCAACGATCCCAAAAATCCCTTAGGCTCGAGGGTGGCGAAGCATATCTACAGCACCCTCGCGGTGGCGAGGGTCTATGGAGAATCCAATCCTGGGAGGATGATTCTAATGTCCGGGCTTCCGGCTTATGAGGACCTTGCCAGCCAAGGCCTCGGCCCTTATTTGAGATAGGATCCGCCAAGTATCTTTTCTTTGGTTTTCAGGGCGGCGCCTCGCTGCGCGGCCAATATTTCTATAGGAGGATTGTCGATGAAGGGACTTAAACGATGCATTTCAATAGCCCTGGTGGCGCTGTTTTTAGCCGCAAGCCTTGGGATCACTTTTGCCCAGAAGGCGCCGACTGTCATTCCCGAGGTGGTCTCCAGCCAAGGCATGGTCGCCTCAGCCCATCCTTTGGCATCCCAGATAGGGCTGGGCATCCTCAAAGCCGGTGGAAACGCTGTGGACGCGGTGGTAGCCACAGCCTTCGCCAACAGCGTGGTCGAGCCGAACGCCAACGGGATTGGCGGAGAAGGCTACATTGTCATCTACCTGAAGGGGGAGAACAAGGCAACCTCCATCGACTACCGCAGCCGTGCTTCCTTCAACAAGGCGGCGCCGGATGAGAGATGGCCCGCCGCGGGGCACAGGAGCGTGGCGGTTCCCGGCACCGTGGCCGGTTTGGCCCTGGCGCTGGAAAAATACGGCACCATGAGCCTTGCCCAGGTCATAGCGCCCGCTATCAAATTGGCCGAGGAAGGCTTTGTGGTGAGCGAAACCCTCGCAGGGGTCATTGCGGACAACTTCAAGCGCGCCATGCCCAACGCCTATCTCATGTCCATAATCGCTCCCAGCGGCCTCCCGCTTGAGGCTGGCGAAATCTACAAGAACCCCGACTTGGCAAAAACCTTGCGACTCATCGCCCAGGAAGGATCGGACGCCTTCTACAAGGGCGAGATCGCCAAGGCCATAGCCGCGGATATGAAGGCCAACAAAGGCCTGATCGACGAAAACGACCTGGCCACCTACAAGGCCATCGAGCGCGAGCCCGCGAGCGGAACGTACCGAGGTTACGACATCGTCTCCGCGCCGGCGCCTGTGGGGGGATTCCTCCTCATCCAGTCCTTGAACATGCTGGAAAACTACAACCTCAAATTCCTCGGTTTCGACTCGGCCATGAAGCTCCACCTATTCTCAGAAGTCCTCGCCCGTGCCTTCGACGATTACTACGACGTGCTGGGCGATCCCGACTTCGTGGACGTCCCCATGAAAGCCCTGACGTCCCAGGGATACGCGAACGCCAAGGCAGCCTCCATCAAGCTGGACGCAATGACCCTCAAGTACGAGAAGGTTAACCCCAACAGCGAGCATTGGAGCACCACCCACATGTCCGTGGTGGACAAGGCTGGCAACGTGGTCGCCCTCACCCAGACCCTGTCCAGTTTCTTCGGCGCCGCCGTGGCCGTTCCTGGCACGGGAATCATCCTCAACAACGAGATGGGCAATTTCAACGGCAAGAAGGGCTCTTCCGCCTATCTTCCCGGCAAGCGCATGAACACGACAATCGCGCCTACCCTCATCATGAAGGACGGCCAGTCATTCGCCACCTTGGGAACCCCTGGTGCCATGAGAATTATCCCAACCCTTACCCAGATCGTCACCAATCTCATCGACTATGGTATGGGAATCCAGGAAGCCATCGAAGCCCCGCGCATGTACTGCACCTATCTCCAGGGACCGGGGAAAACCACCATAGAACTCGAAGGAGCCCTTTTCCCCAAGAAAACCTTGGATGACCTAACGCTCCTCGGCTACAAGGTCAAAAGCTACGACAAGCGCGATCTCTACTTCGGCGGCGTACAAGGGATCATTATAAAAGAGGGCAAACTCTATGGCGGCGCCGATCCCCGCAGGGACGGGGCTGTCTTCGGGTATTGATGGCATACTACAAGGCACACAGCGTGGGGTATTGTCCTTTGCTTTCATTCTTAGGCTTGGCCCTGGCCCTTTTATCCGCCTCGGCCCAAGCTCCTTCCCAAGGGCTTTCTCAGGCTCGGCACCCCGCCTTCCTGGCCGCCATGGCGGAGCAAAGGCCTGGGAAGGCTGTGTCCAGGATAGGGGCCCTCTCGGAGTACCAGCCCGCCCTCAAGGGGACTGCCCTGGACAGTCCGGTGTATTTCATCGAACCTCAGGATCCAAATCCCGCCTTACCAGCCATCCTCATCCTCGGCGGCTCCCACGGCGACGAAATCGCAGGCGTCGCCGCCGCCTCGCTCTTCGTTTCCTGGGCGAGGCCTTCAGCCGCACGGCTCATCGTAGTCCCCAGGGCGAACGCCTCAGCCGCCACCTGGCCGGACCCGGACAGGCCTGGACCCCAGGCGGTGTACATTTCCGGCGCCTCGGGAGACAGGAGTTTTAGATATGGTTCCCGCCTTACCAAGCCCGAGGACGAAACCACGCCTGAACTAAGCCTGGCGGACCGGGATTTGCGCAACTTGAATCGCCTGCATCCCGGCGACGCCCAGGGTTCCAAAACAGCCCAGGCAGCGGCGGCCATCTTTGCGCTCATAATAAAAGAGAACGTAAAGGCAGCCTTCGACCTCCACGAAGCAAGCCCCGTATCCGGCCTGGCGTGGAATATCATCGCCCACCCTAAAAACCTGACCTACGCGGCTATGGGGATACTCGCCGCGGACGAGAGGGGGGTGAGGATGGTCCTCGACCAATCCAGGGATACGCATCGCGGGCTTTCGCACCGCGAGTGGGGCCAGGGCAGCGAGACGGCTGCCTACCTCATCGAAACCCTTAATCCCGGCCAGGTTTCAGGAGGTAGGGCGGATATGGATCATCTGGACAATGCCGTCGCCCCCTTGTGGAAGCGGGTTGGCATCCAGGTCGAAACTGTCTTGGCCATCCTCTCGGCCCACTCCGAGATGGACAGTCAGGCCGGCTGGGCGGAGATCCGAGGGATGCCCGGCTTGGAAGACCTCAAGCATGAATTTACTAAGTACTTCTGAAGTCGCAGTCCTGATAAAGGAATTCCTAGGACCACTCCATCCCTTGGCAAAGTGGGTTGCCTTCCTCGCTGGAACTTCCGCGCCCATGGAAGCAATCTCCGAAGCGGAGGAAGAGTTCGGCATGCTCGGCGATCCTAGCTCCCTGGATGGATCGGATTCGGCCCTCCTGCTTTGGCTTGGCAGGGGAGGGGGAAGCCAGCTTGTGCTGAAGCTTCCCTCCGGGCGATATAGGATAGAATATTGGGCCTCCCGGAGCGAAAGCCCCCTAGGAGTCGAAATCGCCTGCGCTCCTTCCCTTGTCATAAGCCCTCCTTGCAGCAGACCCTTGGCTGCCCTTGTCAGGAAGCTTTCTTCGCATTGACAAAACGACGGCCGAAGTATAGTTTTGAAACACACCTTCTCTCCAAGGCGGCATTCCCATGAGTTTTTCTGATCCCACGAAAATGGGCATCCTCGCTTGTCCCGGCGCAGAGGCCTTCGCCGACCAAGTGATCCGCAAGCTGGCCGGCATCTACAAGCGAAGGTTCGACAGAAAGACCCAAGCCTTGGCCGCCCGATACCACATTAGCCAAGAACTCGCCATCCGGAAGATCAATTTCGCCAACGATTCCAATTCCTCCTCGGTGTACATACCCGGATTGGTGGACAAATATAGACCACCTCAATTCAAGATCAACGCCCGGCATACCTTCTTCGCTAACGGAGAGATAAAAACCGAAATCCTGGAATCGGTGCGCGGCAAGGATCTCTTCATCTTCCAGGACATCGAAAATCACCAACCCATCGCCTTCAACGACGGCAGCGTGCACCGCACCATGTCGGTGAACGACCATATCTTCAACCTATTCGTCACCGTGGACGCGGCGATGCAGGCGGGAGCCAACCGCATCAACTTGGTCCTGCCCATGTACCCATATTCCCGGCAGCATAAAAAGAAGGGGAGGGAAGGACTCACCGCCGCCCGGATCGGCGTCATGCTGGAAAACCTGGGCGTCTCCCGGATTATCACCCTGGACATCCATTCCCGGGAGATAGAAAACTGCTTCGACAAGCTACGGCTTGAAAACCTCCACGCCTCCTTCCAGATTATTGAAAAGCTAATGTCCCTCGTGGATATCCAGACCGAACCCCTTGTTGTCCTGGCCCCCGACACCGGCGCCGTGGATCGCAACAAATTCTACGCCAACGCCCTCCAGCGCCCCCTAGCCCTGCTATATAAGGAGCGGGATTATTCCAAGGTCACCAAAAGCGCCACCGAGTCCAACATCAGCGAGATGCGGCTTTTGGGAAACGTCGAGGGAAAGACCGTCTTCATGGCCGACGACATGATCGGCACCGGAGGAACCCTCCTCAAGGGCATGAAGAACCTCAAGGAACTGGGAGCCAGCAAGGTTATCTGCGCCGTGTCCCTGCCCCTTTTCAACGGCCGGGCAATCGAGGATTTCGACGAAGGCTACCGCCAAGGCCTATTCTATAGGATAATCGGAACCAACGCGGTATTCCACAGGGAATTGCTCCAGAAAGAATGGTACATCCACGCAGATGTGACGGGTCTTTTCGCCCAGATTATAAGCCTGGTGCATCACGACAAATCCCTCTCGTCACTTCTGGACAACAGGGACGTCGTAGCTAGGCTGATTAAGAA
>VKGY01000019.1 GCA_008080685.1 Spirochaetota bacterium
CCAAGGCTCCATCCAGGACCCTCAAGGACCTTTCAACCTCGGCGGTAAAATCCACATGACCCGGTGTATCGATTATGTTTATCTGATGGTTCCGCCAATAGGTGGTGGTGGCGGCGCTCTGGATGGTGATGCCGCGCTCCTGCTCCTGGTCCATCCAATCCATCGTTGCCTCGCCGTCGTCCACTTCTCCGATTTTGTAGGTCTTTCCAGAAAAATAGAGAATTCTTTCAGTCGTAGTGGTCTTGCCCGCATCGATGTGGGCCATTATGCCGATATTGCGTGTGGCGCGAAGGTCCATAGGAAACTCCAGAAGCATGTGGATGATAACAAACGACAATATATACAAAAAGAGATACGCTTTTCAACCCGAACCGGCTTGGGGCCATCTTGATACGAGGGGCAATTACCTTCTATAACATTATCGTGAAAAGAGTAGAATTACTTGCGCCTGCCGGTTCTCCGGAGGCTTTGGACGCGGCAATAGGCGAGGGCGCCGACGCCGTGTACTTGGGTTTGAGATCCTTCAACGCGCGGATGAGGACGGCCAACTTCGCTTTCAACCAGTTTGAGGCTGCCTTACAGGCGGTGCACGACCGGGGAAAAAAGGTTTATGTCACCGTGAATACAGTGTTTGAAGAAAGGGAAACCGACCGGGTCTATCAATTGCTACAGTTTCTCGACCGGCTGGGAGCGGACGGCATAATTGTCCAAGACCTGGGCATCGCCCATATAACGAGGGAATGTTTTCCCCGCCTCCACCTCCATGCTTCCACGCAGATGAACGTCGCATCCTCCAGGGGTTCCAATTTCCTCTCCCGGAACGGCTTCAAGCGGGCGGTATTGGCGAGGGAACTCAACCTGGATGAAATCCGCTCCATTAGACAGACTACCAGCCTGGAGCTGGAGGTTTTCGTCCATGGCGCCTTGTGCGTATCCGCCTCGGGGATATGCCTTTTCTCCTCCTACCATGGAGGCAAAAGCGCAAACCGGGGAGCCTGCACCCAGGCCTGCCGCAGGCTCTACGAATCCGATTCCAAAAAGGGATACTTCTTTTCCCCCGATGATCTCCAACTGGTCGATTTTATCCCCGATCTTATCGAATCCGGGGTTGATACCTTCAAGATAGAAGGAAGGATGAAGTCCGCCGAGTACGTGGGCACCGTGGTTTCAGCCTATCGCCACCTCATAGACAATTGCCAGGAAGACAAGGAAAGGGCCTTGTTGAAAGCGCGATCCATCCTCCAGTCGGACTTCGCCCGGAGAAAAACGGATTTCTTCATCCAGGGAGGGAATCCCGTCTATATCCATCCCGATCAGGCTGGAGGGACGGGCATCCATCTTGGCAAGATCAAGGACATCTATGCGATCGACGATGATCGCTGGGCTGTGATGAACAGCTTCGACGGCCTTGCGGAGGGCGATTCGGTACGGGTTCATCGTTCCGACGATTCAGGCCGCTTCACCTGCAAGGTGCGGGGCGTGAGGCCTCAGGTCAATGGCATCCTCGTCAAGCTCGAGGGAGGGGACTGGCGCCAGAACGACGACGTCTATCTTATCCAGACCGCCTCGATGGCCAGGCGTTACAAGACAATCATGCCCCACAGCCTCGACCGATACCGGGCCTTTCCTTCCCATGACCACGCGCCCCGGCCCAAGGTCGATGCGCCAAGCAAGAAGGAACTGGAAATCCTGCCCGCAGGCTTCTATGTCCTGGTTGGAAAAGTCGCCGATCTCCATGCTGCCTTGGCTGCCAATCCGCAGAAGGCCATGATCCACTTCGACAAGCTCAACGCCGAAGCGATGCGCAAGAACGAGTCCACCCTGCCCTACAAAAGGGACAGGCTTATTCTGTGGCTCGATCCCTATTTCCCCGAGGCGGATGCCTCCTGGCTGGAACAAGAGATCGAATACTGGATCTCCCGGGGCATCAAGTATTTCGTGGCGAACAACCTTGGCCACCTGGGCATCCTGCGCGGGAAAGGCATTACCCTCATCGCCGGCCCCTGGCTTTACGCGTTCAACCTCTGGTCCGCGGCCTTTCTCCTCGACCAGGGGGTCAAATTTATAATTCCGCCCCTCGAGATTTCCAAGCAGAATTTGATGAGGATTGCGGAGTCGATTCCTCACGGAACCTTTTTCCCCATGGTCTTTTCCTTCCCCCAGCTCTTCACTATCCGAGGGGACCTGGCAAAAACCCATGGGGCCGCCACGTTTACCGATAGGGACGGCCTGGGGTTCAGTTTAAATTCTCGGCGCGACTACAATGTCTTGGTGCCTGCCCGACCCTTTTCCATCATCGATAGGACTCCCTTTCTCAGGAAGGAAAGGATTGAGAAATTCATCATCGACCTTTCCAACGCCAGTCCAAACCGAGGCTTCTTCCGCGATGTCGCCAAGGCTGCGGCGGAGGCGAGAGTAGTGCCCGAGGCTTCCCGCTTCAACTGGAAGGACGGCTTTTACAACGAAGACGAGGCATCGCGATAAAATCGATGACAAAAACAGCCTTGACTGGGCTCGCAGCCGATACTACACTCTTCTCAGATAATGAAACGCCGTTTTGAATGACAGACCCTGGCTACCCTGTCGCCTTGAGCGAAAAGGAATGTTTGGACAATGAGTGAATCCGCTGGCAAAGCGCTTGATATTTTATTCTACCTCGCCAAGGCAACCTCTGAAGTGAGCTTGGCCAAGATGTCCAAAGAGACCGGGATGAACAAGGCAACGGCGCTTCGCTACCTTTCTGTCCTGGAATCCCGCGGTGTGGTTGAACGTCACCAGGGGGGCTGGACCCTAGGACTCTCCCTCTTTGAGCTGGGGAGCCGAGTTCCGGTGCGGGCTCTGGTGGTGGATAAAGTCCGCCCGATCATTGAGCGTTTGGCCCGGGAATCCGGAGAATCCGTCAACCTTGCCTGCCTCGCCGGAGACTCGGCCATCTACCTGGACAGGGCGGAGGCCAACCGTAGCCTTAGGATGAGGTCAGCCCCCGGCGACAGGTTGCCCCTGTACTGCACCGGCGTCGGAAAAGCCATACTCTCCCAGCTTCCCGAAGAGCGGATACGGGCTATCCTGGGATCCTCGCCCCTGCCCAAGATCAACGAGACAACCCTCACGGAACCCGAGGATGTGATACGCGAAGCTAAAAGAACCAGGGATCTGGGCTACGGCGTCGACAGGGAAGAATTCGAGATTGGCCTCACCTGCATAGCCATGCCTCTCAAGTTGCCCGGCTCAGACTTTGCCGGTGCCATCAGCATCTCCGGCCCCTCGGCGAGAATGCGCAATTCCGAGGCCAAGGAGCGTTTCCTGGAGCTACTGGGCGCCGCCACCCAGGAAGCGCTCCGCACGATCAATCCCTTCGAAGTGGTTCAGAACACCGCTGCGCTCTCTTCATCCTCCTCCAAAGACTGAACGAGATCAGTCTCCTGGGCTTCCGGGATTGTGTGCGCCTTGCCATCCTCCTTCTTCTGGGGCTTGAACTCCACATGCTCCGCCACGATCTTGACCTTGGTCTTATGCTTGCCGTCCAAGTCGAGCCATCGATCCTGCTTCAGTCTGCCAACCACCCGTACGCCGCGCCCCTTTTTGAGGTGCTGGGCGCAGGCGATGCCCAGCCTTGACCAGGCCTCCACATCGAAATAGGAAACCTCCTCCTCGTAGACCTGGTTTGAGTTTTTGTAGTTGCGGTTAGATGCGAGCGTGAATGCGCAAACCTGGTTTCCGGAAGACAGAGTTTTTGTACTGGGATCTTTAACCAGATTGCCTTCCACGAGAATGCTGTTCAGTTGATTCATGGAACCTCCTTGCGCGTAGGTCCGGCTCGACCGCGGTTTCGGACACGGGGCCTCGCATATTAGAAACGTCTCAGGCGATGGCTTGCGATTCAAAAAAACGCTCTTTTTCGACCGATTCCACCGGGCGATGAATTCTGCTATAGTCCGCCCATGAATGATTATTCCGGGTACCTATCTCCTTTCACTTGGAGATACGGCAGTCAGGGTATGCGGGTTATCTGGAGCGAGCGGCGCAAACGCGAATTATGGAGAACCATCTGGGTTTCCTTGGCCAAGGTGGAGTCCGAGTTCGGCATAGTGGAAGACTCTCAGGTGAGGGAGCTCGCCTCCCGCGCCCTCGATATCGACTTGCCGAGGTCCCTGGAAATCGAAGCGGAAATAAAACACGATCTCATGGCGGAGATTAAGGCTTTCGCGGAGCAGTGCCCCACCTCGGGCGGCATAATCCACCTCGGCGCGACATCGATGGACATAGAAGACAACGCCGATGCGCTCAGGGCTAAGGATTCGCTTGACCTAATAATAGGAAAACTCGATTCTCTCCTCTGCACCTTCGCCGAAAAAATTGAAGTCTACGCTGATCTCCCGGTGATGGCCTTCACCCACATTCAACCCGCCGAACCCTCCACCCTTGGCTATCGGCTGTCCATTTGGGCCCAGGACCTTTTCCTGGCGCGGGAGGAACTGAGTCGCCGCCGGACTGAGATAAAGGGGAAGGGTTTCAAGGGAGCGGTCGGGACCTCAGCGTCCTACGCCGAACTTTTCGGCCTCCAAGGGCTCGAGAAATTCCAAGTCCGGATGGCCGAGGAACTTGGCGTTGGATTCTTCCCGGTCAGCACGCAGACCAGCACCAGGATCCAGGACTACCTTATAATGACAGCCCTCGCTTCCCTCGGGGCTGGGCTGCATAAGATGGCCTTCGATATTAGGATCCTCCAATCGCCGCCCATCGGGGAACTGTCGGAACCCTTTGGAGCGAAGCAGGTTGGCTCTTCCGCCATGCCGTTCAAACGGAATCCCATCGCGGCGGAGAAAATCGATTCCCTAGCCAGATTGCTCGCGGCCTATCCCTCCGTTGCCTGGGGCGACGCATCCCTATCCCTTCTCGAAAGGACTTTGGACGATTCGGCCAATCGCAGGGTGATTGTTCCCGAGGCCTTCCTGATCAGCGACGAACTCATCGACACCGCGGCCAAGATAATCGGCAACCTTGTGGTGAACGAAAAGGCTATCCGCGCCACCTTCCGCCGCTACGCCCCCTTCGCCTGCACCGAGCGAGTCCTCATGGCCATGGCAAAGGAAGGAGCGGATAGGCAGGAAACCCATGAAAGGCTGAGGACCCATGCCCTGTCGGCCTGGGCAGCCATGGGACAAGGAGGAGAAAACCCCCTCGAGGCTTCCCTCGCCGAGGATCCCTTCTTTCTCAAAGCCCTGGGCGCACAAAAGCTGTCCTCCCTCATGGTCAGCGAAACCTATGTGGGCGACGCCCCGGACAGGGCGAAGGCCTTCGCCCGCACCCTTAGGGAATCCCTGGGCTGATGGGCTTGACTAAGTACTACAAGGGGTGGTATTCATTCACATGGTACACCAACCACCTATCCATCGTATTGCGATAAGGGAATTGCGGCCGGGGTCGAAATCCCAGGCGGCGATTTTGCGCGCTGTGCGGAAATTGGGCCTTACTCAGGTCCGCGCCGTGCAGCGGATGGATCTGTACTTTGTACGCGGGAAAATTGCGCCCGAGGAGCTCGACCTCCTCGGGCGTTTTCTTTTTTCCAACCCTGTGACCCAGGCCTTTGAGGTGCAGGATGGCTTCGAAGGCGCCCAGGCAGTGGAAATCGCCTACCTTCCCGGGGTAACCGACCCCGTGGCGGACGAGATACTCAGGTCGGCCCGAGAACTGGGGATTGCAGGAATCGACGCCGCCGCCACAGGGGCGAGGTACGAATTTTCCTGCGAAGGTGCATCAAGCCTTTGCGCAGAGGAACTCGATCTTATCGCCCGGAACGTCCTTTCCAATCCCGTGGTCCAGCGCCACGCCTTGGGGCGGATAGAAATAGCCTTCCCCGACAAGACCCAGGCTTCGATCAATGTCGAGGAGATTGGCATTCACAGGATGGATGACAGGGCTTTGGGGCTTTTGGATAGCCAGCGGAGATCAGCCCTGGATCCGGAAGAACTCGCGGTTATCCGGGATTATTTCAGGCGGGAAGGGCGCCCCTGCACCGACGTGGAATATGAGACTATCGCCCAAACCTGGAGCGAGCACTGTTACCACAAGACCTTCAAGGCGAGGATCGAGACCGAAGGAGGGGAAGAAGGCGAACTTCCCCTCGTAGTGGACAATATCCTCAAAACCTATATAAAAGCCGCCACGGACGAAATCGCCGCCCCATGGGTGGTGTCTGCCTTCAAGGACAATGCGGGAATCATCGAGTTCGACGAGGATTTCGATATATCCTTCAAGGTTGAGACCCACAACCACCCTTCGGCGATAGAACCCTTCGGTGGGGCCAACACTGGGGTGGGGGGCGTGATCAGGGATGTGATGGCTGTCTCCGCCAGACCCATCGCGGTAACGGATATCCTCTGTTTCGGCGCGGAATCCTCGAAAGAAGTGGCGCGGAAGGGTATGTCCCTGGAGAGGATCAGGAACGGGATTGTCGCGGGGATCCAGGATTATGGCAACAAGATGGGCATTCCAACGGTCAACGGCGGAATCCATTATCATGAGAAGTATGCGACGAATCCCTTAGTCTATTGCGGTTGCGTCGGCATCGCTCCCAAGGGAGCCTTCTTTTCCACCCCGGAAATCGGGGACCGGGTGTTTGTGATCGGCGGCAAGACCGGAAGGGACGGCATCAGGGGTGCTACCTTTTCTTCCATGACCATGGATGGCCAAACCTATGAAAGCGCTGGTTCCTCGGTCCAGATCGGCGCCCCTATAGTTGAAAAAATGGCCGCGGAGGTGATCGTGCAAGCTCGCGAAAAGAGACTGTACTCGGGTATCACCGACTGCGGGGCCGGGGGCTTGTCCTCCGCGGTAGGAGAAATGGCCTCTGAATTGGGGGCTGATGTGGAGCTTTCAAAGGTTGCCTTGAAATATCCCGGGCTTTCTCCCTGGGAGATTTGGCTTTCCGAAGCCCAGGAACGGATGGTTCTGGCTATCCCCATGGCCTTCCGGGACGCCTTTATCGCCCTTTGCGACGCGAACGACGTTGGTTGGTGGGATCTAGGCGCCTTTACCGGAGATGGAAAGCTTGTTGTGCGGTACCAGGGAAGAAAGGTACTCGATCTTTCGTGCGAATTCCTCCACAAAGGAATGCCCGGAAGGCGGCTCAAGGCTAAAAAGCCTACACGCTCAGCTCCAGACGCGGCTGCGCCTGTCCTACGGCCTAGCACTGAGGCGGGGTTCGGGGTGCGCAGAATCCTTGCCCAGGTCATGGCCCATCCTGCGGTGGCTTCAAAAGAATGGGCGATCCGCCGCTACGACCACGAAGTCCAGGGCGGAACGATCCGAGGTCCTTTCTCTGGCCCCTCTCAGAAAGGCCCTTCGGACGCTGCGGTGGTAAAACCCTTGGAAATCAAATCCGGCAAGGCGATTTCCATTTCCAACGGCTTCAATCCCCGGTATGGGGAAGCCGACGCATACAACGCTGCGTACTCCGCCCTGGATGAGGCGGTGAGGAATGCGGTGGCCGTGGGCGCCGATCCGGACCGGATCGCCGTCACCGATAATTTCTGCTGGGGCGACCCCAGGAAACCCGAGAACCTCTGGACCCTCCTTAGGTCGGCCAAGGCCTGCCGCGACGCTTCGGTAGCCCATAGGACTCCCTTCATATCCGGGAAGGATTCCTTCAACAATGAGTTCGTGGGAAAGGATGGAACCAGGATATCCGTGCCTCCTTCCCTCCTTATCTCGGCCATAGGCATCGTGCCCCAGGCGGAGATGTCCCTGGGTTCCGCCTTCAAGATCGAAAATTCCCGCATTTACCTGGTGGGCGAATTCAAACCCGAGCTTTCCGCCTCGGTGTACGGCGAATTATTCGCCGCGAGATACTCTGTGGAGGGCCGAGGGCCAGAGCCCTCCTTGGCCGCTCCTAAGGTGTACCGAGCCTTGCACCGCGCGATTTCCCAAGGGCTTGTGCTTTCCTGCCACGACATCTCCGATGGGGGGCTTGCCGCTGCGGCGGCTGAAATGTGCCTTGGCGGAGGAAGAGGGGCGGAAATTTCTGTTGAAGTCGCAGCAGGTACGGATCACAATCCATTGGGTACCCTCTTTGGGGAGACCAATGGGTGTTTCCTGGCCGAGGTACCCCAGGCGAAGGTAGCGGCCTTCGAAACCGCATTGAAAGGTTTGCCCAGGGTTGGGCTGGGCACTGTCCTGGCCGAAAAGGCCTTGCGCTTCCGGTTGGGTTCCGGCCACGTGGAATCCTCGGATTTAGAGGAATTGGGAAAGGCCTATACGTCGGAGACGGACAGAATATTGGGCGAGTCGTCGGCATCGGGTGTGGCAGGAGGTGTGGCATGAAAGAGCCCAAGGCGATTGTGCTCCATGCGGCGGGCACGAACCGGGACGTGGATGCGTACTATGCCCTCAAGGCCGCCGGCGCCGACCCTCGGATTATCCATGTGAACGCCCTGCGCAAGGAAAGGTCTCTGTTGGCCAGATCTGCTATCCTGGTCATCCCTGGCGGATTCTCCTATGCCGACGCCATGGGGGCGGGTACCTTGTTCGCCCTGGACATCGCCTCCTATTTCAAGGAGGAGGTAAGCCAATTCGTTGCCGAGGGGAAGGCGGTGCTTGGCATATGCAACGGTTTCCAAACCTTGGTCAAGGCGGGCATTCTTCCAGGCTTCGGCGGCGAAACCAGGTGGGCGACCCTGACCGACAATGCAGAAGGAAGATTTGAGTGTCGATGGGTGACATTGGCCGCCGACGAGAGTCCTTGCGTTTGGACCAAGGAAGTGGTTTTCCCCGTATCCTGCCCTGTTGCCCATGGGGAAGGGCGATTCGCGGTAAGCTCCCTGGAAAAATTGACCCAGCTTGAAGAGCAGGGCCTTATAGCGCTGCGATACGTGGATGAGGCGGGAAATCCCGCCCAGGGCCGTTATCCGATCAATCCCAACGGCTCTCCCTTGGACATCGCGGGAATATGCAATCCCGCGGGCAATGTCCTGGGTCTCATGCCCCATCCCGAGAACAATATCTACAAAGACAGGCCTGTCTACGGCGGAGGGGAAAGCGGATCAGGGCTTTCCATCTTCGCCGCGGGTGTACGGTACGCGAGAGCGTTATGAATAAGCAATCCGCCCATTATAAGGAGAAGAATCATGGTTGATTACAAGTGCGTGGTGAAGACATTGCCGAAAGCCTTTCTTGGCCTTGGGAATGAAATACCTGGCAAGAGATCGGGAAAGGTTAGGGATTGGTATTCGATGCCCGGAGGAACGAGGCTCATGGTCACGACAGACCGGATTTCCGCCTTCGACCGAGTCCTCGGCGCCGTGCCATGGAAAGGCCAGGTACTCAATCAATTGTCGGCCTATTGGAACGAAGCGACACGGGACATTGTGGCCAACCACCTGATATCCCTGCCCGATCCAAATGTGGCGATCGTGCGGGAAACCAGACCCCTTCCCGTGGAGGTTATAATCCGGGGCTACATCACCGGTGTCACCTCCACTTCCTTGTGGCGAAGGTATTCCGAGGGAGACAGGAACATCTACGGATACGATTTCCCCGAAGGCTTGGAAAAGAACAGACCCCTTCCAAGCCCGATCATCACACCCACCACAAAAGCCGAAGCAGGCATGCACGACGAAAGGCTCACCTGCGCTGAGGTGACATCCGGAGGTTTCGTTGAACCTTCGACTTGGAAAAAGGTCATGGAGATCGCCCTCGCCTTGTTCGACCGAGGGAGAAGGATGTCGGAAAAAGCAGGAGTGATCCTGGTGGACACAAAATATGAATTCGGCCTGGACGACTCGGGGAATATTGTCCTGATCGATGAGATCCACACACCCGATTCTTCTCGCTTCTGGAAGCTCGACAGCTACGAGTCGCGGCTCGCCAAAGGCCAGGAACCGGAGATTTTCGACAAGGAATTCGTACGCATGAAATATGTCGAGTCAGGCTATCGCGGAGAAGGCGTGATACCAGCCCTGCCGGAGTCGGTTTGGGCCGAGGCGTCGCAACTTTACCAAAGGGCGTACGAAATGGTGACTGGAAGGCTATTCGAGGCTGGATCTTATCCAGTCGGTGAAAGGATTCTCGAAAATCTTGAATCAATAGGGGTGAAAATATGAGCGGAAATCTTGCGGTCATTCTCATGGGTTCCAAGGCCGATTACGACCATGGAAAAAAAATTACATCCTGGCTCGATCATTTCGGGATCGCCCACGAAACGCATATAGCTTCGGCGCACAAGACTCCGGAGAAATTGCTCGCCATTCTTTCGGCCAACGAAAAGCGAGGCCTCAACATTGTCTATGTTGGGATCGCCGGACTTTCCAACGCCCTCTCGGGAATGGTCGAGTTCTCCACCGCCTTCCCCGTGGTTTCCTGCCCTCCGCCCAACGATGCTTTCGGCGGCGCGGATGTATTCTCCTCTTTGCGCATGCCCCCTGGCGTGGCGGCTGCGACGGTCCTTGATCCCCGCAACGCCGCTATTTTCGCCGCGAAGATTTTCGCCCTGGGAGATCCTGCCCTCGCGTCGAAAATTCGAGCCTACCAAAAGGAACAAAGGGATAAGATCGATACCGATGATGCCGATATCCAGAGGCTGTACGGCGCATGAACGGAGCAAGGGAGGCCTGTGGCGTCACCGCGGTTCATTCGCCTTCGGGCGAGGCTTCGCGGATTGCCTACTACAGCCTTTTCGCCCTTCAGCATAGAGGCCAGGAAGCAGCGGGCATAGCCGGCCATGTAGGGAATTCCATTCAATTGCGCAAGCATGGAGGCTTGGTTTCCCAGGCTTTTTCCGAAGCCGATATCGAAGCGCTCCAAGGGAACTCGGCCATAGGACATACGCGGTATTCCACAACCGGCTCGTCGAATATCCGCAACGCCCAACCGTTCTTGATCGATACCATGCACGGGCCTGTGGCGCTGGCGCATAACGGCAATATCGTCAATGCCGGAGCCTTGAGAAGCAAGCTGCTCAAGCGCGGGGTTGGATTGACCTCGGCGAGCGACACAGAGCTCATGCTCATGACACTTGCCGGTTCGGAGGGTGACACATGGGTTCAGCGGATACGCGAAGCCATGGCTTCCTGGGTAGGGGCGTTCTCCTTTGTCGTCCTTACCTTGGACGGCGTGTACGCGGCTAGGGATCCCTGGGGATTCAGGCCTTTGGCGGTGGGCACCACCGCTGAAGGAGCCTTCGTGGTCGCTTCCGAAACCTGCGCCCTCTCCACCCTGGGCTGCCACGAAATCAGGGAAATCGCCCCGGGAGAGATCGTGGCCTGCGATGCCCAGGGCAAGGTTTCCATGACCTCTATGGCCGCCCGCCCCAAGGATGCCAAATCCGCAGCCTGCATCTTTGAGTTCGTCTATTTCTCCCGGCCCGACTCCGAATGGAACGGACTTTCTGTCCATGATGTGCGGCGATCCTTTGCATCGAACTGGCCAAGAAATCACCCGCCTTGGCTGATGTGGTGATTCCCGTGCCTGATTCTTCCATTTCGGCTGCCATAGGATTCGCCTTCGAATCGGGGATTCCCTACGGAGAAGCCTTTGTGAAGAATCGCTACATCGGACGGACATTTATTGAACCCACAGACTCCCTGCGAAAAAGAGGGGTTTCCCTGAAATTCAACGTGCTGCGAAAAACTGTGGAAGGCAAGCGGGTTGTGGTGGTGGATGATTCGATAGTCCGTGGAAACACCATAAGCCCCTTGGTCGCCTTGCTGCGCCAAGCGGGGGCCCGGGAAGTACATGTCCGGGTCGCGAGTCCTCCGGTCCGCTATCCTTGCATGATGGGCGTGGACATGGGAAGACCTGAGGATCTTGTGGCGAACAGGATTCCCGAATCCGGAATAGCCGCGTGGAGCGGTGCCGATTCCCTAGCGTATCTCACCATGGAATCGATGGGCTCTGCGATAGGCGATATACATAAGTATTGCGCAGCCTGCTTCGACGGCGCTTACCCTGTGGCCGCGGAAGAAATGTCGGATAAAAATAGGTTCGAATTTTGAGGGAGGCATCCATGAGGGTATTGGTGGTAGGTTCCGGTGCGAGGGAGCATGCGCTTGCCTGGAAGCTTTCCAATTCTCCTTCGGTCGAAGCTCTATTCTGCGCGCCGGGCAACGCTGGAACCGAAGTTCTGGCGCGCAACGTAGACATAAAAGCGGACGACATCGAAGGGTTGGCAGAATTCGCCGCTTCTGAAAATATTGACTTGGTGGTGGTTGGCCCGGAGGTACCGCTTTCCAAAGGATTGGCGGATAGGCTGGAAAATGTCCCCAACTCGGCGAAGATACGCTGCTTCGGGCCGAAGGCGGGAGCCGCGAAGGTAGAGTCGTCGAAATGGTATGCGAAATCACTCATGGAAAGGTGCGGCATTCCTACCCCTAGGTACGCCGCCTTCGAAGATTTCGACGCCGCCTTGGCCTTTGTCAAATCTGCGCCATGGCCTGTGGTGGTCAAGGCTTCGGGCCTTGCGGCCGGAAAGGGAGTGTTTCTTCCCGACAACCTTTCGCAGGCGGAGGAGATTCTGCGGAATCTTTTCGTGGACAGATCCCTAGGCGAGGCGGGCGCCCAGGTAGTGGTCGAGGAGAGGCTGGCAGGAGAAGAGGTTTCCATCCTTGGCTTTTGCGATGGCTACACGGTGCGCGTCATGCCACCGTCGCAAGACCACAAGCGCCTCCTCGAGGGCGATCAAGGGCCGAACACCGGGGGGATGGGTTCCATATCTTGGGCCTCCAAAGAAAACATGGCTCGAGCCGAATCCCTTTCCGCCATCGTCCTTGAGCCTATGGTCAAGGCTCTGGCTAAGGAGGGGACTCCCTTCGCCGGGGTGATCCTGAGCGATAAGGGTCCCAAAGTGCTTGAGTACAATTGCCGCTTCGGGGATCCGGAAGCCCAATCCATTCTACCCCTCCTTGAGACTGACCTGGCCCAGATTTTGTGGTCCTGCGTCGAGGGAACCTTGGCGGAAAAAGAAATCCGCTGGAAAAACATGGCCAGCGCCACTGTGGTTCTGGCCGATGAGGGGTATGCGCTGGACGCTTTCAATCCTAGGCCGCGACTTTTTAAGGATTATGGGGGGACGAAGGATACGGAAATCTTCCATGCCGCTACCTTCCGCCGGGACGGGAAAATCCTCGCCCAGGGGGGAAGGCTGGCCAGCGCCACTTCCTGGGCTCCAATCTTGGACGAAGCCATAGAGAAGGCCTATGCCAGGACGGCTTTGATCTCCTTGTCCGGTTCCCGGTACCGCCGGGACATCGGGGCGGCCCGCAGATTCCTAAGAAGTGCGGGAAACACGCCTTTGCCTATCGCAGCCAGCTACGCGGCATCGGACGTGGACATCGATGCGGGCGATCAAGCCGTCGTCCTCATGAGCGCCGCGGTCCGCTCCACCTATGGGCCCGAGGTGCTTGCGGGCATAGGTTCCTTCGGCGGGGTGTACTCGGCGAAGGGGCTGAAAGCAATGCGGGAACCGGTCCTTGTAGCGTCCACCGATGGAGTGGGAACGAAAGTAAAGTTGGCCGCCCTGGCCGATAGGTACGAAGGCATCGGCCAGGACATAGTGAACCACTGCATCGACGATATCCTAGTACAGGGCGCGGAGCCGCTTTTCTTCCTGGACTACGTCGCTACCTCCAAATTGAAACCTTCCATGGTCGCCACGATCGTAGGCGGCATGGCCGCGGCCTGCAGGGAATCGGGATGCGCCCTCATAGGGGGCGAGACTGCGGAAATGCCCGGCGTCTACCTGCCGAAGGAATTCGACATCGCCGGAGCTATCGTTGGCATCGCGGAGCGTGAGAGGCTTTTACCTCGCGACGACCTCAAGGAAGGGGATATCCTTGTCGGACTTGCATCCAGCGGCCTTCATACCAACGGCTATTCTCTCGTCAGAAGCGTATTCTCCGAGGCTGAGCTCTTCGCCTTCGATGCCGAGCTCGGCGCGTCTCCCATCGATCTTCTCCTCAAGCCCCACAGATCCTACTTGTCGTTGCTTAAAAAGGCCCTCAGGGAAAAACCGGGATTGGTCAAGGCCTTGGCCCACATCACAGGCGGAGGATTCGAAGGCAATGTCCCCAGGATACTACCTTCCTGGCTCGATGCATGGATCGACGTCGGGGCTTGGGATATCCCAGCCCTCTTCGCTTTGATACAGAAGAAAGGATCTGTCCCCCTTGCGGAGATGTATCGGGTATTCAACATGGGAATCGGCATGCTCGTGGCCATGGATCCGGGGCGTTACGCGGAGTTCGCCGCCTGCGCCGCAGGAGATTTCCCTGTGGTTGGCCTGCTGACCGCAGGCAGGGGCCAAGCCCATCTCTCGGGCAGGGGGCTTTAGCATGGCCGTTCGCAAAACCCGACTCGCGGTCTTGGTGTCTGGCCAAGGCAGCAATCTCCAAGCCCTCATCGACGCAATTTCCGTAGGAATCCTGGATGCAGAGATTGCCCTGGTCTTGTCATCCAAGCCGAGGGCCTTCGCCCTGGAAAGAGCGGGAAAGGCAAGGATCCCCACCGCAGTGGCTTCCTGGAAAGCCTTCGTCGAGGAATTTGGCCGATCCCGCCGGGAAACCTACGATGCTGCCTTGGCAGGGATTGTAGCCGGCTATGATCCGGATTTCATCTTCCTGTTGGGATGGATGCGAGTCTTAGGCCGAAGTTTCCTGGATCACTTCCCCGGCAAGGTGGTTAATCTCCATCCCGCGCTTCCCGGAACCTTCCCGGGAGAAGGCGCCATCGCCAAGGCCTGGGAGAGCGGACAAGCAGGAAAAACCAAGGTCTTTGGCGCCATGACCCATTTCGTGCCCGACGAAGGCGTGGACTCGGGGCCTGTCATCTTGAGCGAATCCCTCCCACTGGAAAACTTCGCCTCTTTGGAAGGATTTGAGGCCGCCATGCATAGGCTCGAGCATCGGCTCGTGGTTGAAACGGCGAAAAAATTGTGTAATTACAAGGAGTGAAACCCATGTCCACCGCCTTAATTTCGGTCTACGACAAGACAGGACTACTGGAATTCGCAAGCCGGCTCGCCCGGGCGGACTGGAACATCCTCGCCTCGGGAGGCACCTACGCGTCCCTCGCCGGGGCTGGAATCCCAGCGACGGAGATATCCAGCTACACGGGAGCTCCTGAAATTCTCGGCGGCAGGGTGAAAACCCTCCATCCCGCCATCCACGGGGGCATCCTGGCCCGGGCGAACGACGAAGACCTTAGGCAGATCGCAGAATTGGGCTACAAAGCTGTCGATCTCGTCGTGGTGGATCTCTACCCCTTTGAAAGAACCGTCTCCGACCCAGACGCCCAAGAAGCGGATATCATCGAGAAAATCGACATCGGCGGAGTAACCCTCCTGCGCGCCGCGGCGAAGAACCATGGAAGAGTATCGGTTCTCTGCGACATCGCCGATTATGATTCCGTGGCGCGGGAGATCGAGGCCTCGGGCAAGGTCGGGGAATCCACCCGCCGCCTTTTGGCTGCAAAAGCTTTTGCCCGCACCGCAGCCTACGACACGGCGATCGCCGCCTGGTTTGCCCCGAACCTGGTTGCAGATCCTTCCCGCGAGGCCTTCGCCCTCAAGGGAATAAAAGTTCGTAGCCTGCGCTATGGGGAGAATCCCCACCAGAGCGCGGAGTTCTATGGATTCGATCCGGGTGTTGGACCCTTGGGCGGGACTATTCTTCAAGGCAAGGAACTCTCGTACAACAATATCCTGGACCTGGATGCGGCGTGGCAGGCTTGCACCCGCTTCGAGCATCCCGCAGCGGTGGTGGTTAAGCATCTTTCTCCCTCTGGCATCTCCGAATGCCAAGGAGCCTCGGCCGACCTCGCGGGCGCCCTTCGCAAAGCCATAGACTGCGATCCCATATCAGCCTTCGGCGGCGTGATCGCCGTCAACGCACCCTTCGACCTGGGCTGCGCCCAAACTCTCGGCAGCCTGTTTGTGGAATGCATCGCCGCGCCTGAGTTCACCGGTCAAGCGCTGGAAATCCTATCCAAGAAGACAAACCTCCGCCTATTGGTTCCCGGCTCCAGAATGCCGAAGGATGAAATCCGCTCCGTGCTGGGCGGTTTCCTGCGACAGGACGTGGACAGGGGAGACCCGCCCGGCGCGGCGTGGAAGCTGGCATCCAAGCGGGCGCCCACCGCCAAGGAGATGGAAGACCTCCGCTTCGCCTGGAAGGCCTGCGTCTCCGTGAAGTCGAACGCCATCGTATTCGCGAAGGACGGGACTACGGTGGGCATCGGCGCCGGCCAGCCCAACCGCGTCGATTCGGCGCGTCTGGCGGCGGGCAGGGCGGGAGAAAAGGCAAAAGGCGCCGCCATGGCCTCGGACGCATTCTTTCCCTTCCCCGACTCCGTTGAAGTGGCAATAAAGGCGGGGATAACCGCCATAGCCCATCCCGGAGGCTCGATCCGGGACGCCGACTCCCTCGCCGCCGCGGATGCGGCAGGCATCGCCTTGGTCACCACCGGGGTCCGGCATTTCCGCCATTAGCCATCAAAGGAATCATCCATGAACGAAAGACTTTTTGAAACCGACACATCCCTCACCTTCGACGACGTGCTGATAGTTCCGGCGTACAGCGAAGTGCTGCCTTCCCAGGTGAACTTGAAGACCAGGGTGGCTAGAAACCTCGTTCTCAACATCCCCCTCCTCTCAGCCGCCATGGACACGGTCACCGAGTCGAGCCTCGCTATCGCCCTGGCCCGCATGGGGGGCATGGGAGTGATCCACCGCAACATGGATCCCGAAACCCAGGCAGGCGAGGTGGACAAGGTGAAAAGATCCGAATCGGGAATGATCCGCGACCCTGTATGCCTTGAAAAAGACGCTACCCTCGCGGTGGCCAAGGCATTGATGGGAAAATACCGCATCTCGGGAATTCCCATCACCTCAGGCTCGGATCGCCGCCTGGTGGGCATCCTCACCAACCGGGACATCCGTTTCTGCGCCCCTGAGGACGACCTGAAGCCGGTGAGCGAATTCATGACCGGCACCAACCTTGTCACCGCCCCCGTGGGCACCACCCTTGAACAAGCCCGGGATATCCTCCAAAGGCATCGGATAGAAAAGCTTCCCCTCACGGATTCTGAAGGCAGGCTCATAGGCCTCATCACCGTGAAGGACATCGCCAAAAAGGCCGACTATCCCAATGCGGCCCTGGATGCCTCAGGCAGGCTGAGGGTAGCCGCCGCGATAGGCGTCGGCGCTGACCTGGAAACCCGGGTCCGCCTCCTTTCCGCCAAGAGCGTCGACGCCTTTGTAGTCGACACAGCCCACGGCCACTCCCGGGGAGTGATCGAAGCGATCCGAAGGATCAAAGCCCAGTGCCCCGAGCTGCCTGTCATCGCAGGCAACGTCGTCACCGCTGAGGGAGTGGAAGCCCTGGTACGCGCCGGTGCGGACGCGGTGAAGATCGGCGTCGGCGCAGGATCCATCTGTACCACACGGATCGTCTCTGGTTCCGGAATGCCTCAGCTTTCGGCAATCTACCATTGCGCGAAGAAAGCCGCGGCCTTGGGAGTCCCCGCCATCGCCGACGGCGGTGTCAAATACTCAGGCGACATGGTGAAGGCCATCGCCGCCGGCGCGGACGCCATCATGCTGGGAAGCCTCATGGCTGGGCTTGAAGAATCGCCCGGCGAGTTCATCCTCTACAACGGCAGGCAATACAAGACCTATCGGGGCATGGGGTCCTTAGCCGCCCTCCAGGGCTTTGGACGGGACCGCTACGGCACAGGCCAGGGCGGCAGCGACAAGCAGGTGCCCGAAGGCGTGGAGGGCATGGTTCCGTACAAAGGAAAGCTTTCGGACTTCGTCTACCAACTGGTGGGAGGGCTCCGCTCTGGCTGCGGCTACGCCGGCGCTGCATCCCTGGACGACCTGCGGCAAAAATCACGCTTCATCCGCATAACCGGCGCGGGGCTTCAGGAAAGCCACGCCCACAGCATCACAATAACGAGGGAGGCACCCAACTACCAGCGCAACGAATAAGCGGGCTTGGGCACGAGTGCAGGAAATTTCCGAATCGCGGTTGGATATTCGTTTATGGTGACGATATACTTCCGATACATATTAAGAGGGAATAACGTAGCAAGGAGTCGTCATGATCCAATTCATCGTCCAGGGCGGGGCTGTCCTGTGGGTAATTATGGCCCTTTCAGTCACCGCCTGTGTGATCATTGTTGAGCGCCTCATCTACCTGCGGCGAATATCCGGGGATGAGGACAGACTTTTCCTCCGCATTAAAACAAGCCTTCTCGAAGGGCATTACAACGAAGCCCTCGCAATCTGCGACCAGAATCTTTCTCCCTTTTCAACATTGTTGAAAATCGGAATCGAAAACCGCCGCTTGCCCGAGCACATCCAGCGTGAGATCCTCAAAGACGCCGCAGCCTTGGAGGCGCCCAAGTTGGAAAAAGGGCTTTCAGCCCTTGGAACGATCAGCCACATTTCTCCCTTGCTCGGTCTTCTGGGTACGGTAACTGGCACCATGAAGGCATTCGGCGTCCTGGGCAGGTTCGGCGCGGTCAGCGACCCAGCCGCCCTGGCCACCGGCGTGTCCGAAGCCCTCATCACCACCGTGGGCGGCATAGTGGTCGCCGTTCCGACGGTCATTTTCTACAATTACTTTGTCACCCGGGTGAACCTCATCCTCACCAAGCTGGAAAACCAGGTCAATACCCTGGTGGTTCTCATCAATGCCGCATCTCCCGTCAAGAAGGGCGGTTCGGAGGAAGCATGACCTCACGTCGCCTCCAACCAAAGATCGCCATCGACATGACACCTCTGATTGACGTCATACTCCAGCTCATCATTTTTTTCATGATCACCACCACCTTCAGGGCGGCGCCGGGAATATCCCTGGATTTGCCAGGCTCCAAAACCGCCCAGACCATTTCCTCCTCCGCCCTCAGTGTCGTGGTGATGTCGGAAAATGAAATCTATGTCGACAAGGCCAGGACCACCCTCCAGGGGCTTCCCAACACGCTCCGTCAGCGGATTTCCGGCTCCGACACGGACCAAGTGAGGGCTGTCCTGGAGGGGCGGGCCGGCGCCAGCTACCAGCTGATCGTTTCCGTGCTGGACGCTTTCAGGATGAACGGCATCGAAAATGTTGGACTCATCACGCGGAAGGAGAAGATCGTCCGATGAGGAAGGCTTTGAGCTATGAGCTTAGGGAGGAGCGCAAGCGTAAGCTAGTCTCCCTCGGCGTCACCGTGGGGCTCTACGCCCTAGGCTTGGGAGCCGGGATACTTCTCGGTGTGCTCAATCCCCAGGAAAAGGCCTACTCCAACACAACCGTCGTCCTCAACCTGACGGGTCCAACCACCCCTGAGCTGGGCCTCGGTTCCGTGACTCCCTCTGACAAAGGCGAAAAGGCCCAGGAAATCGAGCCGCCAGCCCCGGCCAAGACCGCCCAGGCGGAAGCGGCCAGGCTCGACGAGCCCAAGATAAAGGCGATCGAAAAACCCAAGGAGGCCACCTCACCCGCGCCGGCGGTCCCCTCATCCTCATCAGCCACTTCAGCATCGGCCAGCACGGAAATCGTCGCCCCGGCACAGAACGTAGGCGCTCCTGCCACAAGTCCGCCGCCTGAGGCAGCGCCACCCGAACCCTGGGTGCCCGGCGAGCGGGGACCAGGATCTCGCCTGACTTCCAACAATTCCTCCGTGTTGGTGCCAGGGCAGGGGAGCGTTCCCTTCGCCAGAGGGAATCCCACGGTCATTAGGAAAGCCGAGCGGGGCAATTCTTCCGAAACCACTCTAGGAGGCGCCCAGGGCACAGTAGGCCACAATATTTACGTGCCCATCTATTCCAACATGCCTCTTCCCCGTGAAGTGCCAGCGGGAATCTTCCAGAACATTCCCGATCTGATCCAGCCGCCAAGCACGGTGATCCATTCGGCTCGAGCCCGCAAGCAAGCCTTCCTGGCCTACTATGAGTATGCGGACGGTGTGTATCGTATGAAGAACGAGGTTCCCTTGGATCAACGGGAACCCCTGTGGCAAATCCTTGAGGATGCGAAATTTTCCATAGACCAGGCGGATTACAAGCAAGGCCGTAGCCTCATGCCCGTGGTCATCGGCTTCTCGGTCACCCGGGACAACCAGTTGCGGGGGGTGGAAATCCTTCAGTCCTCCGGCGATCCCGAGATAGATAGGTCGGTGGTATACGGCTTCAAGCGCGCAGCCTTCTGGAACAAGACAGGCGAGACTGTGCCCGGACGCTTTACCTACCGCTTCTGATTTTCCGCCGTATCCATGGTGTCTATAAAACCCTCGTACAGCTTGCCACCAAGGAAGGCGTCCACCACCGCAGGGGCGAACTGCTTGCCCCGCTGGCTTGAAATCTCGTTGAGGATAAGCTCCAGGTCGAGAGCCTTTCTGTATGGCCTCGACTGGGCCATGGCGTCGAAGGTGTCCGCGAGGGTGATGATCTGAGCCAGGGGATCGATGTCGTTTCCCGATACCCTGTCCGGATACCCCGTGCCGTTCCAACGCTCATGGTGGTGGCGCACGCCGTTTATCGCGGGGGTGAAAAACTCCACGATTGAAAGAATCTGGGCCCCTATGAGGGGGTGCATCTTGATTATTTCGATCTCGTCCTGGTTCAAGGCCCCGGGTTTGTTGAGGATGCTCTCCGGGATTCCGATCTTGCCGATGTCGTGGAGGAGGGCGGCGAACTCCAGGGCCTCTATTTTCTCCTTGGGAAATTGCAGGGACTTCGCGATTCTGACCGAAATCATTCGCACCCTTTGGCAGTGTCCCTGGGTATAGTGGTCCTTGGCTTCGATGGTCTCCGCCAGGACTTCGACAGTCTGGAGGTTGGCCGCCTTAAGCTTCTGGTAGGTTTCGTTCAGCTCCGCAGTCCTGGATTCCATGGTTTTTTCAAGATTTTTCTTATACTCTTCGTTTCGGCGATCCTGCTCTATTTTATCCCACATGAGATCCTTGAACCTTACCGCCCGCTGGATAGTCTCCGAAATCTGCTCGAGGCGAGTTGGCTTGACTAGGTAGTCAAAGGCCCCGCTTTTCATCATCTCCAAACCCGTGGCGAGATCGTTGTAGGCGGTCAGCATGATGACCGGCGTGAGAGGCTTCATGGCCCTAATCCTCGGCAAAGCCTCCCGGCCTGTCAGCACAGGCATCCGAATGTCCAGAAGGATGATATCGGGCTCCCACTTCTGCTTTTCCAGAAGATCGATGCCTTCCTGGCCGTTTTGCGCCAGGATGACCTCGTAGCCCAGGCGTTCAAGCCCCAGGGAAAGTACCTTTCGTATGGCTGGGTCATCGTCGATGACGAGGATCGAATTGCGCTTCAAACCGTTCACATGGGACCTGCTCTATCGCATCGTTGGCCGCTTCCGGAAAAGACGCGGAACGAGGAAGGGGATTTCCTTCCGGTACGCATCGTAGCCTGTGAAGAGGCGGGGAAAAACATACTTATCTTGTATGACAATCAAGAGCAAGTCCAGCCCGATCATGAGGGAAATAGAAAAAATATATAGATCCAAGCCTCGCAGGATAGCCACGGAAAGGGAAAAAAAGCTGAGCCACCAGAAACCGGGATGGCGGCACAGGCCGTAGCTTCCGGATTTCACCGTGCCCCGCAGGTCAATGCCCAGGCGCCTCCTATGGTAGGATATCTCGAAGAATACAGACCAGATGAGGAGGAGGGCTGAAACCAGGGCGATGACGGTAAGGGCGATCCTCCAGGCTTCCGCGCCCACGACCTGCGCGCTTTGGTAACCCGAATAAGAAGATAAAATCCCAATAGGGCGCACGAATTCAATACCATTGCTGTTTCCAGTATGCTATAGTACCATGAATTTTGCTAGATCCATGCCAAATTCAGAGGATTTGAGATGATTTTGGACGCCTCTTCGTTGGTGCCGGCTCTCTCTTTCGTCATATATATCCCCTTCACCATCTTTGGTTTGTCCAGCCGCAAGGGAAAAGTCAATTTTTCATTTCTGATATACATGGGATTCATGGCCTTGTGGAGCTTCGGCTCCTTTATGATGCACGCCAACGTAGCCTTCTTCACACCCCTATTCTGGAACAGGTTTATGCTGGTCGGCCTCCTGGGCGGACCTATTTCCATCCTAGGCACCCTAATCTACCTCACGGGAACGGAAAAGCGCCGCTACAGATACTTCCTCTACGTGGGGTACCTCATCTACATCATAGTCCTATACCTCAACTTCGCCGGAAGCATTGTGGTGGACGCGGGCTTTGTCGGCACGGATTTCTACTATACCCTCGGCGAGGGCGCCTTCGTGGCCTATTCCCTCTCCTATTTTTATCTCATCCTGGCCCTTCTCCTCATGGGGAAGGAACTTTCCATAAGCAACAATCGCTTCAAGAAGAGAACTCTGCGCCTCGTCTCTTACGGCGTCGTGATCATGCTGGCGGGCATAGCCCTCAACCTCTACGCCCCCCTGGGGAAATACCCCTTTGATCTCTTCACCGCTACGGTGAACGCCGCCATCATTTTCTTCGCGGTCTATAAGTACCGCTTGGTTAGCTATTCCAGCATCGTGCTCAAGATCATCCTCACCATTTTCGTGACTGTGATAAGCGGCCTCATCTTTCTTTTCCTGTTCATACCGATCTTCAAGCTGGACAGGCAGGTTCCTTTCCAGGACATAGTGGGAATATCCGTAGTCCTGGGCTTCATATCCTCGATAATCCTTTCGCCCCTGCGGTCCACCATCCTTGGCTTTTTGGAGAGGGTCTACGGAGGAAAAACCTTCACCTACTACCAGAGCCTGAGGAATTTTTCCGCCAGCCTCACCTCCATCGTCGATTTGAAGATGCTCGGGAACCTCACCATAGACAAGATCACCTCGACCTTCAGCCTGGAATGGGCCCTCATGCTGGTCAACGACTACGGCTCGCGCAACTTCAGGCTAGTGGCGGCGCACAATGTCCCCTTCAAGGGCGAAATCCTCTCGGGCTACAACGAAAGCGTGGTTCTCCAAAAAGGGGACGAGCTGATAAAGAGCCATGTGCTCCACCATCAAGGCAGCAATAAATCCCAGGATCTCATCACTACCTTCCAAGGAACCTTGAAAGTGAACCTTGAAAAAGAGGGATTCAAGGAAACCTTGGGCGCCAGCCTCATCCTCCCCCTCCGGTTCAAGGAAAGGCTCAACGGCTTCATCATCCTCGGCCCCCGTTCGGACAAGGACTATTACAACCAGTATGACACGGAAATAATCCAGCTGTTGGGAGACCAATGCTCCGTGGCATTGGAAAACGCCATCACCTTCGAAAGGCTCAAGTTCCAACAAAAACGGCTCCAGCATATCAACAGCGAGCTCGCCATAAGCCGGAACAAGCTGGACGCCTTCTTCAATGGTATCACCACTCCCATCTCAATCCAGGACATCAACTATAACATCATCACCGCCAACTACGCGGCCAGCCGGTATTTCGAAAAACCCATTGATGAACTGGTTGGATCCAAGTGCTATAAAGTCTTTTTCGACAGGGACAGGCCTTGCATAGAATGCATGGCCCAGGACTGCCTTTATACCAGGCTGCCCTTTTCGGCGGAACGGCAGGACGCCAAGGGAATCATCAATTTTTCCCTCAATTTCTATCCTATCCCCGTGCCCAAGGACTCTCCCCTCATATTCCTGGAGTTTTTCCAGGACATAACCAAGCAAAAAACCCTCCAAGAGGAGCTCATCCAGTCCGAAAAGCTCGCAGGCATCGGAACCCTGGTTTCGGGTATCGCCCATGAGATCAACAATCCCCTGGGCGCCATCCTTGGCACGGCCGATCTCATGATCCCCGAAACCCAGGAGGGCACGCGGCTCCACGAGTACACACAGGATATCGTCCGCTACGCCCAGGACGCTGCGGAGGTGATCCGGGACCTCATGGTCTACTCGCGGAAGAACCGCTCCACCCCCGAAATGGCCAATGTGGTGCAGATCGTTGAAAATTCCCTCAAGCTGGCCATGCGCGGCATAGACTTTGGCAACATCACCATCCGCAAGGATTATAACCAAACCAACGAAGTCCAGGTGAACATCACTGAACTTCAGCAGGTCTTCCTCAACCTCATTGTCAACGCAGTCCAGGCGATGAACGGGGACGGAATCCTCACCCTCTCGGTCTCCCAGGAGGATTTCGACATCATTGTAAACGTGAAGGATACGGGAAAGGGCATAGAAAAAGAATACATGGACAAGGTCTTCAATCCCTTCTTCACCACCAAGGAGCCCCGGGCCGGCACAGGGCTGGGCTTGAGCATCGCCCACCACATCGTATCCAAGATCGGCGGCCGCATCGTCCTGGATTCGAAGGAGGGGATGGGAACTACCTTCACCATCATCCTTCCGGCGGCGAATCAAGAGAGGAACCGCGTACGGTTCATCCATGCCAAGGATACCCGGGAAATCGAGGACAGTTTTTTCATCCAAAGGAAGGTCCTGGTGGGAGAGAAGGGCTACCAGGAAGAAACCATTCGCAGGCGGCAGGATGAACTGGCCTTCCACGTGGTTGCGTACAAGGGTCTGCAGCCCGTGGGCACCACGACTCTCCATCTATCAACCGACGGAGGACCCATCCCAATCCAGGCGAACTTCGACGTCTCGAAATTCCTTGACGGAGAGACCTTCGCGGAAATCGACCGATTGGCTGTTGTCAAGGAAGAGAGGGGAAGCATAATTCCCTTCAGCATAATGACTATCGCCTATCTCTACGCCCGGGCTAAGGGAGCCAGGAAGATATTCCTTGATGTCTTCACCGACGAGGGAAGGCTGATAAAAATGTATGAAAAATTGGGTTTTTCCATCATCGGCTACTACAACAGGCCACTGTCCTGCACGGTCATGATGATGGACCATCCCTCGGGATATGAAACCCAGGCTTCGCGCATGGAGCATTTCGTCAAGCCATTCTTCTCCCGCCTGATTCCCAAGATCGATCTCAAGGGCGAGGAGCGGGAGGCTTTGATGAGCGTCGTGGATGCCATACGGGCAAAATTCCCCAAGGAAAAAGAGAGCGAGGACCATTAGGGCCCAGGCCTAGGAATCCACGGCTTAGTACTCCACCAAGCCCCGTTTCGCCTGGGATCTATAAATACCTTCCATCAGCTTCACCGTCTCCCTTCCATCCTCGCCGGTCACGGCATGGCGCCGGCCTTCTATCAGGGCCATGGTAAATTCCTCGATTTGAAGGCCGAAGAAGTGCCAGGTCGGGTCGATTTTTGAGAAGTACTCCGCATCCTCGCGCTTCCATTGATCCAGAAGGGATTCTTGGCCGGGAATCGTCCAAAGGTCGTTGAAGGGCGGCTCCAAGACCCCGCTCATTCCTGCGATGAACATTGCCCCGCCGTCGGTTTGGACTCCCGCGGAGGCGCCGGAGCTTCCGTGGATGTGCACCTTGGCGTAGATGCCCGGTTTTTGGGAGTTGGAGATCAGGATCGAGCCCAGGGCTCCGGAGGCGAAATGAACGGTGGCGACGGCCGAGTCGTCCACTTCGATGTAAGGATGGTTGACGTTTGCCCAGGATCCGTAGACGGATTTCACCGGGCCAAGGAACCATGCCAGGAGATCGAGCTGATGCGGGGCTTGGTTGACTATGACGCCTCCTCCCTCTCCCGTCCAGGAACCTCTCCACGGATCGGAGCGGTAATAGGTTTCATCCCTCCATCCCAGCCGCCTAGTGGAGGGGTACCAGCGCCTTTGGCTTATGACACCAAGGGTTAGGTGCCGCGACGCCGCCTCGTCGATCATGGCATCCGCGTCCTTCACCGCAAGGGCCATAGGCTTCTCCACAAGGACATGGAGGCCCGCTTGCAGCGACTCGATCGCGTGGGCGGCGTGGAGGGGATGGGGGGTGGTCACGATGATCGCGTCGGCCGAATCTTGGCCGGCCATCTCGGCCGGGCTGTTCCGGGCCGGTATACCCCAGCGGCCAGCGAAGCGGGAAGCCTTTTCCTGATCCCTGCCGCAGACCGAGACAAGGGTCGCGGCATTCGAAGCCGCAAGGGCCTTGGCATGGAGCTCGGCCACCTTCCCGTATCCATAGATTCCGAATCTAGTCTTTTCCATTTCTCAGTCTCCCTTCAGGCTTATTTCAGGGTTGAAGCACTACCTTGAGTAGACCCGGTTCCCTGGCGTAGAGGCGGACGAACCAGGAAGCTCCGTCGGACAGGGGCGCCACCGCGCTCACGATGGATTCGGCCTTGATTTTTTCCCGGGAAAGAAGATCCAGGACAAGGGGATACTCGCCGGCCATGGCGCAGGATCCAAGGAGTGAAATCTGCCTGGTCACCACCGCCTGGAGGGGGATGGACACCGTGGGATTCACATTGCCGATGAGGGTTACGGTGCCGCCCTTCCTCACCGAGGAAATGGCCGTTGCTATGGGGGCTTCGGCGCCCACGGCTTCGAAGACACGATCAAAGCCCCGGCCCGAGCTGAGATCAAGGACGGCTTGCTTGGAGGCGGGGTCGGCCGGATCAAGGGCGATGTCGGCGCCCACCGCGAGGGCGGCTGCCCGCCGGCGTGGGTCTGTGTCGAAGGCTGCGATGGGGGAGGATGAATTGGCCCGTAAGATTTGGATGAGCAGAAGCCCTATGAGGCCTGCGCCCACCACGGCGAGGCTGTCGCCAAGGGCGATTGGCGTTATTGCCGCGGCATGGGCGGCCACCGCGGCGGGTTCAGCTATGGATGCGGCGACAAAATCCAGGGCTTCGGGCATCCGGTAAAGGATGCGTTCGGGAATCACGACGTATTCGGCGAAGGTGCCGTCGCGCCGGTAATCCCCGCAGGAGACGCCCAGGACCCGCCTGTTGTCGCAGAGGTTGACCTCGCCGCGACGGCAGTGGAAACAGGAGCCGCAGAACTCGGTGGAGTCGAAGGTAACCCGGTCGCCCGCCTTGTAGGAACGGACGGCGGAGCCAGTCTCCACGATTTCGCCCGAAGCCTCGTGCCCCATGACCAAGGGCGGTATCCTTCGGCCGGTGGAGCCATCCAGGCCGTGCACGTCGGATCCGCAGATCGCGGAAGCCCTGACCCGCACGATCACATCGTCTGGGCCGCGCAGGCTTGGATCCGGATAATCCCGATAGACAAGCTTCTTATATTCTTCGAGCACGAGGGCTTTCATGGCTTCTCCTTGTTTGTCCGCGCCTTAGCGCTGGATTCTCGCCGAACCGCCCTTGGCGAAGGCTTGGACCTGGTCCAAGGTGGCCATGGTGGTGTCGCCGGGGAAGGTGGTGAGGAGGGCTCCATGGGCCCAGCCCAAGTTCAGGGCTTCCTGAGGTTCTCTACCTTCGAGAAGGCCGTATATGAGACCTGCTGCGAACCCGTCTCCGCCGCCCACCCTGTCGTAGACATCAAGCTCGGTCGTGGGCGCGGCGTAGCGCTTTCCATCCAGCCACAGCACGGCGCTCCAGAGGTGGCGGTTGGTGGATTTGACCTCCCTGAGCGTAGTGGCCACAGCCTTGACGTTAGGCCAGCGGGCTGTGACTTCTTCTATGGTTCGATAGAAGGCCTCGGGGTCGAGCTTGTCCGCCGATTTAATATCTGGTCCTTTGAGCCCCAGCCCAAGCTGGAGGTCTTCCTCGTTTCCCACAAGGACATCAACCTGCTCGGCTATCCGGCCCAAGGTATCCGAGGCTGAACTGGCCGAGCCGTTGGCGGCCCAGAGCTTGGCGCGATAGTTGAGATCGAAGGACACCACCGCTCCCGCCTTGCGGGCTGCTTTCATGGCATCGATGACGAATTCCGGCGTGGTGGGGGAGAGAGCGCAGAATATGCCGCCGGAATGGAGCCACCGAAGGCCGGATGAGAAAACCTTGTTCCAATCGAAATCCCCAGGCTTGAGCATGGCCGCGGCCTCATTGGCGCGGTTGTAGAACACAACCGGGGCGCGTACGCCCTGGCCTCGGTCCGACCACACCTGGGCGATATTGGGCCCCCTAACCCCGTCGTGCTTGAAGCGCTTGTAGATGCCCTTGACGTTCATCTTCCGCACTTCAGCCTCGACCTTGGCGCCGATGGGGTAGTCCACCATGGCGCTGGCCACGGCGGTGTTCTGGCCGAAGCAGCGGGCCAGGTTGGCCGCGACGTTGAACTCTCCGCCCGAAACGTGAACTTGGTAGGTGTCAGCAAAGCCGAAGGGCACGATGCCCGGATCAAGCCGGGTGACAAGGGCTCCCAAGGCTAGAAAATCGATAGCCCCATCTTTTTTCGCCGGTACATTCAATCCGCTCATTCTGTTCTCCTTCTATGTCAGACCGTGTAGGTGGAGGCGGAAGTGTTGCCGCCGTGGCCGGTCCAGTTGGTGTGGAAGAATTCGCCCCTGGGCCTGTCGGTGCGTTCGTAGGTGTGGGCGCCGAAATAATCCCTCTGGGCTTGCAGGAGGTTCGCCGGAAGCCGCGCCGTGCGCATCCCGTCGTAATAGGAGAGGGCGGAGTACAAGGCGGGGGCGGGTATGCCCGAGGCGGCGCATTCCGCGGCCACTTTCCTCCAGCTTGTCTGGCTGGCGGCGAGCTTGTCGGCGAAATAGGGCGCAAGCATGAGGTTGCGCAAAGACTTGTCCGTATCGAAGGCTTCCTTGATTTTCCCCAGGAAGGCCGACCGTATGATGCAGCCGCCCCGCCACATGAGGGCGATGGATCCAAAGTCCAGGCTCCAGCCGTATTCCTTGGCCGCTTCGGCCATGAGGAGGAAGCCTTGGGCGTAGGAAACGACTTTGGCGGCGTAGAGGGCCGCGCCAAGGTCGGCGACAAAAGCTTTTTTGTCTCCCGCGAAGGGCGCAGTCCTGGGACCCATTAGGATTTTCGAGGCTACGACCCTATCGTCCTTGACTGCGGAAAGACATCGCGCGAAGACCGACTCTCCGATGAGGGTCAGGGGAACGCCGAAGTCCAGTGCCGCTATGCCCGCCCATTTGCCTGTTCCCTTCTGTCCGGCGGTATCAAGGATCTTGCCCACCAAGGGGCTTCCGTCCTCGTCTTTGTAGCGGAGGATGTCCCTGGTTATTTCCACAAGGTAGGAATCCAGGTCTCCCTTGTTCCACTCGGCAAAAACGTCGCCCATTTCGTCCTCGGTCATCCCCAGCCTTTCGTGCATAATCTGGTAGACCTCGGTGATGAGTTGCATGTCCCCGTACTCTATGCCGTTGTGGACCATTTTCACGAAGTGCCCCGCTCCGTCTGAACCAACCCAGTCGCAGCAAGGACTGCCGTCCTCGACCTTGGCCGCGATGGCCTGGAAGATCGGCCTGATATGGGGCCAAGCTTCGAAGGACCCTCCGGGCATCATGGATGGACCATTGAGCGCACCCTCCTCGCCACCAGAAACGCCTGAACCTACGAAAAGGTAGCCCTTCGCGAGTAGATCCTTGTGGCGCCGCATCGTATCCTG
>VKGY01000202.1:0-1589 GCA_008080685.1 Spirochaetota bacterium
CGAGAAGCACTTTCTTGTTGACCAGTTCATCGGTTTCTAAATAGCTGTGGCGACGCTCCGAATGGCCGAGGATGACAGCCTTGACGCCTAGGTCTTTCAGCATGAGGACGGAGATTTCCCCGGTGTGGGCTCCCTGCTCCTCGGGACCCATGTTTTGGGCGCCCAAGAGGATGGAGGATCCTTCCAAGACCTTGGCGACTTCTGAAAGGGCGGTGAACGCCGGGGCGATGAGGACCTTCTCCTTGCACCCTCTCAGCTTCAAAGCTAAATCCTTGGCCAAGGCCACGGATTCCGAGACAGTCTTATGCATTTTCCAATTTCCGGCCATAAAGTAAGAACGCATATCGGGCACCCCGTTACGACGATGTTTCGAGGCTTGCCGCCCCGATTTTTAAAATAGTCTATTTGGTTTCCAGGCAGTCTATGCCCGGAAGGGTCTTACCCTCAAGATACTCTAGGCTTGCACCTCCGCCGGTGGAAACATGGCTCATCTTGTCCGCGAGCCCGAATTTGTTCACCGCCGCGACTGAGTCTCCCCCGCCCACCACGGTAAGGGCTCCACGTCCCGTCGCCGCCGCGACGAGCTTGGCAACCTCCTCGGTTCCCTTGGCGAAGGCTTCGAACTCGAATACCCCTACAGGGCCGTTCCAAATCACACTGCCCGCCGAACCAATGAGGCTGGAGTAAAGGGCAAGGGTCTTGGGGCCGACATCGAGGCCCATGAGGCACTGGGGGATTTCCCGGTCACCTACATCCACGGGAGCCGCTGAAGGAGAAAAGCTTGCTGCGCAGCGATGATCCACGGGAAGCAGGATCTGGACCCTCTTCTTCTCCGCATCCGCCAGGAGAGCCTTTGCGGTATCGAGGAAGTCGTCCTCCACGAGGCTCAGGCCGATTCCGACTCCTTGGGCTTTGAGGAAGGTATAGGCCATGCCACCTCCGATCACAAGGGAAGAAGCAGTATTCAAGAGGCTTTGAAGCACCGCGATCTTCGAGGACACCTTGGCTCCGCCTATCACCGCCACCAAAGGCTGGGGAGGATTCTTAAGGAGAGGCTCAAGGTGGGCTACTTCCATTTCCATGAGGAACCCGCCCACCTTGACCGCGCAGAACTTTGCCATGGTCGCGGTGGAAGCGTGAGCCCTGTGGGCGGTGCCGAAAGCGTCGTTCACATAAACATCGCCGTAGCTGGCGAGCTCGGCTCCCAGGATTTCCTGCTTTGCCAGATCCTTGGAGGTTTCTTCCTTGTGGAACCGTGTATTCTCAAGCATTGCCACGGCGCCCTCCGGAAGGGCTTCAATAGCCTCGCCCTGGCCCATGCACGAGGGAAGGAAGGCCACGGGAACCCCGAGCTTACCCGCGAAGTATTCTACCACGGGCTTCATCCTATGCTTGCCCGCCAGGTATTTTTCCAGATCGAAGACCTTTCCGTCCCTCTCGGCCTTCTCCTTAGCCTTCACCGCGTCCTTGTCCGGATCCCCGAGGTGGGACATGAGGACGAGGCTACGGGGCTTGCGATCCAGGATGTAGCGGATCGTCGGCAGGGCAGCCATGATCCTGGTATCGTCCTGGACGACTCCGTCCTTCAT
>VKGY01000202.1:1610-7408 GCA_008080685.1 Spirochaetota bacterium
GGGCACGTTGAAATCCACGCGCATTATCACGCGCTTTCCCTCAAGTCCGATGTCTTTGACCGTCTTGATCATGCCGCCCTCCTTGGTCGGATCCGTGGCTTATTTCTTGGAAGCCATGTAGCGGAGCAGGTCCACCACGCGGTAGGAATACCCCCACTCGTTGTCGTACCAGGACACGAGCTTGAAGAACCTCTTCTCGCCCTTGAGATTGTTCTGCAAGGTGGCTAGGCTGTCGTAGATGGAGGATCTGGGGTCGTGGATGAAGTCCGAGGAGACGAGCTCCTCGTCGGTGACGCCGAATATGCCCTTCAAGTAGGTTTCGGAGGCCTTCCTCATGAGAGCGTCGATCTCCTCGATCGAGGTTTCCTTGACGGAACGGAAGGTTAGATCCACTACGGAGACCGTGGGGGTGGGCACCCGGAACGACATGCCCGTGAGCTTGCCCTTTGTCTCGGGAAGAACTTCACCCACCGCCTTGGCTGCGCCCGTGGAGGAAGGAATGATGTTGATGGCGGCCGCCCTTCCCCCTCTCCAGTCTTTCTTGGAGACCCCGTCCACTGTTTTCTGGGTGGCCGTGTAGGAATGGATGGTGGTCATGAGCCCCGTCTCGATGCCGATTCCTTCCTTAAGGAGGATGTAGACCAAGGGGGCGAGGCAGTTGGTGGTGCAGGAAGCGTTGGAAACCACATGGTCCTTCGCCGGGTCGTACCTATCCTGATTGACGCCCACAACGAAGGTGGGGATCTTTTTTTCCTCCGACTTGCTCTTGGCGGGGGCGGTGATGATGACCTTCTTGGCTCCTGCTTCCAGGTGCCCGAAGACCTTTTCATCGGTGAAGAGCCCTGTGGATTCAATCACGTACTCCACCCCGAGCTTTGCCCAAGGAAGGTTCTTGAGCTCTTTTTCCGCCATGACGCAGGCGATTTCGTGGCCGTTCACCACAAGGATGTCGTCTTCGGCTTTGGTGGGATCGCTCTTACTAGAGGATACCTGGGCCTTCATCTTTCCCTGGACCGAATCGTACTTGAGTTGATACGCGAAATATTGGGCATCCGTGGCTATGTCGACCACGGCTACCACGTCAATCTTGTCTTTTCCCAGAAGTCCCTGTTCTACGATGGATTGGAGCACGAGTCTTCCGATTCTGCCGAAACCATTGATTGCTACTTTCATAATGTTCCTCCTTGGGAACCCAGCGGGTTGGGCAGGGCGCCGCGCCGCGCTTCCTGCCTAATATAGATAATTAAATATCCATATTATGGATTCAAGGTCAATACCGTGCATGCACATATATACCGTTTTTCCGCATAATCTGCTAGGGGATGGCTGCGTTTTCGGCAACCGCCGATCAATTGACCAAGGACGTACTCTCGGATACCTTTGATCCATGGCTCGGTTCCGTTCTAGCAATCCTTTATTCACCATCATCATCTCCCTCGTCTCCGTGATCTTCCTTGGGGCTGCCATGGGAGCCCTCTTCGGAGGGACGGTGAATGTCATCAGAAATGAAAATTTCACTGAATTCAAATCCGATCTGCCTACCAGACTCTACGACATAAAAGGTAGGCTCATCACAGAGTTTTTCGCCGAGGAAAAGCGGAATCCCGTTTCCATCAACGAGTTGCCCGACCACCTCATCGGGGCCTTCGTAACCCGCGAAGACCAATCTTTTTTTTCCCATCCCGGCTTTACCCTTAAAGGAATCATCAGGGCGGCCTACGGCCAAGTGGCGGGGCGAAATCTGGGAGGTGGGTCCAGGAACCCTCTATGCCGACCGAAGGGACATATCTCTGCGGCGGAAATTTGTTGAGCTTTGGTGGGCCCTTCAATTGGAACGGCGATTCTCCAAGGAAGAAATCTTGGAGATGTACCTCAACAAGATGATCATGGGTTCCGGAGGCCTGTATGGCGTCGAGGCCGCGAGCCAATACTTCTTTGGACATCCTGCGAAAGACTGCACGCCTGCCGAGTCCGCCCTTTTGGCGATCCAGCTCTCAAGCCCGACACGGTACAATCCTTTCAAGAACCCCACCACTGCCCGGGCTAGATCCAAGCTGATCCTCGACCAAATGGTGGAGCGCAAGGTGGTCACCGCTGGCCAAGCCAAGGAATCTTTCGACGCATACTGGGATTCCTTCGATTACACGCGCACCGCCGCATCCGCGTTTTTCATGAGGGACGACAAGGCCCCCTGGTTCAGCGAATACGTCCGCCGCCAGCTTGAGGATATGCTGTACGGCTCCATGGATCTCTACTCCGACGGTTTATCGGTCTATACCACCCTAGACTTAGACCACCAGGCCTTCGCCGACGCATATATGAAGCGAGGCATTGAAAGGGCGAACGCCTCGTATCGGCGGGCTTCCAGCCAGCGCCTAAGCACCGCAGAATCCCTGTATACACCCATAATCGAGCTCTTGGGACTTGGCTTCAACCTCTCTCCCCTTCTGGTCTCCGCATCCAAGACCGAAGTCCAATCCATGGACTATTTCGTGACAAAGCTCAGCCCTGTCTTGGACGCCACGGCCCTGCTCTTCGGCTTGTCGGACTTGAAGGCCTTTGCGAACGCCGGAACCTCCCGAAAAAATAACAGCCTCGAAAAAACCACCGTCGAAGGCTCCCTTGTGGCTATCGACAACGAGACAGGCTACATCACCGCCCTCGTGGGAGGGTCTACCTACGGCATGTCCAACCAGCTGATCCGCGCCACCCAGGCCACCCTCATGCCCGGCTCAACCTTCAAGCCTCTTTTCTACTCCGCGGCCATAGACTCAAAAAAAGTCACTCAAGGCACGATGATCTACGACGCTCCCACGATTTTCCACAACGAAGACGGCGTGCCATACATCCCCCTCAACTTCCGGGGAGAATGGCAGGGAACCGTCCTGGCATGGCGAGCCTTGGCGAGCTCAATGAATGTTCCCTCGGTCAAGATACTCGAAACTGTTGGCTTCGACGCGGCCATACAGAGGGCCGCCGCCCTCCTGGGCATCACGGATCCAAAAGAAATTCAGAGGGTTTTCCCACGGCGCTATCCTTTAGCCCTGGGGGTCATCGGCGTAACGCCATTGCAGATGACAAGGGCCTTCTCAGTCTTCTCAAACGGAGGCAAGGCCACCCAGCCCATAGCCATACGATATGTGGAAGACAGAAACGGCGCCATCATCCTTGAACCGGAGAAAGAATCCCGGGAGAGGATGAGTAAAATGGGCGGCGCGGCCCAGATCCTCAGCCCTCAGAACGCGGCGGTGATGACTGACATGCTGCGCCGGGTAGTCTGGTCGGGAACCCTCGCTGGAGCGACTTCTGGCGGATCATCGATGAAGCAGACTGACGAAAGCGGGAAGAGCTACACGATACCTCTGGCTGGAAAGACAGGAACGACACACAACTGGGCTGACGCCTGGACCGTTGGATTTAGCCCCTACTACTCCGCCTCCATTTGGTTCGGCTTCGATATGCCGTCCAACTCCTTGGGCGTGGAACAGACCGGGGCGACCATCGCCGCCCCGATTTGGTCGGATTTCATGAGGGATATCCACAAAGGGCTGCCGTTAAAATCCTTCCCCTCCCCGCAGGACGGACTGGCTACATCTCGGGTCTGCTCCGTCTCGGGGCTGTTGCCGAATGAATTTTGCGACAAAGGGACGGTGGAACTGCTTTATCTGGAAGGTACCCAGCCGGTTAATACCTGTGATATCCACAAGGATGAGAGCCAGTCGGCCCAAAACCTTCTGGATATAATCATAGGAGGCTCGATCGCCCCGCCAGGACAAGTCCAACCTAATCTGGGAGATCTTGACACAACGCTTAGGCTCGACCTTCCGACGTTCTGACCTTAGGCAGAGCTTTGATGGGCGAAAGCTGCATGACCAGGGACGCAAAAAACACAGCAACGGCAGAGAGGGCGGCGAGAAGCTTTACCAATCGGTCCGGAAGTCCTGTGGATGGACCCATCCGCAAGGGCTCGGAGCGGCGGTACGCCACCTTGTCCTGGGCAATCCGCAGCGCAGAAGGCAGAACAAGAATTTTTTCTCCTGGCCGCAGATACCCTATTTCCCTCGCTTCACGGGCTATCCTGTCCGGGTCGCTGGCATGGGAAAGCGAAGCTCCGCCAATCTCGCGTTTTCATTCTTGAGGGAAACAACATTTTCTTCCATTTCGGCGATACGCAAGGAAAGGTCACGATAGGCCAATAACCCAGCCTGGCCGGCAAAAAACGACACTACGCAGTAGCATATAATGAAGGAGGCCAGAGCATTGGCCACTGCCGAGCCTAAGAGTTCCAAGAGCTGCCTTCGTTTTCGATTCTCCATGGTGGTTTCCGCCTGCCTTTCATTTACGGCGGGAGCTTTCCGCATCTTTAGCCAAAACGCCTTGTCTTCCCGCGCAAAACGGATATAATCGATGCAGATGAACCAATCGACGACCAATCAAAAGCCTAAGGAAGAAGAACTGACGGACGAGAACTTCCTCAGCCCCGAGGAAAGCGAACTCCTGCTCGGTTCCCTGGAACTCCAGGATCGGAACACCATCCGCAGCATTAGCCCCGACCCCACGGATGGAGAGGAAAGCTTTGCCCAAGGCGATTGTCCGGATATTGAAGACAACCCGGATCTTCCGATTGAAGCACGCAACCCCGAAGCCGCGGGATACAGGGCTTCCCAGAAGTCCCTCGCCAAAATCGGCGCGGAGCTAAGGGTACTAAAAGCCGAACTTGTCGCATTGAAAGCCCATAGGTTTCGCGGCGAAGCGGATATCAATCCCCCGGCCGCACCGCGGATCGATTATTCCACCCTGGTCCCCCTTGAACCCCCTGAAGCATCCAGCCAACTCTCCAAGGAATTCGTCGAGGAGGTTAAAACCCTCTTCGCCTACCTAGATCGGCTCCTTGAAGCCCTTCCGGAAGACAAAATCGATGAATTTGGCCGTTCAGAGTACTTTGAGTTGTATAAAAAAGTATTCAAAACCTTGAAAATCAGTTAAGCCGGCGAAGAAAATGCATGGATCCCGCCTTCACTCCGTACGATTTTCCCAGCCAATCGCTGAGGATTCGTGCCCGTTTCAGGAATTCATCCCCATAAACGTCCATGTACTGTGTGATTTTTTCTTCCAACTCGGGATGATTTTCCAAAAGTCTTTTGGGCAGAGTTTCGGTAAAATACTTTTTTACCCCTCCCCCAGCCCAAATAAAGTAGCCAGAAATACCTTTCTTCCCGACTCATGGAGGCCCAAAGGCCCATCACCAAGTCCCTGTAGCCTTGGTCGGTAAAAAAAATGGCGTGGGATAGCTCGTGAACCAAAAAGAGCCTGCGCAGATAGGCGGGGGATTCCTGGCTTATAGATATGAACGCCCCCTTGCCGGGAGAAAAAAGGGAGCCGTGGCGCACGATGATGCCCGTCGATTCCAGAAAGCCCTCAAGCCACTTCTCCTGAGGATTCAGGGGGAAATCCAACTTCGCGGCTTCAGAGAAAAAGCGGGCCAAATCCTCGGCTCGATAGTCGTGGGCATTCCATCCATGGAGGGAAGCGATCTCCTCGTCCCGCGCCAGGCGGCCCAAAAACCCTTTTTTCTCCACAAAGAAAGCAAGGCGCTTGAGATAGGCGTCCTGGGTTGCGTAATCCTTAAAAACCAGCATCCCAACCTCGGGGTTCGCATCCCAAAAAAAGTAAGAGAGCACCTGGTCCGCCGCAAGTTCGGTTAGGAGAAGATAGCCGGGATCGACAAGAATCCTTTCTGATTCCGCCAGGCGCTCCACGTAGGCCGAACGCAGGTCAGCCCCCGGCTGCTGCTGGAT
>VKGY01000020.1 GCA_008080685.1 Spirochaetota bacterium
CCGCAGAACCGGACGGCCGAATCGAGCTGGGATAAAGGAGGAGAAAGGATGGAGCGGACGACGAAAGTCGAGGAATACCTCATCGACCTGGGGATTTCCTACCAGGAGCTCACCAATGGGGCGTGGCTTGTGGAGGATGAGGATAAAGGAATGCCTAAGATGGTGGTCAGTCAGGTAGATCCAATCGTGATGATCCGGGCGGACGTCATGAAGGCTCCTCTGGAACGGAGGGAGGAGCTCTTCGCCACTTTGCTGCGGCTGAACGGGAGCGATTTTCTCCATGGAGCCTACGCAATGGACGGCGAGAACATCATCGCCCTGGACACGTTAGTATACCATACTCTGGACAAGGATGAATTCAGGGCTTCCCTCGAGGCCATGGCCTTCGCCTTGAGCCAGCATTATCCAATGCTCTCGACCTTCATCAGCGACAAGGAGGACTGATACATGGGTATCTTCGATAGACTCAAGACCGTGATATCGTCGAATATGAATTCCCTCATCTCCAAGGCGGAAAACCCGGAGAAAATGCTCAACCAGATGATCATCGATATGAACCAGCAGCTGATCGATTCCAAAAAGGCCGTCGCCATGGCCATCGCGGATGAAAAGCGGCTGGAACGCGAGGTCATTGAAAACAAGGCGAAAGCCGAAGAATGGGAAGAATGGGAGAAAAAAGCGGTGCTCGCCGTACGGGCCAACCGCGACGACCTGGCCAAGGAAGCATTGCTCAGAAAGCAGGAGCACGAATCCTACGCAGGCCAGCTTGGAACCCAGTGGCAGGCCCAGAAGGAATCGGTGGAAAAACTCAAGGAGTCCCTGCGCCAGCTCCAGTCCAAGATCGAAGAAGCATCGCGCAAGAAAAACATCCTCATCGCCCGGGCAAAGCGCGCCGAAGCCCAGGAAAAAATCAACCAGACCATGTCTTCCATCGCCGGGAACAAGAGCGCCTTCGATACCTTCGACCGCATGGCCAAGAAGGTCGATGAACTCGAAGCCAGGACAGAGGCGCATAAGGAACTCGAGGATGCTTCCTCCGGCGCAAGCCTGGAAAAACAGTTCGCCCTCCTCGAATCCTCTCCCAACGCCGCGGACGCCCTTCTCGAAGACTTGAAAAGAAAGATGATCACTTCCGACGCCGGTTCCAATGGGCCTTCCGAACCAGCCCGCTGACCCTCTCCGCTACACAGGCCACTGCGCAGGCAAAGTCCTCCTCGTAACGCGGGGAGGACCTTTTTTTATCCATCCGGAGAGCGATGCGGGGCATGGAATTTCCATCGATACATTGGCTGAAGTGGATCGTCCCCGGTTCCCCATATGCGGCTACGACCTCTATATACTGCCCGCGGGGCTTTTCATAGCACTGCCGCCGGAACTAAGGCCTTGGCCGGCCATCGCGTATGGCGAAGGATTCGATGCCGCCCCAGCCTTTGAGGCCGGAGCCATGGACTACCTGAGGAGCCGCTGGCCTACGGAGGAGTTGTACGCACGGGCAGCCAAGCTGCTAAGGCCAAAGTTTTCTTTCCGCGGCGCCAGGGCTGTCCTTGATGGAGGAATCCTGGCCTTGGCCCAGCCCGGCGCCGAAACCCCGCGCCACCTTGCATTGAGCCCAGAGGATGCGAGGATCCTGGGTATCCTTGCGGCGGCAAAGGGGTGTATGGTTCCCTGCCATGTGCTCATGGGGGAAGGCTTCTCCCGCAAGGCATTGTCAATGCGAATTTCCCGTCTCAGAAGGGCTTTGAACGAGTTCGCCCCCGACTTGGGAGAATGCATCGCCGGATGCGACGGGAGCTACGTCTTCCTGCCCTAGGCGTACCGCCTCAGAGCCCGGAAGGGCTCAGCAGTCCGCCTCCCTCTCGATGTGCGCTCCCATGGCCTTGAGCCTCTCGGTCAGACGCTCGTAGCCCCGCTCTATCTGATACACATTGTGGATAGTGCTATGCCCATGGGCGCATAGAGCCGCTATCACCATGGCCATGCCAGCACGCACATCGGGTGATACAAGGTCGGCGCCCGAGAGCCTCGCAGGGCCGGAGACCACCGCCCGATGAGGGTCGCAAAGGACGATTCTGGCTCCCATGCCTATAAGCTTGTCCACGAAAAACATCCTGGACTCGAACATCTTTTCGTGGATGAGGGCTATGCCCTCGGTCTGGGTGGCGACCACTGTCATGATTGACGTGAGATCAGGCGGGAATCCCGGCCAGGGCGCATCGTCGATCTTGGGAATCTGGCCGCCCAAATCCTGGGAAACCTTCATCTGCTGTATGTTGGAGACGAAAAGCGATTTGCCTTGTACTTCCCAAGAAATGCCAAGACGGCCAAAACCAACCTTCAAGGGGGGGAGATCCTCAGGTTCTATGCCATCAATGGTTATTTCCCCATGGGTTACCGCGGCCAGGCCGATGAAGGATCCAATCTCCATGAAATCAGGGCCTATGGAGAAAACAGTCCCTCCCAACTCCTTCGCCCCGTGGATGGTAAGAACGTTGGAACCTATCCCCTCGATCCTGGAGCCCATGGCCGAAAGCATGCGGCACAGGTCCTGCACGTGGGGTTCGGAAGCTGCGTTCCTCAGCACCGTGGTGCCTTTTGCCAGAGCGGCCGCCATGATCGCGTTTTCCGTTCCGGTGACCGAGGCTTCGTCCAGGAAGATTTTGGCTCCTTCCAAAGAGGGGGCGGAAAAACGCAGAAAGCCGTCTACCTTGATGCGGGCGCCCAATTCCTGGAGGGCGATGAGGTGGGTGTCGATCCGCCGACGCCCAATGGTATCGCCTCCCGGAGGAGGTAGGGTGGCCTCGCCGAACCTGGCCAGCAAGGGCCCGGCGAACAGTATGGAGGCTCGGACTTTCTTTGCGAATTCCACTGGCACATCGGACCTGGAGATTCCACGGGGGTCGATCACCCATGTGTGGGCCTCTGGCGATTCCGCGGTGGCGCCGAGGTATCTTAGGACGTCGAGCATGACTCCTACATCTTCGATCTCGGGAATATTCTTCAGTGTGACTGGAGCGCTTGCGAGCACTGTGGCCGCCAGGCAAGGCAGAGCGGCATTCTTATTGCCAGAAGCGGTGACCCGGCCTTTTATTGGGTAACCGCCTTCAACTCGGTACTTGTACATATCGACACTGTAAGGCCATTATTAGGTTTGGTCAATCTTCAGAGAGGAGTGGAACGCTATGAACACAGTCGGTTATTTAGAGGGCGAATCATTCGAGTTGCCGATGCCCGACGATTTCCATGTGCATTTTAGGCAAGGCGGAGCCATGGCCTCCTATGTTCAAAGGCACGCTGCCAGCTTCGGTCGGGCGATGGCCATGCCAAATACGCTTCCGCCCTTGATCGACGGCCCAAGCATCGAATCCTACAGAAGCGAAATCCTCGCGGCCCTGCCTCGCGGTAGCGGCTTTCAGGCATTGATGACGTTCAAGATCCTACCGGGCATGGATAAAAAGGCTGTCCAGGCTTGCGCGGCCGCCGGGGTCGTGGCGGGCAAGTATTATCCTTCCGGCGCAACTACCCATGCTGGCGACGGTCCACGCTCCTTTAGACAGGTGGAGGAGGTCCTGGAGGCAATGGAAGCATTGGATCTCGTCCTCTCCATCCATGGAGAAGCCCCGCAGGCATCGACCTTCGATCGTGAGAAGGCATTCCTCCCCTCCTTGGAATCCCTCATCCTCCGCCATCCCCGGCTGAGGATAGTGTTGGAGCATCTTTCCTCAGCCGAAGCGGTCTCCTTTGTCGCCGGAGGTCCTGAGACGCTTGGGGCAACCATTACCGCCCACCACCTGCTTTTCACCTTGGACGACATGATGGGAGGAAACCTAGATCCCCATCTTTTCTGCAAACCGGTCATCAAGACTGAAAAGGACAGGCGAGCCCTCCTCGACGTGGTATTTTCGGGATCCAGGAAATTTTTCTTCGGAAGCGATTCCGCCCCCCATGAGCGGGCGGTGAAGGAAAAAGCCAAGGCGCCGGGCGGGGTCTATTCCGCTCCCACGGCCTTGCCCGCCCTTGTCTCCCTCTTTGAAAAGGAAGGAAGGCTTGATGTCCTGCCAGGCTTCCTTTCCGCCTTCGGCGCCGATTTCTACCGCCTACCCAGGACATCAGGACGGCTCAGGCTGGTTAAAAAGGCATGGGAGGTGCCCCAGGAGATGGACGGAGTAGTGCCCATGTGCGCCAATACCCGCATTCTCTGGTCTTTGGAGCCTCAATAACGACCTCTCTCCTACACGGTGTAAGCGTCGGCGGCAACGCCGCCGACGGCGAATTTGCCGCCAGCGAAATCGAGGATGGTTTTTTCCATGAGCCTGTGCCCTTCCTTATTGGGATGTATGCCGTCCTCGCAGAGATACAGGCGATAATCGGGTGTGGCGAGAAATGCCTGCCTTATATCAATGATGGCGGTTCCACTTGCCGTGGCTACCCTTCTCACTTCCTTGTCATACCCCTCGTGCCATAGGAAGATGTTTTGGATGTTCCCAAGCCATTTGAGGATGGCTGCCCCGTCGAGTCCTGCCTTGGTGAACCAGCGGTAGTAACGCTCTGGGTCCAGAGGAGGGAGGGTCATGGCCAGGGGTATGATCTGCCGGGCCTTAAGCTCCTGAATCGCAGCCTTGTACGCGACGCCGAAAGCATCCAAGGGAGTGGCGGGCGGGGGGGGAGCCCCGCCGAACTCGAGGATTGCGACCTGCGGCGTAGGGATTGATAGCGCAGGCCCCTCCTCACCCCGGGCGAGGCATCGCTTAAGGATATCCAAGCCTTTTCCGATGGTGCAGCCAAACCGCGCCTTATTCAGAAGGGCTATACCCAATTTTTTTGCAGCGGCAGGGGCGAAACTCTCGGAGAAGGGGGAGTACTTTCCGTCGGCATCAAGGATTATTCCTCTTCCTACCGAATCTCCAAACAGATACACCGAACTCACACCAGCCAAATCCATGAGAGCCTCCACGACGGTTTTACGGCGCAATATAGTAAACAATACCATAATACGTCGTTAATAATATAATATAAAGAGTTTTTTGATATGTCAACATGGAGGATGCCATATCTTGTGGTTGCGAAAAACCGATGATAGAGTGGATGGATGAGCGAACGCATTATGGAATATGGCCAGAACCTTCGAAAACCCGGAGGGATTCCACCCTGGGAAGCCCTGCCTGATATCGGACTTTACATGGATCAGGTGATAACCTTTTTGGAACGAATGCTGGGGACCTATGATAGCGTTACGCCTTCCATGGTCAACAATTACGTCAAGGCTGGGCTGCTGCCCCGAGCCTCGGGCAAGAAATACGGGCCTGAACACCTCGCCATACTTCTCGTTGCCTTCACCTTGAAACGTGTCTTATCCATGCAGGACATCAAGCTGATGATGGGCAACCTGGGCGAAGCCGAGGCGGTAAGGAATTTCTACGAGGAATTCAGGGCCAATGCCGCACGCACGGCCTTGGAAATGGAAGGAGTCGCCGCGAAGGAGAATGAGCTGCGCACCCAGGGGGTTGAAGCATCCTTGCTCGCCCTCCGCCTTGCGATCGAGGCGGGGGCAAGGAGCCGACTGGCGGAGACAATATTGTATGCCGCCCAGCCTTCCCCCGGCGTGGATGCATCACCCAAAGGCGCGTCGAGGCGCAGGAAAAAAAACCTGCCGGGTAAATCCTAAAGCCTTACTATCCTGGAATGGGTAAGCACCCTATGCCCCAATTCGGTGATGAGGATATCGTTTTCCAGTCGCACTCCCCCAAGCGTGGGGTCGTAGAGCCCAGGCTCGATGGTGACGATCATGCCTGGTTCTAGGACGGCTGAGTTTTCTTCACGCAGATTGATGCCGGGATATTCGTGGGACTCAAGGCCGATGCCATGCCCTAAGGCATGGGGCATGACAACCTCGTGACGGGAGAAAAAGTCGTCCACGCGTTGGGCTACTTCCCGGGCTGGGACTCCGGGGCCACAGGCCGCGACGCCCAGATCGTAGGCTTGGCGGACCAACTCGACTCTGCGTTCCTGTTCCGGCGAGAGCTTTCCCTTGAAGAAACTCATGGTCACATCGGAAGTGTATCCCTCCACTACCACGCCGAAGTCGAGGATCGACATGCCTTCCGAGGCAAATGGTCCCGCTCCGTAGGATGGAAAGGCGTGGATTCCAAAACTCCGCCCAGGTCCCGCGGCGATGGTGTCGAAGCCCAGGCCTTCTGCTTCTGCCTCCAAGGCTTTCCTCTCAATGAAAAGCGCCACATCCACTTCCCGGGCGAGATCGCCAGATCGGAGGGCCGCCTCCACCTCGTCCATGATGCGGTCGGTAAGCGCAGAGGCTCGGACATAGATTTCGAGCTCCGAGGGGTCCTTCCTGGCGCGCAGGGACAGTACCTTCGCCGATGCTCCATCCTCCTGGCATACCAGATCCCATTCTTCCAAGGCTGCCACATGGTCCACGTAGGAGGGGTAGGGAGTGGACGAAGAGAGCTCGACCTTGGATCCCGGGGGGATGCCGAGCCATTCGAGGGCGGCCCGGGTGGCTTTGCCCGGATTCCTCCCAAAGGAGGTATACGGGAGGATTTCGTCCGCATGGGACATGGCACGGGCCATGTTGACATCCCAGGGAATCAGGACCGAGTTCCCGGTGCTTGATACTAGGAGGAAAGCATCCCCGGGATGGCCGCATAGATAGCGGACTGAAGGACTTCTGAGGTGTTCGAAATCTTCAAAGCGGGCGGCAGCGATGCCGCGCTCGCGCAGGGAGGCGGCAAGGAGAGCCCTTCGTTCCTTGTACATGGTATCCCAGGCCGCCGAATTCACCGTCATAGATTCTCCGAGAGGACATCCAGGGCGGCCTTCATCTTCGCAAGCCCTGCTTCCAACTCCTCATCGGTGATGACCAGGGGGGGCAGGAGGCGGACTGTGTCTTCGCCAGCGGTGAGCACCAAGAGGCCGGCCTCCCGGCAGGCGGTTACCACATCGCCGGGGGGGATGGTCACCCCGATGCCCCGCATGAGACCAAGACCTCGCACATCCTTGACAAGGGGGTTGTGCCAGGAGAGCACTTCCTGGGCGATCCTTTGTCCTTTCCTTGTGATTTCCGCCAGGAACCCCGGCTTTGCCAACTGGGCTAGCACAACCCGGGCCGCCGCCGCGGCCAGGGGATTTCCGCCGAAGGTCGTGCCGTGGTCGCCGGGCTGCAATACTTCGGAGCATTTTGGGCCGGTCAGGATCGCGCCAATGGGAACGCCGCCCGCCAAACCTTTGGCAACGCCGACCATGTCGGGCTTCACCCCTAGCAGCTCGCAGGCCAGGAAGGCTCCAGTCCTTCCAATCCCCGACTGGACCTCGTCGGCGACGAATAGAATGTCCCGTTGGGCGCACATTTCCGCGGCGGCGGCGAGGTACGCCTTGTCCAGGGGCTTGACTCCGCCTTCGCCTTGGATGGGCTCGAAGAGAAAGGCGCAAGTTGTTTTCACCAATGCCGCGTCCAGAGCCGCAAGGTCGTTGGACTCAACGTAGGAAAATCCCGGGGTGAAGGGGCCGAAATACTTGTGGAACTTGTCCTGCCCCGTGGCGGTCACCGTGGTCACGGTCCGGCCGTGAAAGGAACCCTTTAGGGTGACGATCCCGGTCTTATCGGGATTTTTCGAGGAACCGTATTTCCTTGCGATCTTGATGAGGCCCTCGTTCGCTTCGGCGCCGGAGTTGCAGAAGAACACCTTTTCGTAGCCCGACACGGCGGTGAGTTCTTCTGCCAAAGCTATCGAAGGTTCGGAAAGAAAATAATTGGAGATATGGATGAGCTTCGCCGATTGGCGGGCGATGGCGCCGATCAGTTCCCCATGGCCATGGCCGAGGGAATTGACGCCGATGCCGGAGGTGAAATCGATATAGCGCTTTCCATCTGTGGTGTAGAGGGTGGCTCCTATTCCATGGTCGAGGACGAGCCCCGTCCTCTTGTAGGTATTGAGAAATTTGTCGCTCATAGTATCATGGTCCCCATGCCGCGATCGCTGAAAATCTCTATCAAGAGTGAGTGGGGCGAGCGGCCATCCAGAATATGTGTCGTGGCGACGCCCAACTCCAAAGCCCTCACGCAGCATTCCACCTTGGGAATCATCCCTCCGGAAACCAGCCCCTGGGATACCAGGGACGGCACTTCCTTCCGATCCAGCACGGAAATGAGGGTTGCCGAGTCCGCCATATCCTTGAGCAAGCCGGGCACGTCGGTGAGGAGGATGAGCTTCTCCGCTCCCAAGGCTCCGGCTAGTTCGGCGGCGGCGGTGTCCGCGTTGATGTTGTAGAAACCCGCCTCGTCGTCGTCGCGCAACGCGATGGTCGACACAACAGGAATGAACCCGCTCTCAAGGGCCGCCGACACTGCGGAGGTATCGATGGAAGTTATTTCTCCCACCATACCCAAGTCTTTTCCGTCCTTCTGATAGCGGGTGGCCCTAAAAAGTCCACCGTCGCCGCCGCAGAGCCCAAAGGCCTTGCCTCCCTGCCTCGCGATGAGCGACACCAAGTCCTTGTTCACCTTGCCGGCCAGCACCATCTGGACAACATCCATAGTCTCGTCATCCGTGTAGCGCAGCCCGTCCACGAAAACCCGTTCCTTCCCGATGCGCTTGAGCATCCGGTCGATTTCAGGCCCGCCTCCGTGGACCAGCACGGGCAGAATACCCACTTGACGCATCAGGATGAGATCTAGGAGCACCGCGCTCCTGACACCCTCGTTTATCATCGCCGCGCCGCCATACTTGATCACGATGACTTTTCCGGAAAATTTCTTGAAATAGGGCATCGCCTGGATGAGAATATCCGCCCTCACGTTATCCGCTATCATATTCGCTCCTTGCCTTAGGTCCTATAGTCCCCGTTGATCCTCACGTATTCGTAGGATAGGTCGCAACCCCAGGCGGTGGCCTGGGCTGGACCTTCCTTCAGGTCCACGAACACGGTCACTTCCTGATAGCTCAGGATTTTCTTAGCCTTCTCTTCATTGAACGGCAGAGGCACGCCGTTCTTGCACACCTCGATATATCCCGAGGCGCTTTCGAACGCCACGTCGACCTTGTTGGGGTCGAAGTCGTTCCGAGTGTACCCTAAGGCGCAGAGAATCCTGCCCCAGTTGGCATCGGCGCCGAAAAACGCTGTCTTTACGAGGCTCGAGCAGATGACGCCCTTGGCGAGTTGCTCCGCTTTCTCCTCGTCCGCCGCATTCTCGATGGTGCACTCAATGAGCTTTGTGGCACCCTCTCCGTCCCGGGCGATCATCCGGGACAATTGCGTGTTGAGCCAGTCCAGAGCGTCGCAAAAATCGACATAAGAAGGACCTTCCGCTTCGATCTTGGGGTTGCCCGCCTTGCCGTTGGCCAGGACAACCACCATATCGTTGGTCGAAGTGTCTCCGTCCACGGATACGCGATTATAGGTCCTCTTCACCGAGGAGGACAGGGCTTTTTGCAACATTTCCGAGGAAATGGCGCAATCGGTGGTTATGAACCCGAGCATGGTGGCCATGTTGGGATGGATCATGCCCGAGCCCTTGGCCATGGCGCCGATCACTACAGGGACGCCGTCGATCTCCAATTCCACCGCCACTTCTTTCTTCACCGTGTCGGTGGTCATTATGGCTTCCCGGGCGGAGATATTGCCAGTCTTGGAGAGGCCCGCCACCAGTGCGTCCATGCCCGACTCGATGATGCTAACGTCCAAAGGCTGGCCGATCACGCCCGTGGAAGCCACCACCACATCTGTCGCTTTTACGGGCAGCTTCGAGGCGACGAGGGCGGCCATCTTGCGCGCCGCCGCGATGCCCACTTCTCCCGTGCAGGTGTTGGCGTTGCCCGAATTCACTATTATGGCCTGGGCGACGCCGTCCGCTAGGTGTTCCATGGTGACCACCAGGGGCTGCCCTATGACCTTGTTGGTGGTGTAGACTGCCGCCGCCGCGCAGGGCACCTCGGACCACACCAAGGCCAAGTCTTTCTTTTCCTTATTTTTCCGGATGCCCACGTGGATACCCTCGGCCATGAACCCCTTGGCCGCAGTGACACCTCCGCGAATTTGCTTCATATCCTACCTCGCTTATCTCGGATTCCCCGCCTAGAAGGCCGGGGGGATCATGTCTATGCCCGCGGTTTCGGCCAATCCGAGGGCTATGTTCATATTCTGCACGGCCTGGCCAGCCGCGCCTTTGATCATATTATCGATCGTGGAAACAATAATTCCAGTCTTGCCATTGGACGAGACGTGGGCGGATATGTCGCAGAAGTTGGAGAAAACCACATTTCTGTTGCTGGCGAACTGTCCCGAGGGAAGCACCCGGACAAAAGGCTCTCCCGCATAGAAGCGAGCGCAATGCTCTTGCAAGGCCTTGGCGTCCATGGGCTTCGCGAGCCTGAAGTATATCGTGGAGACTATGCCGCGGTTTATCGGCGCCAGGTGCGGCGTGAAGACGCTGGAGACCGGGGCGCCCGCCATCTGGGACAAATACCGGTCGATCTCAGGCTGATGCCGATGCGCGCCTACTTTGTAGGGAGAGATGGAGCCCGAGCATTCTGGGAAATGGGTGGATTGGCTGGGTTCCCTTCCCGCCCCGGTGACGCCCGACGCGGAGTCTATGACAATGCTATCAAGATCGGCCAACTTTTCCGAAAGGATGGGGTAGAGACCTAGCTCAGCCGAGGTGGGATAGCAGCCGGGATTTCCTATGAGTCTGGCCTTGCGGATCGCCTCGCGGTTGAGCTCCGGCAAGCCATACACCGCCTTTGCGTGAAGGTCGGGATGGGCGTAGGGCAGGCCGTACCAGGTCTTGAAAGTTTCCTCGTCGTCGCCAAACCTGAAATCAGCGGAGACATCGATGAACAAGCCGCCCTTTTCCAATATTTGGCCGGCGGTTTTTTCGGCATGGCCATGGGGCAGGCAGGAAAACACCACCTCCGATGTCTCCAGGATCTCCTTGGCGCTCATGAGGACGAATTCCCCCGCCTTGTACAACGAAGGGTAGACCGAGTCGAGAGCTTTCCCCTCAAAGCTCACGGAGGAGAGATAAAGGATTTTTCCCTCGGGGTGGGAAAGCAGAATCCTGACCAGTTCGGCGCCGGCGTAACCCGATGCGCCGAGAATACCAATACGCAGCATCCGCATCCTCCTGGATACGATGGATTATCCTCGATTAAACGAGGACCAATGGATATGTCTGGGTGAGTGGGGGGCGGCGGTCGACGCCTTACCTACGATAGGGTCGGAAGAGCGGAAGACGCTTTCCTGATGCGATGGAAACGAGGGTGGGCAGATAGAGAGGAAACGAGCGGTTCATAAGCTCCTCCCACATTAGAATAGCACCAATGAAAATATAAATGCATAAAGATGTCAACCGGTCGGGAAATATTTTTTCTTGCCCGTTCCTTGACTTGACCCTATACTGATCGCGCTGGGTTTTTATACATCGTCTATGCAGGGGGCAGTATGGGTATGGAATTAGGGGTGTTCGCCGCGCTTGCGGCATCCCTGATGGCATTGGCCTACGCGTTCGCGAAGGCACGGGGCATCGGAAAAATCAAGGTCGAATCCCAGGAACTGGCCAAGATCGCCGGGTATATCGAAGAAGGATCCAGGGCTTTTCTCACTCGCGAATACGTGGTCATAGCGATTTTAATACCGATCGTTGCGGTTCTCCTGACGGTATTCAACGCAGGAACGTTAAAATTCCAAGCCCTCGCTTTTGTCGTTGGGGCGTTGTGCTCGGGTCTTGCGGGCTGGTTCGGCATGTCAGTGGCGACCAAGGCCAATTCGAGGACTGCCCAAGCCGCGGAATTCGGCATTGGACCAGCCCTTGCCCTGGCCTTCGCGGGAGGATCGGTCATGGGCATGACGGTGGTTGGCCTAGCCCTCATGGGAATGTCCCTGGTCCTCGGGTTTATGCTTATCCATTCAGGGCACGATGTCGCAGTGCTGGCTTCGGTAACCTTTCCCGTGCTCTCGGGGTTTTCCCTCGGCGCTTCAACCATCGCCTTGTTCGCCCGGGTGGGCGGAGGAATTTATACCAAGGCCGCCGATGTCGGCGCCGACCTTGTTGGAAAGGTTGAGGCGGGAATTCCTGAGGACGACCACAGGAACCCTGCGGTGATAGCGGACAATGTGGGCGACAATGTGGGCGACGTGGCGGGCATGGGCGCAGACCTCTTCGAATCCTACGCCGGGGCTTTGGTCGGCTGCGCCGTCCTTGGCATCGGAGCGGCGGCCTTTCCGGAGGTAAAAGTTCGTCTCGCGGTGTTCCCCCTCGCGGCGGCGGCGGCGGGCGTCCTCGCATCCCTTGTGGGAACCCTCTTCGTCAGGATGAAACCTTCAGCCTCGCCGCAGCGGGCCCTGAACGCAGGATCCTTCGGCGCCGCCGGAATCGCGATGATCCTGGTATTCCCCCTTGCGCGCCTTATCCTAGGCTCTGGGCGGTTCGGAGGGCCTGAGGGTAATGCCTTCGGCTATCTCGGCATAGCCTTTTCCTGCGTCGTGGGATTGGCAGCGGGCACTGCGATCGGGATTATCACCGAGTTTTTTACAGGCACCGATACGCCGCCGGTCAAGCGAATCGTCAAAGCCTGCACCACAGGCCCCGCCACCACCATAATTTCCGGCTTGGGCGTAGGCATGCTCTCCACCATGCCGCCCACCTTGGTGATCGGCGCCGCCATCGCGGCCAGCTTTTCCCTCGCGGGCCTCTACGGAGTTGGAATCGCAGGGCTTGGAATGCTACTCACCCTTGGTATTCAACTCTCCGTGGACGCCTACGGACCTATAGCGGATAACGCAGGCGGACTTTCCGTCATGGCCGAGCTTCCGCCAGAAACGCGCAACGTCACCGATTCACTGGACGCGGTGGGCAACACCACCGCCGCCATTGGAAAGGGTTTTGCCATAGGCTCAGCCGCCCTCACCGCCTTGGTACTCTTCGTGGCTTTCATAGACGCCGCCGGGCTTGATCCCGCATCGCTCTCCGTTACTAACCCCTTTGTTGTCATAGGGCTTTTCATTGGCGCCATGATACCCTTCTTGTTCTCGGCCTTCGCCATGGACGCCATCGGAGTGGCCGCCTTCGCGATGATCGAAGAGGTACGCCGCCAGTTCAGGGCTAAGCCCGGGATCCTCAAGGGGGAGGAAATTCCGGATTATCGATCCTGTGTTGATATTTCCACCAAATCGGCGCTGAAAAGCATGATAGTGCCCGGCGTGCTGGCCATCCTCTCCCCTGTAGCCGCGGGGCTCTTGGGGGGACCAGCCCTTCTGGCCGGGCTGCTCGCAGGTTCCACTGTCTCGGGCGTCTTGCTTGCGATTTTCATGTCCAATTCCGGCGGAGCCTGGGACAACGCCAAAAAATTCATCGAATCCCGCAAGGTTGAAGGCAAAGGATCTCCCGCCCACATGGCGGCTGTGGTAGGCGACACGGTGGGAGATCCCTTCAAGGACACCGCCGGCCCCTCGCTCAATATTCTTATAAAGCTCATGTCCATCATCGCGTTGGTCCTCGCGCCCACGCTTAGAAACTTCTGGAGGTAATCATGTCCGACGAAAAACATCTCTACCTTGTGTTGCATCCCAATCATTCCCTCATAGCTTCCCAATACGATCCCGAGCATTTCCTCCGCCATTACGTCCAGGGCTCCACCAGGTATTTCGAAGGCCGCCTCATGTTCGTGGAGATTGACCCGGCATTCCGCAATCCCTATTTCGACATCGACCAAGCCTATGCGGAGCTCATCCCCCACGAGGACGGCAGGCCCAAGGCCACAAAGTTCATCAAAAGCTACCGCGCCTTGGAACACATAGACTTTTCCGCCCTGGGCAAGCTCTACCTCTGCAATTCTGTGGGCGATTATGTCGCCTTGGAGAGCGCGCCCTACGATGGGTCCCGGGACCCCGAGGAGTTCCGCATCGTCCTTGAAGTGAACCCCGTCAAATTCATCGTGCTCACCAAATACAACCTCCAGGAGTTCGGCCGCTTTATCACCGATCCCCACAACACCAAGGGCGCGCCGAAGATGTTTTTCTCGGAGCTGGAGTTTTCCACCGAGGAATTCCTGAAGGAATTCGAGGAAAATCCTCTCATCCGCTGCTATGTGCCGGGAATCCATCCCGCGCGCCTTAGCAAGGCGATAAGCGAAATCCGCAGCACTCCAGGCAAATTCGTAAAGGGCCTCTCCTTGGATTGCCCAATAGACAAGATTTCCTACAAGCTTCTGAGGGATGGCTTTATGTTCGCCGAGCAGGGAAACTACAAGTTCTATCCGCTTCTCGGCTTGGAAGAAGTCGAGAGAAAGTACTACAAATACTGGAAGTCCATGTAAGCCTTCGCGAAAGTCCTGGACGGCTTGATGCGACGGGTTGAACTCGGTATCGTCTAGCTCTCAATATGTCGCGAAGCTATCTCGACACCGAGACTCCCATCGCCGCCCTGGCTACTCATCCAGGGCGGGCCGCCGTCGCTGTGGTGCGATGTTCGGGCAAGGGATCCATAGAGCGTTGCGCCTCCTGTTTTTCCCGGCCAAAAACATTGCTTGGCTCGCAGACCCACAGGCTGGTTCACGGATATGTGATCCATCCCGGCACGGGAGAGAAAATCGATCAGGTTCTATTGGCTGTTTTTCGATCTCCCCAATCCTATACCGGAGAGGATTCAGTGGAATTCCAGTGCCACGGCTCCGCTGCGATCGTTTCAACCCTCCTTGCGGTGCTGGAACAAATCGGTTTCGCCCCCGCCTTGCCGGGAGAGTTTAGCTTCAGGGCCTTTGTCAATGGAAAAACCGACCTCGTGGAAGCCGAGGCGGTGAACGAACTGTCCGGCGCCCTCTGCGAAGCCGCCCGGAAGGACGCCCTGGATCGCCTTGCGGGGGTTCTCTCCTCCCAGCTGGGAAAAATCCGGACATCCTTGATCGATGTGGCCGCAGAAATCGAGGCTAGGCTGGACTATCCTGAGGAGGAGGGCCCGGATTCAGATGCCTCCTCCTCGCTTCCCTACCTGGACAAGCTCGCCGCCGTAAAGGTCCAATTGGACAGGCTCTCCGCCAGCTACGCCGCGGGAAGGCTTCGCCAGGAGGGGATCCTTGTCGTTGTGGCGGGAAAGCCCAACGCAGGCAAATCGAGCCTTTTCAACCGTATCGTCCGGGAGGAAAGGGCGATCGTGAGCCCCGAGCCCGGCACCACCCGAGATTGGCTCGAAGCCTGGTTGGAGATGGGCGGCTTCGCCATCCGCCTCGTGGATACCGCGGGCTTGAGAGACCCCGCGGGGGATATCGAAGCCCAGGGAGTGAAAAGGAGTATGAATCTTGTCCGCTCCGCCGACGACGATAGCCTCGTAATCGCTCACCCTATCCTCACTTTCCGAGGCAGAAACTGCCGAATATGCGGTCGAAGACCTCATCGGTCACGATATCTCCGGTGATCTCGCCGATAGCGTCCATGGCATCCTTCAGCTCAAGGGCGGCCAGATCTAGGGTATCGCCGTTTTCCAAGCCGCGATGGGCAGCTGCGATTGAATCCCGGGCCCGGTCGATTAGGCTTTTTTGTCGCGCGCTGGCGATCCTGACCGCTCCCTCGCGATTCACCTCAGAGGACGTTTCGCCTACGGCGCCCACCATCAGGGATTCCAGGACACCGAGGCTCCCCCCTTGTTTGGCGCTGAGGGGAATCCAGCCTTCTAAGGCGGGCAGGCAGTCTTTAGCGTCGATTTTATTCCATATCTTGAGAGTCTTTGGGTAGGCGGCGAGAAATTCCCTGTCTTCCTCCGCAAGGCCCCTTCTTCCGTCCACCATGTAAA
>VKGY01000203.1:0-1154 GCA_008080685.1 Spirochaetota bacterium
GTCGGTTGAGATAAATGGAAAGTCCTATGCGGTCTGCGACCGCGACCGTTCCGATTTGGACAAGGACGAAAAGGAATGGGAGGCAGCGTGCGTTGCCCATATCGTCTGCGGACGTGTGGGCATCGACCGGCCGCTGGATGCGTCGGCACTCAAGCCAAGGGTCGATTTTTTCGCCGTCCTCGCCGCGTCCAACAAGGTGCTCAAGGGCTTTTCCCTGCCCAAGGGGCCTGAGCTGCCCTCCGACGGCCTTCAGCTCCTATTGTTCTAGACTCGGAGAGTTAGACAGGATTTACAAGGAAGACAAGGATGGAACAGGTTAGTTTGGATCAAGGCTTGAGAAACGACATACTCCGCTTCCAACGGGAGGAGCTCACCGGGGTGCTTTTGTACGGAGCCTTGGCGAAGTCGACCAAGGACAGGAAAAACGCGGCGGTGTTGGCCAATATGGCCCAGGCGGAAATGGGGCATTATGCTTTTTGGAAAAAAATTTCCGGCGTGGATGTCCCCGCCTACGGCCTGCGCATTTTCCTTTTGAATCTGGCGGCCAGGATATTAGGGCTTACCTTCGCCCTCAAGCTTTTAGAAAAGGTGGAAAAGGACGCAGGCGAGGGCTATGCCAAGGTGGCCCATCTGGTGCCCGAGGCGGTGAAGATTGGCCAGGATGAGGAATCCCACGAGGAAGCCCTGATCGCCATGATAGACGAGGAGCGCCTGATCTATGTGGGTTCCATCGTCCTAGGGCTCAACGATGCCCTGGTGGAGCTTACGGGAACCCTGGCGGGGCTCACCTTCGCCTTGCAGCGGGGAAGCATCGTCGCCATAAGCGGTATCATAACGGGGATAGCGGCGGCTTTTTCCATGGCCGCCTCGGACTATCTGGCCTCCAAGGCTGAAGGAAACCCAAGGGCTAAGAAATCCGCCGTGTATACCGGTGTCGCATATCTTGTTACCGTGGTCCTCCTTGTCATGCCTTATCTCGTCCTGCCCCAGACGGGAAAATGGATCTACCTGAGCCTGGCCATAACACTTGTCATCGCCATAGCCATCATCGCGGGATTCAACTATTACCTTGCCGTGGCGAAGAGCCAGGATTTCAAGGCCAAGTTCCTTGAGATGGCGGCCATAAGCTTGGGCGTGGCGGCCTTCTCCTTTGT
>VKGY01000203.1:1188-3544 GCA_008080685.1 Spirochaetota bacterium
TTCTCCTTTGTGGTAGGCCTGGCCATCCGGGCGATCTTCGGCGTGGAGGTTTGACAAGGCGTTCGACTGTCAGTTCTAATTTTCCAGCGAATACATTGGCCCATTCAAGTTTGATGCGCGTAGAAGCGCAGGCCTGTAAGAGACTCGCGTCCCTTGGAAGAGGCTCCCCCGCTCAAGGCGATTAAGGGCTAGACGGTGACCAATCAGGAAGAGATGGTCCGGCTCCCCCACAACGGCCCGCTTCGATCCAGGGAGGGAGCATCGCTTCAATGAGGAACGCCTCCGCCGCATCATTGAAATCCTTCAGCATAAATGCGAGGGTTTGTAGGAGTTCTTGGATTACGCCTAGAAATATTCCGCACCCCAAAAAGTGGCGCGCATCGAGGTTGGGAGAATCCACGGAAGCGCGGGGGAAGATGTCTTCTTCGTGAAGGACATTGGCATAGGCTTCGATGACGGCCTCTGCTTTGATCGAAGCGCGTGTTTCAGCTATTGTTTGCCACTTCCAGGGATTGTCATGGGGGACACAAAGGGGGAAGGATATACCTGGACCGATAAATCGGCAACATGCTCAACCCCTCCACCTTCTATGAAAGGAGTAGGGCGAACACGCTTTGCTTTGTCAACGAATTCCTTACCCAGGATGCGGCCTTTGATTTTCTTAAAGGAGCCGTCCTCGGGCATTTCTTTATTCCATCTCACGATATAGCCGATAAGGTATTGATCATCCTCGCAACACCAGCGAAGCTTTCTGGCGATTAAAAATTGATTTTTTTCCAGTCGCGAGTCCCGCACCACCATGCCGGACACCTCGATTTCCCTTCCGATATACTGGTCGGGTTTGGCATATACCTCATTGTAGATGCCCTCAAAGGAATCGTCTCCCACTTTGATTGTTCCGGTGGGAGGGATGGGGGAGACGCGAACAATTTTCTCGGAAAAGCCGTCGCCCACAGGGTCTCCAATCCCGGGAGGGCGCGAAGTTTGAGTGGAATCATATGATTGGGCCATGCCGTCCTTTGATATGGATGCAAGCAGAAGGATCAACGGGATCGTGCATAGCACGAATATGCCGACAGCTATGAGCGGGATACGGAATTTCCTGGTTCTTTCTCTCATGGGCGTTCCTTTTCTAGATTACCAAGGCTAGGGAGAAGGACAGTATCATCAAGGCTCCTCCTATCTCGAGGGCTGAACGAATAACTGTGTGTCGCGAAGAGTTCACATATCTGCGCGGGGATGCCAGCATTTTTTGCCTAAGTTTCCTGGCTGCTATGGAGACGATAAATAGGGTGACGCTCATCCCTGTCGATAGGGCAATGATTGCCAATCCGCCAATAAGGAAATTTCCTGTCCGAACCGAAAGAAGAACCAACATCGCTGCTCCAGGACAAGGTAAAAGCCCTCCTGCCACTACCAGTCCCCAAAGGGGAGCTCGGGTTGTTCGGGTTTTTTTTAGACTTGCGCAGGTGGGACAATCATGGTCGGATCCCGGACCTATGGAATTTTTCGGTTTTAATCCATGTGGGCCATGAACAGGAACGAAACGCGGAGTTCCCGTCTTGGTCTGTTTTCGCAAATATGACAAACGACGTTGCGCGGATTTTACCCGCAAGTATAAGATCCATGCGGATAGCGCAACCAGGGAATATCCAGCCAATGCCTGGATGAACTGGGCGCCTTTATCCATCTGGGCCGCGGAGAGCGTTCTCTCCAATAGATAGGTTACGCCAACCAGAAATAGCGCCGACCATGCATGGAGAACACCTAATCCTAGCGTTGCCGCGGCCACCTTCCCCATGGATGCGTCCTCGGAAATGAAATAGCCGGCGAGAAGAGTTTTTTGATGCCCCGGGCCCAGTGAATGTACTATCCCATATAAGGCGGCTAATCCCAGAAGGAGGGGGATCTTGCCTCGAATCGCGTCCGGAGCCAGATATTCCGCCAGTCGAAATTGAAGATTCCGCTGCAAGCTCGAGAGTTTGCTGGGTTCTTGCGCATCAAGATACCTTCCTTGCTCCTGGGCGCTCAATCCCGCAGGCAGCATCAGCACTGCAAGGAACAATACGCACAGCATCAGTCCCAATCTGACAGACTGCGACGTTGTCATGAGGTCTTGTTTCATTGGTATACTCTGTAAAGCATGATTAGGAGCCGATTTTACATGCGGGACATCCTTCTGGCAAGTCAAAATATTTCAATATGTCAAAAAAATTTTGCTTAGTTCAATATTTCCGCAATACATGCATCGGATAGGCGGAGCACGCCGCGCTATCCGGCATAATGCATCATTTTTTACCCGGGGCCAGGCTGGATGCATTCTGCTGGCCTGTGATTTTCTTAGCCTGGCCAGGGG
>VKGY01000021.1:0-15306 GCA_008080685.1 Spirochaetota bacterium
TTTCAGCCTCCCAAGAAGTTCCGCCGTGTCGTTGAGGCTTCGAATGGCAAGGTGTGTCTCATGCACCGCGCCCTCCTGGGCAATTTCTTCGGGCAAGGATTTAAGGAAATCCCCGACCTGGACCGAAATCTTGAGCATTGCGCGTTGCGCCCTGCCTGAGGGTTCCCGAAACGCCGATTCGGCGGCTCCTGCGCAGTCTTTGAGCCGGATGGAATATTCCTTGCCCAAGAGCCTCATGGATCCGGCCTCGAGATCATCAAGGGCGGCAGACAAATCCCTCGCGTTCGATTCATAACCCTGGATCAGGGCTTGGGCGTCGGGGCACAGGCGGGCGAGCTTGGAAAGCGAGCCGAACTGGCCCTTTCTGGACTTCCTTAGGAGGCGGGACATTTTCCTTTGGATTCCGAACAGGGAGAGGCTCTCGGTGAATAGGCTTGTGGCGCTGGATTCTATCGCGTGGGCTTCATCCAGGATAAGGCCTGAATAGGAAGGCAATATTGAGGTCTGGTCCACTGAACCACGATAAGCTGCGCCGTGGCAGCCTCCTTGCGGACCGCTATCACATGGCAGGCTTCTCTGAAAGGGCATAAAAGGGAAAGGCAGGCGTCAGCTTCCGAGCAAACCTTGTACCAGGTGGGATCGTCGATTCGAAAAGGGAGGGCGGATCGGTCGCCCGAGGCGCCGGAAAGTTCCCATTGGTAGATTTTCCTCAAGGGGTGATCGTCAGCCATAAGGAGTCCTTCTTCCTCAAGCGCCTCCCTGAGGCGGCGAGAACAAAGATAGTTCGATCTGCCTTTGACGAGGACGATCTTGGGCTTTTTTTTGAACATCGAGGCGATAAGGGGAATGTCTTTGGAGTAGAGCTGGTCCTGCAGGTTGATGGTGGCGGTGGATACCACCACCTTGTCTTCGTTGCCCTGGGCCCATGCAAGGGTGGGCAGGAGATAGGCGAAGGATTTCCCCACGCCGGTTCCCGCCTCTGCCACGAGGACGCCTCCGTTGTTGAAGGTGGCGGCGACATCTCTCGTCATCATCACTTGTGAAGGGCGGGGCTCGAAGGATGGCATAGATGCCGAAAGCTTCCCACCCTTGTCCAAGGCGGCCGCCAAACCTTCCTCATCGAGCCTTCTTGCCGCCTTCTTGCGAGCCGGTTCGGCGACGACGTAGACATTGTCCACCTCGTTGTCCACAATGTAGCTGCCGACGCCGTAGCTTCCCGCCTCGGCGGCGATCTGCACATCCGCTTCGGAGGGGAAAAGTATCCCCGAGGGATGGTTGTGGATCAGGACGGAGCCCCTTTCAAAATAGGAACCCAAGGCGGGAACCGCAGTCTCCGAACCCCGTGCCACAACCGAGACTTTGTTTACCATGCCGCGGGTATCGAGACTGGCGATGGCGAAAATTTCCCTTCCACCCGTGGCTTCGATCTCCACGCGGAGGGTCTCCCTCGCCTGGGCCTTGAGCCGGCCTTCCCAGGTTTGGGAAGCATGGTGTTTGACCTTCATCAGTAGTCGACTCCGATCCTGAACCCAAGATGGAATTCACCGCCTCCCAGGCTAGGGGAAGCGGTGGCGTAGGAAACCTCCGCGGAAAAAGATAGGGTTGAGACTGCGGCGAGCCCCGCAAGCAAGGTTGTATCCAAGGTTGCGCCAAAGAACACCGCTCCCGGGAAGATGGCCGTCGAGGTATGTTTAAGCACCGCCAGCCTGCCGCCTGATTCCAATGTCAGCCTCCGCGCCGCCGGCGAGGGGAGGAACCGTAGCCTCCACGGCTCCTCCTTTTCGGTAAAATCCAGGGTGGCAAGGGGCTGGGTGATTTGCACGAAGCCGTACCAGGGCGAGGCGGCGTCCAGGGCTTCGTACTCCTTGAACCTGGGGTATGTCGCGGCCATTGAAGAAGGGCGATAGGCCGAGGTTGGCGCGCCGGAAAAAACTTCAAGTCTACGCCCCGCCGGGGCGAAGCGCAGCGTCCTAGAGAGGGCCAGGCTTCCATAGACCTCTAATTTCGGCCAGATGGCTCCGGGAGCGTAATACGACGATGCGGAAATCGAATAAAGAGGGTTTCCAAAGTCTTGGGATTCCAGCTCCAGGCCTGCCTCGAATTTCGATCCGAGCGTTGAAAATGGGGCGGATAATGAGATCCTCAAATTTGAGTAGCCCAGGGCGAGGATACCTCCTGCGGCGAGGCCTTCGAACGAGGGAGCGAAATAGTCCCCAAGCCCATAGGTGGAATCAAAGGGGGCGAGAAAAGCAGCGGCATCAAGGTAAAACCTGCGCCGGGCGGGCAGAATCGGCCATATATGTCCATACCCGAGCTGGGCGATGAAAAACCGCCATGGGTCGCCCGTGAGGGAAGGGACAGCCAGGTCTTGGAAACCAAGGCGCAGGGAAGCATCACCAAGGGAGGCTTCAGCCAAAAACTCGAGCTCGGGACGATTCTGCCCCAGGTTCCACCCGGTTTGGAGGCTCCAGACGAGGCGTTCGGAAAGATCCTGTCCTTCCATCCGCATCCCCAGAGTAGCATCTCCCCAGAAGGGATACCGAGCCGTCTCCAAAAGGCGGGGGAAGATAGTTGTCTTTGGAACCGGCGGTTCTTGGCGAGCCGGCGGCTCTTGGCGAACCAGCGGCTCTTGGCGAACCAGCGGCTCTTGGGTCGGAGCATCACGGCCAGCGGTCGCGCGCCATTCCTCCAGAGGAACCCAGCGGACGGGAATTTCATCAAATAAATCTTCCAACCCAAACCCGGCTGTTTCCACGGATGCAAGGTCGAGAATTCCGATCCCTTTCTTTCCCCTGCCTTCATCCCGCACAAAGGCAACAAGGCTGCCATATATGGAAGGGCGCCCGGTTCCCCCGGGCAGGGGTCTCCGCTGGATCCACAGCCTGGTTTCGTCGGCGCGGCAATCCAAAAGCGCCAAGGAGGGGATGCCGCCTTGGGGCACGAAGCCTAAGGCGATCCTTGTATGCCCTTGCATCGATGCCCCATCGACCGAGAGGGAGCGGATGGCGCGCAAGGGTTCCTTCGGCAAGGACAGAAACTCCATGCCTTCGCCCTCTTTGGAAGATGTATTTTGTCTTCCCACGAGGACTGAATTCCCTACCCTGGCCAGCCCATATATCCTCTGGCCCTTTTCCGCGATCGTCGCTTGGTGGAGAAAAGGAAGGCCTTCAATTCTGTTACGCACCGCTTCGCCGGGAGACGCGGAAGCTCCCTCCTTCGATTCAAATAACCCTTTGCTCAAGGGATCGAAAAGATACGACGCGGGACTGTATCCGCCGCCAGCCTCGCGCTTGTACCATCGTAGGCGGAGGAGGACTCCCGGATTCTCGGAATCGTGGGAGAGCACGTGGATCTCCTCTAAGCCGCCGTCTACGGCAAGAAGGGATTTCGGCTGCCCTTCCTGGATGCCAAGGGCTGAGAGCGCGAGTCCCCGGAGCTGGGCTTTCTCCTGGTCCACATAATACAAAGAAGCCGCTCCTGTGGCTGATGGCTCGATTGTCGAGGGACCAATGGCCAAGGGACCAAGGTGCGCGGCGCCCGGTTCCACGACGCGAATGTGGGCGCGCCAGGTCTTTTCATCCTCCGGCGTGGAAACACCGGGGAATTCCTGGCCAAGCCAGAGTCCGAAGTCCTTCCAAAGACTCGCCGAGGGCAGGCCTATTGAATCCGCGGACCCGAGGAAACCGCGGAAAATGTTACCCTTTCCCGCTTCCTCCCAAAGGGAGGGCAGGGAATCCGCTCCGTAGGAAGCGTAAAGAAAGTGGGCGAATAGCCCGCCGTACAGATAGGGCGAGTTTCCCGATCCCGGATATTCAAGGAGTCCCGACACATCCCATAAGCCGAACCTTTCGCCCCTGTCCAAATCCAGTGCCACTGGCGCGAGAGCCGCAGGGTCGTCAAGCCTTCCGAACCTATCCAGGCTCTCGGCCCAAACAGCGCTGCCCTCGACGAGCGCCTTGGGCATGATCCAGGCGACGGGAGTCACCGTGTCGCCTGCGATGGTGGAGAGAAACCGCCAAAAACCGCTTTTGACGTTCAAGGTTAGGGCATGCACAAGCTCGTGAAGGAGGACGGAAGCCGCCTCGTCTTCAAAGCTGGCCAAGCTGCCAAGGCCGGCGGGAGCCGCGAAGATGACGATGCGATTGGACGGGTAGGGAGAAAAATAGCCATTGAGCCAGGGCTGCGAATCCGTGACAAGGATAGGGACCTTCCTTTTTTTGGATAGGGGAGGGATGCGCCGAAGAGGGCTTCCAGGCTCTCCAAGGTCAAATCCGCCACATCGGCTATTTTCCGGGCGTAGGGTTCCGCCGAGAGAGGGAAATAAATTGAAAACCGCTCGGTATCTATATTAGCCAGGATTTCCATGCCCCGGACGGCTTGGCAGGAGGCTTTTCCCGGCCAAAGTCCAAAGAAAAGCATGGCAAAGCATAAGAAAAGAAGCCATGAACAGAAAATATTTTTCTCAAACCCCGGTACCTTTGCCACCCGCCTACTCTAGCATCGAAACCGCGCAATGGGTATGGCAGAGGACAGAGTTTCAGGGTATCCTTGGCCAAGAGTATGAGAATCGACCGAGAAAACCAGTGGCCAGGGTTCGAGCAAGGACCTCGAAGATATGCCTCCTCCTATCGGAGGGAAAATCCCGCCCGAGGCAAGTGCGGCCTCGCAAAACCCTCCAGCAAGGATAGATATGTCCTTGCCCTGGACAATATTTCCGCCGAGGACCAAGACCCCCGGACCCTGGAGGATTCAGGCCCCGTCGTATTCAAGGATGGGGTGTTCCAGATCGACATTCGAAACGAAGAGTGCAGGGTTGCCATCGATCCCGCGCTCAAGGGGCTCATCGATTCCATCCTCGGTACATAATAAAGAAGGAAAAACCATGCTGAAGCTGCTTTCCTGGAATGTGAATGGAATCAGAGCCTGCCTTGGAAAGGGATTCCTAGAATGGGTTTCGGCCCAGGACGCCGATTTCATCTGCCTGCAGGAAACCAAGATCCAGCCCGACCAACTCCCCGGCGAACTCAAGGAACCTAAGGCCGCGGATGGGCGCCCCTATTGCACCTATTGGTCCAGCGCAGCCAGGAAGGGGTATTCGGGCACCGCCATTTTTTCCAAAAGACCCGCCGTGAACGTAGGGTCGCTCGGAATTCCGGAGTTCGACGCTGAGGGAAGGACGGTGATAGCCGATTTCGAGGATTTTATCCTCATTTCCGCCTATTTCCCCAACAGCCAAGACGCAGGGGCCAGGATCGACTACAAGATTCGATTTTGCGACGCCATTCTCGCCTACTGCGACGCCCGGCGCGCGGAAGGCCGCCATGTGATCGTGGCGGGGGATTACAATATCGCCCACAAACCCATCGATCTCGCGCGCCCCGACCAGAACGAGGAAAGCCCGGGCTACCTTCCCGAAGAACGGGAATGGATGAGTAAATTCATCGCCGTCGGCTATGTGGACAGTTTTAGGCATTTCCACGCCGAACCCGGCAACTACACCTGGTGGACCTACAGGGTTCCTAGCGCCAGGGCCAACAATGTCGGATGGAGGCTGGATTACCATTGTGTGAATCCGGAATTCGCACATGCCATGGTGGAAGCGGGCATCCAAGCCAGCGTCATGGGTTCGGACCACTGCCCCGTATCGTTGTTCCTCAATCTCGACCGCTGGAGGTAATGCTATGAAAATACGCTACAACGCCCCTGTAACCCTAACCCTCACCTTCGTGTCCGCCATCGTCCTCGGCCTTTCCATCACCCTAGCGCCCTCCCTGACCGGGCTGTGGTTCTCCACCCCTTCGCCCTTCAATCCCAAGGCCTTCGGGGATTACATCAAGCTGGTGAGCTATATTTTCGGCCATGCTTCGGTCCAGCATTTCATGGGGAATTTCACCATGATACTCCTCCTAGGCCCTATTCTGGAAATGGCCTACGGTTCGGGTTTTGTCCTCATCTCGGTGTTCATCACCTCCCTGGCAACGGGGCTGCTCAATGTGTTCCTCTTCCCCGGCACAGTGCTCCTGGGCGCTTCGGGCATCGTCTTTATGATGATCATCCTTGCCTCCATCACCAATTTCAACAAAGGCGAGATACCCCTGACCTTCATACTTGTCATGGTTGTCTATCTGGGAGGCCAGGTATGGGATGCCTTGGTCAAGCAGGACAATATTTCCCAGTTCGCCCATATCGCCGGGGGATTGGCTGGTTCTTTTTTGGGATTTTTCCGAGGCCGGTCGAAAATCTAACCCATCCGGGGGGAGTAGCGTATGTACGGAAAGCTTAAGGACGACCTGTCAAAGTCCCTTGCCGCCCTGGAAGCTGAGGGGCTCTATAAGCGCGAGCGCATCATATCAAGCCCCCAGGGAAGGACGATTAGGGTTGCCTCAGGCGGCGAAGTCCTCAACTTCTGCGCCAACAATTACCTTGGCCTCGCCAACGACCCCAGGGTAAGGAAGGCGGCCCAGGAGGCGACCGAAGCCTGGGGATACGGCCTTGCCTCCGTACGTTTCATCTGTGGCACCCAGGAACCTCATAAAACGCTGGAGCGCAGGATCGCCGACTTTCTGGACATGGAGGACGCCATCCTTTTTTCTTCATGCTTCGATGCCAATGGGGCCCTTTTCGAACCCCTCCTGGGCGAAGATTGCGCCATAATCGCCGACAGCCTCAACCACGCGTCCATAATCGACGGAATTAGGCTCTGCAAATCCAAGCGGTAGGTCTACAGCCATGGCGACATGGGGGATTCGGAAGGAATAGACCCTGGCACGGGGAAGACCGCCAAAGGCCTGGAGCGATGTCTCAAGGAAGCCCAAGGATCGAGGATCATTATGATCGCTACGGACGGAGTCTTCTCCATGGATGGAGATATCGCCGACCTTGGACCCATCTGCGATCTGGCGGAACGCTATCAGGCCTTGGTCATGGTTGATGATTCCCATGCCACGGGATTTGTCGGGCAACGGGGAAGGGGAACCTGGGAGTATCGCGGGGTCAAGGGCGGGGTTGACATCATCACCACAACCTTCGGGAAGGCCTTGGGAGGTGCTTCCGGGGGGGTGATCGCCGCAAAAAAAGAGATAGTTGAATATCTGCGGCAAAAGGCCAGGCCCTATCTTTTTTCCAACACCCTCGCCCCCGGCATAGTGGGAGGAACCCTTGCCGCCCTGGATATTCTGGAATCCTCCACGGAATTAAGGGACAGGCTGGCATCCAATACCGCAGTCTTCCGCGCTTCCATGACTGAGGCGGGCTTCGATCTTCGTCCTGGCCTTCATCCCATCTGCCCGGTTATGCTGTATGAGGAAAAGAAGGCCTCGGCCATGGCCGAGGCCTTGCTTAAAGAGGGAATCTATGTGATCGGCTTTTCATTCCCGGTAGTCCCTCGGGGTAGGGCGAGGATCAGGGTCCAGATATCAGCCGCACATTCCCGGACGGATATCGATAGGGCGGTAAAGGCCTTTTGTAAAGTCCGAGGCCTGTAGTTTACGAAAAATGGCATTTTTGATATATTTCATTTGTACTCCACAACCCTAGCAAATCGAGGTTCATCTTTATGCCTACCTATGAATACGAGTGTCGCGCCTGCACCCACAGCTTTGAAGTCTTCCAGGCCATGTCGGAAGCCCCCTTGAGCCTCTGCCCGCAGTGCGGCGGTTCGGTACGGCGCGTCATCGGCGGAGGAACCGGTGTCATTTTCAAGGGGAGCGGGTTCTATGTTACGGATGCGAAAAAGAAGCCTGAGGCGGGCAAGGCGCCAGAGACCAGCAAGGCGCCGGAAACCAGCAAGGCGCCAGAGACCAGCAAGGCGTCGGAAACCAGCAAGAATCCTGCCCCGGCGATAAAAAAGGAGAGCGCCTAAGGGGTCAGTTTGGCGCGGGCTTCCTCTAGGGGAAGCTCCAGAAGCTCGGGCTTTGCCAAAAGGCGGGCAAAAATCGAGGCGGACCGGGCAAAATACAACCCGTCGGAAATCCTTTCATCCAAGGTAACCTTGAAACTCAGATGATGCCGCTTCGTCGCGGCGTGGGCTCCCTTGCCTTCTTTTTGCTGCAGCTTTCCCAGGACTACGAAAAAGCTCGCGTTGCCCCACTCGTAGAGATGGTGAAAGGGCGCGTCAAGCCCAATGCTGCCAAGGTTTGCGATATATACCGTGGAATAGAGGGGATCGGTCTTGAGAAGAGCCCATGGAGCAAGGTTGAGCCTGTCTAGAATACGATATAGTCCTATCACCAAAGCCTTTCCACCAGGAATCGCATGGACCAATTTGGCGATTTTTTCCCCATCCCCACCCTCGCCATACTGACGCACATGGCTGATCGCTTGGTTTACTTTCTTGGTGACAGCTTCAAGGTTCTCCTGGGGTTGCAGGAATACTTTAGCGCTTCCTTCGGGAGCCTCGTCCTGGAGCTTTTGCTTGACGATGAAGGAGAAGGCTATGTGATTCCTCTGGTAGAGCGCCCTTCCGTGGATGAAGCGGTTCAGCTGCGGCCGTAGGGCTATGGTCCTCAAGATGGCGGCCAGGACGAGGGCGAAGAGGGAATACCTCGCCGTTTCTTCCTCCGCCGGGATCATATCGTTTTTACGCTTTACGTAATGAAGGGCGTTTTCTATGTCCACATCTTTTTCGTAGTAGATGGCCGATTCGTTCCTTCCCCGCATCATATAGGGCATTATAGCATTGATCGCGTGGGGAATCCTCACTCTGGTTCCGTCGGGTCGGTCTCGAAAGATCATACTCTGTCTTCTATAATGGATTTTGCTAAAATTGTGGTATCCTGCATATAATTAAACTATACCAAAGGTAATGGAGGTTCAATAGTGTTCAAAATCGCCAAGGGCGACGTATTTGGTCTAATCCGTCCTTTAATCGATGTGCATACCTTGGGGATCCTTGCCTTTTCCCAAATACTGGAACAATGCGGCATCCCTGCGTACATCGCCGACGAGGCGCCCTGTAAGGATTTGGAAGCTCTGTCGAGGGGCGAGGGTGGGGCGAATCTCCGCTCATGGCTTGTGAATCGAGGGATAACCCTTCTTGGTTTCAGCTATCGGCTCAATCCCGACGATGCGTTGAGGCTCTTTGGCGTTCTCATGGCATTTTTAAAGCGTGAAAAAATTCTCGCATCGGAGGGAGGGAAAATCCGGGCTGTGTTTTTCTCCGGACTCCCCTCGGCATGCGAGGCTGCATTGGCCCGCTATCCTCGCCTGGCGGGAGTCTTCAAGGGTGACGAAACTCCCCAGGAAACCATGGAGATTCTCGGCATACCCGAGGATATGATGCCATCTGACTCATCCCTAGGAGCGAAATACGACCTTGCGCGGAGAAAGTTTGGGGAAGAATTGGTCTTGCGGAGAGAATATCTCGCATTGAAGCCCCTTGATCGCTCGGGCTATGCGAACTACGGTCTTTGGGGCGACAGGGTGACCGAAAGGATATCCCATGGCATGGCCAACCGATTACCACCTCTCATGCGCGTGCACGCAGGCCCTTATGCGCCGGATCGGAAAGAGGCGGTAGCCCAATTCCTAGATTGGACAAAGCGCCTGGCTAGGGGAGGATACCTGGATATCCTGTCAATAGGTTCTTCCCAACTTTCCCAGTCGAACTTCGGAGAATCCTGGGAAGGAAAGATAGACGGGGGTGGGGTTCCAATCGCCACCCGGGAAGAGTATGCCGAAGTATGGAGGGCTGCGCGCCCCATGCTGGTCCGCACCTACGCGGGCACCAAGAAGGTTCCCGCATTGGCGCGCATGTACGAGGAGACCATAGACATAGCCTGGCACGCCCTATCCTTCTGGTGGTTCAATAAGATGGACGGCAGAGGTCCCAACAGTGTCATGGATAACCTCTTCGAGCATTTCGAGGCCATGGCGTGCATCGCTTCCACGGGAAAACCCTTAGAGGCCAACGTCCCTCATCATTTCGGCTTCCGGGGTACCGACGACCTGGGATATGTCACCTCGGGTTACCTCGCGGCCAAGGCAGCGAAAAACTTCGGCATAAAAACTTTCATCCTTCAGATCATGCTCAACACGCCCAAATATACATGGGGCATACAGGATCTCGCCAAGGCGAGGGCATTGCTTCGCATGGTCAGGAGCCTTGAAGATCCAGATTTTAGGGTATATCTCCAACCCCGGGGAGGCTTGGATTATTTTTCTCCAGATCCGGAAAAAGCCAAGGCGCAGCTCGCGGCTGTCACTGCCCTGATGGATGATATAGAACCCAAGGATTCCACAAGCCCTCAGATCATCCACGTGGTGAGCTATTCGGAAGCCCTTGCCCTGGCTGATCCGGATATCATGGAGGAATCCATTAAGATTACCCGGCATGGGCTTGCGGAATATCGACGCATGAAAGCCCAAGGGCTGATGGAAGGAATCGAAAGAAACCCCGACCTGGCGGAGAGGGAGGAATCGCTTTTCCACGATGCCAGGACAATGGCAGCGGCCCTGGAGAAGAGCATCCCCAATCCATATTCTCCACAGGGCTTCTACGCAATGCTGAAGGTGGGAGCCTTCCCCCTTCCCTGGCTCACGTCCTGCAAGGACGAGTTTCCAGGGGCAAACATTCCCACGCGCATTATAGGCGGAGGCATGAAAGCGGTGGACCATGAAGGCAAGCCCCTGTCCTTGGCTTCGCGCATCGACTCGATCACGAGGAGACTTCAATTTGAAAAAATCTGATTGGGCTGCGGTTAACACCATTCTCGCCCAAGCGAGGGATAAAGGAAAATCCGCCGTGTGGTGCGTGGCCGGAGCGGGCAATGGCGGCATGTGCATGGCGGGGCATTTGGGGTTCATGGGGTTTGAAACCAGGCTTTACAACAGGACAGATGAGCATCTCAACGCTATCCGTTGGTACGGAGGTGTGGACCTTGAGGGGGAAGTGGACGGCTTCGGTCCCGTGAAGGTGGCTACTTCTTCGATCAAGACCGCCGTGGAAGCCGCTGATGTCATCATGATCGTCACTCCCTCCACCGCCCACTACTCCCTGGCGGCGATAATGGCTCCCTTTCTCCAGGATGGACAGATCGTCGTCCTCAATCCCGGAAGGACGGGCGGGGCCTTGGAGTTCAGGGAAGTCCTAAGGCGCGAAGGCTGCGCTACTAAGCCTGTTATCATGGAGGCACAAACCTTCCTCTATGCCTCGAGGATGCTCAACCGCCATAGGGGAAGGATTTACAGGATAAAAAACGGCGTTCCCTGCAGCGCCCTTCCTTCCCACATGACCCCTGAAGCCCTAGGGGTTATAAACCAAGCCTTCCCGTCCTTCACCGCAGGTTCCAATGTGCTGGCCACCAGCCTTGAAAACATAGGTGCGGTATTCCATCCCGCCCTCACGCTCTTGAATGCCGGGTGGATCGAGTCGACAGGAGGAAATTTCGAGTACTACCTCCAAGGAATTTCACCTTCCGTGGCTAAAATCCTCCAACGCATTGACGATGAGCGCTTATCGGTGGCAAGAGCCTTGGGAATCCGCACGGTTTCGGCCAGGGAATGGCTTTACCTCACCTACGATTCCGTGGGCGAAGATCTTTTCTCCGCCATCAAGGCGTCGAGCGGGTACTCGGGGATAAAGGCGCCGGCTACGATCAACCACCGCTATGTGTGGGAGGACGTCCCCATGAGCCTTGTACCCCTGTCATCCATCGGCGGGATGCTAGGCATCCCAACACCCACGATCGACATGGTTATCAGCATGGCTGAATTGATGCTCGGCACTGATTACCGAGCGGTGGGACGGACGGTGGAAACCTTGGGCATACAAGGATTTTCGGTGGAGCAGATCCATAGGCTCGTCACCGAGGGCGATATTGGAGGTATCTAATGAATGTCAATGAAATAGTGAGCTACGTTGGTGAAGTGTTCGCCTCGCTCCCGCCTCTTGCCGCAGCCTTTGTTACCTTTATTGTCGGATGGCTTATAGCCATCCTGGCGAAATTCCTGATCCCCCGGATCCTTGTGAAATTGAAATTTGATGTCTTGAGCGACAAGACGGGCATCACGGGATTTCTCAAGAAAGGGAATGTGGGGTACTCGCTCTCCAAGCTTCTGGGCATCCTCGCCTTCTGGTTTTTGATAATTCTCACCCTTTCAAATACCATTGCCCGCCTTGACTTGGATGCAGCCCAGTCCATTTCCCTGTGGGTGCGCTCGGCCTTGCCGCGAGCCCTCACCGCGGGAATCGTGGTCATCATAGGCGTGGTGGTGGTGACCTTCCTGGCCAATTTTTTTATCACCATCGCCCGCAACGCCGCGATCCACAACCCTGTCCTCATCGGTAAGGCGATAAAATACGCAGGCTACCTCATCGTCGCCACCATGGCCTTGGAGCAGATAGGCCTTGGCCAAACCATCGTGAGCACCTTGTTCATCCTGCTTTTCGCCGCCCTTGCCCTGGCCTTGGCATTAGCCTTCGGCCTAGGCTGCAAGGATATGGCGAGAAAGTACATGGAGGATTTCATCAGGAACATCCAGGAGAAGGAGAGGATGCGTCACGGATCGGACCTGGAAGGCTAAGTCCTCGCCGCCGCAACCAGGGCTTTGGCCAGTATCCTCATGGGGTCTATGAAGGGCAGATCCAGGGCATCCTGGGACAAAACCAAGGGGACTTCCGTGCAGCCCGCGACTATTGCCTGGGCGCCCTGGGCCTTGAGCGCGGCTGCGGCTTCCAAGAGAAGTTCTTTTGAGTCGCTGCCCCTGAATCCCGCTTTTATGCCCCTTGAGCCGTAGATCGCTTCCATCACCTTGCCGTGCTGGATAGTTTCACCAGGCCACAGGATTTTTCTGCCCTTAAGATTCGCTTCATAAATCCCCGCAGCCTTGGATCCGGCGGTGCCGAGGATGCCGAGGCTCTCAATGCCCGGGTATTCAGCGCATAGGGCTGTTTCCATCGCTTCCAGGGCTGAGATGAAGGGGAGGGAAGCCAGTGCCCTGAGGCGGGGAAGGAAGCAATGGGCTGTTATGCAGGGAATTCCTGCGATTTGTGCGCCCGCTGCCCTTAGCCTCTCGGTGGCCAGAACCATGGAGGGAAGAGGGTCTTCTCCTCTGCCTAGGATAAAGGCGGTGCGGTCGGGGATGGAAGGATCGCATTCGACGACGATATGGACGTGGTCCTGGTCTCTCGCGCAGGGATCGCAGGCGATCAATTGAAAAAAGAACTCCGCGGTTGCCTCTGGGCCCATCCCGCCGAGGACGCCAATGGTTTTCATCGCCCCAATACTACACCCTCCGCGATAGGCGATGCAACAAAATATTTGCATTTTCAGGGAATTGGGTTTATTATTCGCAGTGGAACAAGCACATACAAGGAGGAGTCGATGTCTGAAACGAAGAAAAAGAAGGGAGCTATGGATTGGTACTTCAAGTCCAATCTACTAGCCCGGATACTCATCGGTCTCGTGCTCGGCGCGGTGGTCGGCATCGTCTTGGGTTTTTCTCCCCAGTCGGTCAAACCCTTCGTCGACAATTCCAAGTTTTTCGGAGATCTTTTTGTCCGCCTTTTGAGAATGATCGTCGTCCCGGTTATTCTCTTCTCCCTGGTGGCTGGCGCGGCCAGCATCGCTCCTTCTAGGCTGGGCAAGGTAGGCATCAAGATCATGGTATACTACCTTCTTACCAGCGCCTTCGCGGTAGCGATAGGCTTGGTATTCGCCAATATCCTCCAGCCTGGCGCGGGGTTCAATGTTGTGGGAGACGCGGCGATCAAGGGCAGGGATGCGGCGGTGCCCACCATCGCCCAGATTTTGCTCAACATCGTTCCCACCAACCCCATAGAATCTCTCACCAAGGGGGATGTGCTGCCTATCATTTTCTTCGCAGTAGTCTTTGGGCTCGGGCTTTCCTATGTCAAGGATTCAACCAATAAGACCCTGGCCAAGGCCGGCGACATGCTGTTGGACGTCACCAATGCCGCCGCTGAAACCATGTACAAAATCGTCGCGGGAATCATGCAGTACGCGCCCATCGGCGTCTTCGTCCTGATCGCCCAAGTGTTCGCCCAGCAGGGACCCAGGGCCATAGGCCCCTTGCTCATCGTCACCCTTACTGTGTACATAGGCCTCCTTGTGCACCTAGTGGGCGTATACGGCGGCCTGCTCTCGATTTACAAGCTCGGGTTCATGAAATTCCTCAAGGGCGCCAACGAGGCCATGATCACCGCCTTTGTCACCCGTTCTTCCTCCGGAACCCTGCCCATCACCATGCGGTGCACCGAGGAGAAGCTTGGAGTCCCCAGGACTATATCTTCCTTCACCCTCCCTCTGGGCGCCACGATCAATATGGACGGAACAGCCATCTACCTGGGCGTGTGCGCCATGTTCATAGGCTACGCCACAGGCCAGCCCCTCACCTTCAACCAACAGCTCACTGTGATTATCACCGCCACCTTGGCTTCCATAGGTACTGCGGGAGTTCCTGGAGCCGGCGCCATCATGTTGCTCATGGTGCTCGAGTCGATAGGCCTCAAAGTAACAGAAGGTTCGGCGGTGGCAGCAGCCTACGCCATGATCCTTGGTATCGACGCTCTCCTGGATATGGGCCGCACCAGCCTCAACGTAACCGGTGACATCGCAGGGACCGCCATAGTAGCCAAGACGGAAAAAGAATTGGACATGAGCTTCTGGAAGTAAGCCTAGGTCGGCCGGATTTTCCGGCCTCCCAGACAGCGCGGGAGGATCTTGATCCTCCCGCGCTTCTTATGCCGTACTTTCATTAAAAATGCATAATATTTGAATAAATACTTGAAATATTGTAATAATATGTATAAAATGCTCTTTATGATCGTGTGGATGTATAGTTCTATCGAGAAAACCCTTCATAGACCCCTCCGCCTCCGTCGTGGCTGAAATCGTTATAAAATATTTATCCAAAGGAGATAACCATGAAAAAGAAGATTGTCCTTGCCTATTCTGGCGGCCTTGACACTACCGTCATCGTCCCTTGGCTTAAGGAAAATTATGATTGCGAGGTTGTCGCGGTGTGCGGCGATGTGGGCCAGGAGGCGGATTGGGAAGCCATGGGGAAGCGGGCCATAAACTCCGGGGCGAGCAAGTTCATAAAGCTCGACCAAAAGGACGAGTTTGTTTCCGAGTATCTATGGGCCTTGGTGAAGGCAGGCACTCCCTATGAGAAAAAGTACCTTCTTGGCACCTCAGCCGCCAGGCCTCTGCTGGCCAAAGGTTTGGCGGAAGTTGCGCTGGCCGAAGGGGCCGATGCGGTCGCCCATGGGTGCACCGGGAAGGGAAACGACCAGGTTCGTTTTGAGCTTGGAGTCAAGGCTTTCGCCCCGGAGATGGAGGTGAT
>VKGY01000021.1:15319-27710 GCA_008080685.1 Spirochaetota bacterium
CCCTGGCGGATCTGGGATATCCAAAGCCGTGAAGAGGAGATCGAGTATCTCGAGGCGAGGAAGATACCCGTTCCCATGAAGAAGTCCGACTCCTACTCCAGGGACGATAATCTCTGGCATATCAGCCACGAGGGTCTGGATTTGGAGAATCCCGCCAATGAGCCGAAGTTCGAGGGAATGCTCAAGATGACAGTTCCTCCCGAGCAAGCTCCGGATAAGGCTGAATACGTGACCATCGGCTTTGAAAAGGGTGTTCCCGTGGCGGTGAACGGCAAAGCCATGACTCCGGTCCAGGTTGTGAAAACCCTCAATGCCTTGGGCGGCACCCATGGGGTGGGGCTCGTGGATATGGTGGAAAACCGGGTGGTGGGCATGAAGTCCCGGGGGGTCTACGAGACTCCGGGCGGGGCTATCATCATGGAAGCCCACGACAAGCTAGAGCAGCTGACCCTGGATCGCAAGACCCTCTCCTTCAAGCTGACAGTGGCGCAGCGCTTCGCGGAGATCCTATATGAGGGAGAGTGGTTTTCCCCCCTATGCGCCGCCTTGAAGGCTTTCATAGATTCAACCCAGGAAGTGGTGACCGGTTCCGTGACTGTAAAGCTGTACAAGGGCTCGATCCTCTCCGCCGGCGCAACCTCTCCCTACTCCTTGTACGATGCGAGCCTCGCGAGCTTCACGACAGGGCCGCTTTTCTCCCACCACGACTCCACAGGCTTCATCAACCTATTCGGCCTCCCCACCAAGGTGAGGGCCAGGCTTGCGGCCCGGGTTGCGACCCACGGAAGCGCCGCTGGTCCTGACGTGGTAAAACCGGGAAATTCGGGATACACTGCTCCCTCGGGCGATTAAAAAGCGCCCAAAGGCGAAGGCTCGAGGAGGAATCGGCCATGGCGACACTCTGGCAGGCTGGCACGGGAAGCATCGGGCTCCATCCCGAGGTGGATAGGTTTTTATCTTCCCTTTCCGTGGACAAACGCCTCCTTCCCGAGGACATAGAATGCTCTGCCGCCCATGCCGCGATGCTAGGGGAGGAGGGCATCCTTTCCACCTCCCAGGCAGACGCCCTGGTCTCCGCCTTGAAGGCGATGGCCGCCGAAGCCGCCTTTGGAAGCCTTGTCGTCGATCCCTCGAGCGAGGATGTCCATTCCTTCATCGAAGCGGAACTCACTCGGAGGCTGGGGGATGCGGGAAGGGCCATCCATGCGGGCCGAAGCAGGAACGACCAGGTCGCCGTCGCCTTCCGCCTCCATATCCTCAGGGCTTACGATCGAGCGATTGCAGCTGTCAGGCGCGCCATCGCTGCAATCCTCGATCTCGCCGAAGCCCATACTGAAACCATGATGCCTGGATATACCCACCTCCAGCGGGCTCAGCCGGTGACCTTGGCCCACCATCTCCTAGCCTGGGCCGTGGCGCTTGAAAGGGATCAAGGACGCCTCGCCGACGGGAGGGCGAGGGCGGACGAATGCCCTCTCGGCTCCGGCGCCCCAAGCATCGGAATCCATCTTTCAAGGGCAAGCGAGGACATCGCCCTCTGGGTTTCCACCGAGTATGGCTTCGCAAGTCTTGGGGATGCCGCCAGCACGGGGTCCTCCATAATGCCCCAGAAGCGGAATCCAGATCCCGCCGAGCTTTTGCGGGGTAAGACAGGCCGCCTCCTTGGAGGCCTTCAGGCCCTCCTAGTCATGCAGAAAGGCCTTCCCTACGCGTACAACCGGGACCTCCAGGAAGACAAGGAAGTCTTTTTCGATATCGAAGATACCACAGTTGCTTCGCTGGGAAGCTTCGCCATACTGGTCTCGTCCCTCGCCCCATGCGTGGAGGCGATGAAAGCCGCCGTGGCTGATGGATACCTTGAGGCGACCGACGTGGCAGAGTACCTCGTAGGCTTGAAGGTTCCCTTCCGCGGCGCCTACAAAGCCACGAAAAACCTCATCGCCGCTGCGGCTTCGAAGAAGGCGCGGCTGCCCGAACTTTCTGACGAGGATATCAGGGCGGCCGATCCCCTCTTTGGCGATCCGGCCTTCGATCCCTCGGTCCTACGGGCCTATCTCAATCCTTGGAAGTGCGTGTTAAGACGCGACCAACCGGGGGGGCCGGCTCCTTCGCGTACAAAAGAAGAGATAGCGCGGCTCCGTTCAATCTATGGGGTCTGACCCCCGATTGCCTTCCCGATTTCCTTGCCTGATCCTTGGGGCGGGCGGGTCTTCGAGGATGGGGAGGCAAAAGCTTCTTCTGCCCATGGATGGGGTTTCCGTCGTCGCAAGGACAGCCTGGATCTTGGCGCAGGTATTTTCCCCTTTGGTTCTTGTGATAGGTTCGGATGGCCCGCGTGTAAAAGCGGAAGCCTCAGGCATTCCAGGCCTTCATGTTGTGCAAAACCCCGATTGGGAAGAGGGGATGACGGGATCCTTGCAAAGGGGATTGGCCGGCTTAAGAAAACAATTGGAGACCCAGCCGGGCGGCTTTTTTATCCACCATGGGGACATGCCTTTCCTGAGCCCAGCCCTGCTTAAGGAAATTTCCAGAGCCGCCGCAAAAGACGAAGATTCCCCCTTGTTTCCTCGATTGCGGGGAAGCGAACCCTCCCTGCTAGGCCACCCGGTATACGCGCCTTTCCGGCTGGAAGCAAAGATTCATGCACTCAAGAGCGGCGAAAGAATCAGAGACCTCCTTTTAAAGGAATCGTACAGAATCTATGAAACCTCTGATCCAGCCATTTTAGAAGACCTGGACACTCCCGAGGCCTATGCGGCCCTCTGTCGAAAGTATGGCCTAAGTGGGGATTTCCTCCCATAGAATTGAATAAATATGCATAATATTTACATAAAGCCTCTTGATCTTTTTCTATGCCGAAGCTAGGGTAGGCAAACGCCGCGCAAAGGAGAAGACTATGAGGTCAGAATCCAAATCGGCCATCCTTCGGTTGGAGGATGGAAGCGAATATCCGGGGGAATCCTTCGGGGCGGCTCGCTCGGTCCGCGGCGAGGTAGTATTCTCCACGGGCATGGTCGGCTATCCCCAATCAATGACAGATCCATCGTATGAAGGGCAAATTCTTTGCCTCTGCTACCCCCTGGCGGGCAACTACGGAATTCCCGGGCTGAGCCGGGACTCCTTTGGCATCGCGCGCCATTTTGAATCGGATAAAATCCACGTGAGCGCCCTGGTTGTATCCCGCATGGATGGAAAACGAAGGAATTCCAGGCATTTCCGGGGTTGACACCCGTGCGCTCACAAGGAGATTGAGGGAATCGGGGGTCATGAAAGGCCAGGTGATCGTGAATGGGGCTGAAGCGCCTGACGACCAGGTGGAAACCTCCCAACCTGTGGCCGCCGTCTCCTGCGAAGCCCTGAGGATATACGAGGCTTCCGGGGAAAGCGGACCAACCATCGCTCTCCTGGACTGTGGTGTAAAATCCAATATCCTCAGGGTGCTACTGGCGACCGGCGCGCGGGTGATACGCCTTCCCTGGGACCATCCCTTGGACGGAATCGAGTATGATGGCCTTCTTCTGTCAAATGGGCCGGGCGACCGATTTTTGGGATCTGCCTTGGCAACCAGATCCTGGCCCTCGCGGCTGGTGCCGACACCTACAAGCTGCCTTATGGGCATCGAGGCCAAAACCAGCCTGTCCAGGAGAAGAAAAGCGGACGGTGCTTCATGAGCAGCCAGAATCATGGCTATGCGGTATGGGAGAACAGCCTGCCTGAGGGATGGGAACCGTGGTTCACCAATCCCAACGATGGGACAGTCGAAGGAATCCGTTCGCTCAAGAAACCCTTCTCCGCGGTCCAATTCCATCCTGAAGGCTGTCCCGGTCCAAAGGATACCCAATTCCTGATCGAAGACTTCGTCGCCCAATCGGCGAAATTCGCAGAAACCTCCAGGAGGCCCAGATGAAAACGCCGAAATCCGTCCTCGTCCTCGGCTCCGGCGGACTCAAGATCGGCCAGGCGGGAGAGTTCGACTATTCGGGCTCTCAAGCCCTCAAAGCCCTCAGGGAGGAAGGCATCAGGTCCATCCTCATCAATCCCAACATAGCCACCATCCAGACCAGCGAAGGCATGGCTGACGCCACCTATTTTCTCCCCTTAACCCCGGAATATGTCAAAAAGGTCATAGAAAAAGAGAGACCGGAAGGAATCTTCCTCTCATTCGGTGGGCAGACCGCTTTGAATTGCGGCATGGAACTCTATGATGAAGGAGTTTTCTACAAGCATGGGGTCGAGGTGCTGGGGACACCGGTCGAAGCAATACGGCTCACGGAAGACCGGGAACTTTTTGCCAATCGCCTCAAGAGAATCGGCGCCTTCACTCCCCGCAGCATCGCCGCCCTGGATCAGGATGCGGCGGTGGCGGCGGCGGAACAGATCGGCTACCCTGTCATGCTTAGGGCGGCTTTCGCCCTCGGCGGGGCGGGTTCGGGGCTTTGCAGGAACGAAGCCCAATTGATAACGCGGTGCGCCAAGGCCTTCTCCCTATCTCCCCAGGTCCTAGTGGAAGAGTGGCTGGGAGGATGGAAGGAAATCGAGTACGAGGTGGTGAGGGACTCCGGGGACAATTGCATAACCGTCTGCAACATGGAAAATTTCGACCCCTTGGGTATCCACACAGGGGAAAGCATCGTCGTGGCACCCTCGCAGACCCTCACCGACGAAGAGTACCACGGCTTGAGAAGCGTCGCCCTCAAGGTCATCAGGTCCATCGGCATCGTAGGGGAGTGCAACATCCAGTACGCCCTGGATCCCAGGACCTCGGAGTACCGTATCATCGAAGTCAACGCCCGGCTGTCCCGGAGCTCCGCCCTTGCCTCCAAGGCCACAGGCTACCCCCTGGCCTACGTGGCGGCGAAGCTCGCCCTAGGGAAATCTTTGGCCGAGATACCGAACCAGATCACCCGCGTCACCGCTTCCTGTTTCGAACCCGCCCTGGACTACTGCGTGGTAAAGATTCCACGGTGGGACCTTTCTAAGTTCAAGGAGGTGGACACCCACCTTGGCAGCGAAATGAAATCTGTCGGCGAAGTGATGGGAATTGGCAGGAACTTCGAGGAAGCCCTCCAGAAAGCCCTGAGGATGACCGGAATGGGATATCCAGGCTTGTCGAGGCTGCCCGCCTTTTCAAGCCTCGAGGACGGAGCTCTCAGGAAGACACTGCGAGAGCCCACGGACAAACGCATCTTCGCGGTGTACGAAGCCCTCTCAAGGGATTGGAGCGTCTCCTCCATCCATCGCCTTACGGCTATAGACCCTTGGTTTCTCCATAAAATCGAAAAGGTTCGGAGGATAGAAGCCGAAATCATCGCTGCCCCAAGGCCATTGGCGCGGAAACTTCTGCTTTCCGCGAAGAAAGCCGGATTTTCCGATTCCCAAATCGGCGTGGCGGTCGAAACGGGAGAAAAGGCGATCCGCGTCCTCAGGGAGCACTACAGACTATTCCCCCAGGTACGCCAGATCGACACTCTGGCGGCGGAATTCCCCGCCGAGACCAACTATCTCTACATGACCTATTCCGGCGAAGGGCACGATATAAGGCTATCCTCCAAAGGCGTCATGGTTCCTGGTTCTGGACCCTACAGGATCGGCTCCTCCGTCGAGTTCGACTGGTGCTGCGTCAACGCCATCCAGACTGCCCGGAGCCTGGGCCGATCCACCATCATGGTGAACTGCAATCCTGAAACCGTGAGCACGGACTACGATGTCTGCGACCGGCTTTATTTTGAGGAACTAAGCCTTGAGCGTATTCTGGATATTTATGAATTCGAGCGCCCCGAGGGCATGATCCTGTCCATGGGAGGCCAGATACCCAACACCTTGGCCACCAGGCTTTTTGAGGCGGGAGCCGTTATCCTTGGGACCTCCCCCGAATCCATCGATAGGGCTGAGGACAGGCATAAATTCTCAAGCCTTTTGGATGAATTGGATATCGACCAGCCCGAGTGGAGGGAGCTCACTACCTTGGACGAAGCCAAGGGCTTCGCCGCCGAAGTGAGCTATCCCGTCCTGGTGCGCCCCAGCTATGTTCTCTCCGGGGCGGCCATGAACGTAGCCTGGGACGAGGCGAGCCTCAGTTCCTTCCTCGCCTTAGCCAAGGGGGTCTCTCCCGACCACCCGGTGGTTATTTCCAAGTTTATCGAGAATTCGAAAGAGATCGAAGTGGATGCCGTGGCCAGGCACGGCAAAATCCTCTACAACGCCATCACCGAGCACATAGAAAACGCCGGAGTACATTCCGGGGACGCCACGGTGGTGCTTCCCGCCCAGAGGCTTTACATCGAGACCATCCGTCGGATCCGCCGCATCAGCGCCGCCATAGCCCAAGCCTTGAGGATTACGGGGCCTTTCAACATTCAATTCATAGCCCAAAGAAATAAAATCAAGGTCATAGAATGCAATCTCCGAGCTTCCAGGAGCTTTCCCTTCTGTTCCAAGGTTTCCCGGGTGAACATGATCGACTTGGCCACCAGGGCGATCCTAGACGAGGACACAGGGTCTCCTCCCGCTTCGGCCTTGGATCTTCCCTGGGTAGGAGTGAAGGCCGCGCAGTTCAGCTTTTCCCGCCTTCATGGGGCGGATCCGGTGCTGGGAGTGGAGATGGCCTCTACGGGAGAGGTGGGATGCATAGGCCCCGACCTGGACGATGCCTTTCTAAAAGCGATGCTCTCTGTGGGGTATCGGATTCCGAAAGGCAAGATACTTCTCTCCACCGGTCCCCTCGAGGACAAGATCGAGTTCCTGGAAAGCGCAAAAAGGCTGGCCGACCTGGGATTGGAGCTCTGGGGAACCGGAGGTACCTACCGCTTCCTGAGGTCCCGGGGTATAGAATGCCGCAGGGCGCACTGGCCCTTGGAAAAGAAAGAACCCAACATAGCGACCATGCTGCAGGGAAGGGAGTTCGATCTCGTAATCAATGTTCCAAAAAACAATGAAACACGGGAGCTAAAGAACGACTATGCCATCCGAAGGGCGGCGGTGGACTATAATATCCCCCTGTTCACCAACATCAAAGTGGCCAAGCAGTTCATCGACGCTCTTGTCTCGGTGAAGCAGAAAGGCATGGAGATCAAGCCTTGGGAGGATTACCGCTAGGGGAATTGCCCCATAGGTGGTTTCATTGACTTTCATGCTCAGGGAAGTATAAGGTTCAGGCCATGAGTCGAATGAAGCCAATCTACGCCGCCTTCTTCTTCCTCGCCTTCGCCGTGTCGGCCTTCGCCCAGAACCGCCTTGTGCTTGGCGGCAGGGCGGTGATCATGGTGGCCGATGCGGTCTACCTCTTTCCTGGCGCTGGGGAAAAGGTGATAGCCATCGCGGGAGCCGACCAGGGATTAGGTAGCTTCCTTTCCGTGATAGATCCTGGATACATTAATAAGCCTGTGCTGGATAGAAACGCGGGGGTCGAGGCCTACGCGGCCTTGAAGCCAGATACCATTATCCTGAAAAGCACTATGAAAAAAAGCCTGGGTCCAAACCTGGATGCCCTTGGCTTGCGGCAACTCTATGTGGACCTTGAGACGCCGGAGGATTACTACAGGGATCTTCGAAGGCTGGGCAGTTTTTTAGGTGCCCAGGGGCGGGGCGAGGAAATCGTTGGCTATTACCAGGAAAAAGTCCGTTCGGTGCAGAGAACGGTGAGAATCCAAGGACAGGTGGAGGGGCAGGGGCAAAATCCCCAATCTCTCCCCAAAGTTTTACTGGTTCAGGGCGGATCTTCCGTCCAGGGCGCCTTTGAGGCGCCGCCGGCTTCGTGGATGCAGACGAAGCTTGTGGAAATGGCGGGCGGGACGCCGGTATGGACCAAGGCAAACCCTGGCGCGGGCTGGGCGAGCATCAACGCGGAGCAGATTGTAGCATGGAATCCGGACTACGTATTTGTAGTGGATTATAGAAGCGATTCCCGCCTGGCGGCCAGGGCTTTCGCTGCCCAGCCAGCCCTTGGGGGGGTGGAGGCGGTGAAAAAAGGCAGGGTTTTCGGATTCCCTCAGGATTATTACTCCTGGGACCAACCCGATGTCCGCTGGATTTTGGGCCTCGAGTGGCTTGCTAGGAAGCTGTATCCCCAGGAATTCGCCGGCTCTTCAATGATGGACTCGGCCCAAGAGTTTTTCCGATTCATGTATCGCATGGACAAAAACACTTTCGACCAGGCGATATTGCCTCGCTTGGCCGGCGATTTCTGACTATGAACAAAAAAAGATGGCAAGGGTCGAGGGAATTCGCCATGGCCGTGGCGGTTTCGATCCTTGCGGCATTGGCCTTGTACCTCCTCTCGGGACGCTATCCCAAGCCAGGATTCCTCAGTCCCTTCTCCCTGCGAGAGGATGCGACAGCCAGGATCCTTCTCTTTTCCATCCGCCTACCCAGGGCCTTGGCGGCTCTCTTGGTCGGAGCCGTGCTGGGCGGAAGCGGCGCTGTGTTTCAAACCCTCTTCGGAAACCCCCTGGTGGACGCTGGGTTTCTTGGCGTTTCGCAGGGAGCGGCCTTCGGCGCAGCCATCGCTCTTCTCGCAGGCATGCAACAAAGCTATGGAATCTTGCGATCTCTGCTCTCTTTTCATCCCTGCTTGCGGCGGTGAAGTACGCCGCAGATCCGCTTTCCCAACTGCCGGACATTGTCTTTTGGACCATGGGCTCGCTTTCCTCCATGACCTGGGAACGCCTCGCGGCTCTATTGCCTTTAAGCCTGGCCTCCTTGGCCTTGGTGGTAGTCTTACGGTGGAGGGCGACAATCTTATCCCTTGACGAGGATGTCGCAGGATCCTTAGGCCTTAGGCCAGATGTTGAACGGGGTCTCCTCGCCGCAGCCGCGGCGGTGGGAGTGGCCGCGGTGACAGCCAGTTGCGGAGTGATAGCGTGGGTTGGTCTTGTGGTGCCCCAGGTGGCGCGGGCCCGCGCTGGCGCGGATGGAAGGGCTTCCATTCCCCTTTCCATGGGAGGAGGAGCTTTTTTCGTGCTCGTGGCCGATGGCCTAGCCCGGAGCCTATTCCCCGGAGAATTGCCCCTTGGCATCGTCACATCCCTCCTTGGGGCGATGAGCTTCGCGATCCTGCTATCGGGCAGGGATATGGAGCTGATGCGATGATCTTCGCACCTCCCGCAACAACTTTGGAGGCCCAGAACCTTGGATTTTCCCGGAGGAATACAGGCCCTATCCTAGAAAATATCTCTTTTACGGCGGAGAGAGGGAAGAAAATCGCCCTTCTGGGCGCGAACGGCTGCGGCAAGACAACCCTTCTTTCTTTGCTGGGAGGTAGGCTGTCTCCCGCACAAGGCAAGGTCCTGATCCACGGGAGTCCGCTGGCCGCCCTCTCCCTTCGGGCTACGGCGGGGGAGATAGCTTTCTTGCCCCAGATCGAGCGGCTACCCTTCAACTACAAGGTTTTGGATTTTGTCCTATTGGGAAGAGCTCCCCACGTGGGGGCCTTTTCGCTTCCAGGCCCAAGGGACAGGGAAAAGGCCCTTGAGGCCTTGGAAGAATTGGAATTGACGGATATTGCCCAGCGGGGAGCCGGGGAGCTTTCGGGCGGAGAGTTCCAGTTAGTGAGGTTGGCCCGATGCCTTTCCCAAGAGGCCAGGATCCTCCTATTGGACGAACCGACCTCGCTTCTGGATCCCGCGAATGCCGCGAGGATAGGAGAGGTAATCTCCAACCTTGCCGATCGCGGTAAGACTATTCTTTTCGCCACCCACGATGTGGCCTTGTCCCAGTTTGTCGCCGACGAAGCCATCCTTCTCGCAGACCGCCGAATCCTCGCCCGGGGGCCTGTGGGGAGGATCCTTGAGGCTGACCTACTGGATGAGGCTTTCGGCGTGAAGTTCGGCCTTGCTTCAATTCCAATCGCCTTTGGAACTAGGCTAGCAAGGTAGGCTTGCCTAGGGCTTGGGTACAGCCTCCCAGGATAAGGCTATGTCGTAATCAATGCCGTTTTCCGAAAGCCCCAGGCTGATGCGCCCGGAAGCAGGTATTTTAAGGCTGAGGCTGAAGATGCCGTCGGAACCCTTTTTCATGGTGTAAAATTTGTCTCCCATGATCAGAGCCGCTTCCTTGCTCTCCTCCGATCGATAAGCGAAGCGGACTTCCTCGCCAACCTTGAGAGTTCCAAGGAGGGGAGAAGCCAAGGAATCGGCGGTGGAATTTTGATACCTGGCATACACTTTTGGATATGAAGACGTCGCCGATGCCCGCTGGTTGAGGAGCTTGAGGCTCAAGACCTTCTGCAATGAATCTGCGGGGAATCCCGCGGCGGCAAGGAGGCGCAAGGCTGTGTCCTTTGAAGCGAGAGAGAAGGGATCTTCCTTGAATCGATAATGATTCGAGGCGGGGATCTTCTCGAAGAGGGAGGAAAGAACGACTCGATCCGCCTTATCTAATGCGGGAACTATCTTGCCTTCGAATTTTCCGGCATCGATCAGGTAGTCGAATCTCGCCTCGCCTCGCCGCTTTGCGTAGATCTCAAGAGTGTAGGAGGCTTTCTGCGTCATGCTGGCAAGGATCGAATAGCGTCCGGCGCCAGGCCTTTGGATGAAGGTCGCACCTGGCAATTCCTTGCCGTCCGGTCCGATCAAGACGCCGTCTATGACCATGTCTTCGTCATTTCCTTTAAGCTCCAAGCAAAAAAGACCGAGAGTCGGGTTTTCCCAGGCTATCCGCTTGGAATCGAATTCAAGGCCATAATCGAAAAAAGCCGGCTCCACGTCCGGCAGATTGAGGAAGTCCTGGCCGGAAATGGGGGAAGCCAGGAGTTGCTGTCCGCTTTCCTTGGGGTACCGGGCGTAGATGCTTTGGGCGGGATCGACGAAGAGGTTTTCCGTGGAGTATTTCTTTACGAACACCCAATCTTTTACATAGCCTGCGTCGAAGGTGGTGTCGACAATGTGCCAGCGGCCGTAGACCTGCACAAGGTTCCAGGCATGGGAATTGTCCTGGCTCAAGCCCCGGGCTCCCCGCTGGTTTTTTACAAAACCTGAAACGGTGACGCAAGGTATGCCTGCAAAATCAGCCATTGACTGAAACACTCTGGAGTAGCCGGAACACACCGCCTTCCTCGTGGCAAGCACGGTCTGGACATCCTGGTTCGTTACCATGCCTTGCTTGAGCATCGTTGCGTCGTAGGATATGGAGGCGCATATCCAGTCGTGGATGAGCTTGACCTTCATGTAGGGATCCACCTCACCCCGAAGGAGATTTTCAGTGAGAAGCTTGAGCCCGTCCTGGAATGGGTCCCTGAACGCCGCCTTCACGGCGGAAGTTTCGGGTAGCTTTGCCCTTGGATCGATCTTTCCCGTTCTGTAGAGGGCGGTGGAGACAGGAAGCGATGGGGGCTTGGGGCTTGAGAGATTAGGTAGCGGGCTTGCCACCGCCGCGGCCGCCTTGGGAGGGGGAGGGGGAGGGGGAGGGGAAGGGAGGGCCTTGTCCAGGAGGGCGCAGGAGGCGGCCGCGGCGCCAAGGCCGATGGCTAAGCCGATCGCGAGGAAAGGATAGGATGGATATATGGTACCACAGCCGAGGGTGGACACAAGCTTTTTTTTTCGCTTCGCCCTTTATGGTGGCGCTTCTCAGGCCTGAAGGCCAAAGCCCGCGAAGCGCCAAAGGAGAGGCCGGAAGCTTAGTGACCTAGAAGCCTAGAATCTCAAGGTCCTGGGGTTATTCCTGGACATGGCGCTTTTTAGCACCGCTGCGGGATCCTTGAATTTGCCTAACACAATCATGGCGGCGATGATGTAGGGCTTGAAGGAGGCTTCGCGGTAGGTGTCGTCCCGGTAGCGGTCGAAGACACTTGCCGCGACCTCGCCGGCCTTGCAGGATACGTCGGTTATGTCCGCAGGCAGGCAGTGCATGTACAAGGCCTGGTTCATGGAGGGGCTGGCAGCCTTGGTGAGCTTCATCTTCTCCTCTGTGCACTCCCAATCCTTGAATTTCGCATTGTTGGCCAGGCAGGTTTTCTCTAGTTCCTTGAGCCCCGCCTGATCGCCCGCATGGAGCAAGGGCACGCGCTTGAGCATAACATCGTAAGGAGCCCAGCTCTTGGGATAGACGATCTGGGCTCCTTTGAAGGCTTCGTCCATGGAATGGCCAACCGTGAGGGAGCCGCCTGAGGCCTTCGCCTGTTTCTTGGAAAGCTCCACAACCTCGGGGATGAGCTCGTAGCCTTCGGGGTAGGCTAGGGAGACTTCCATGCCGAAGCGGCTGGCCAGGCCGATGATGCCCTGGGGAACGGAAAGGGGCTTCCCATACGAAGGGGAATAAGCCCAGGTCATGGCGATTTTCTTGCCCTTGAGCTTGTCCACTCCGCCGAAGAAATGGGCCAGATGGAGAAAGTCAGCCATGGACTGGGTGGGATGGTCGATATCCGATTGGAGATTGACCACCGTGGGGCGGGAGGGGA
>VKGY01000022.1:0-16212 GCA_008080685.1 Spirochaetota bacterium
TGGCCAATTCCGCCTTTGTGGGATCGGCGCCCGCGGAAATTGTCCAGAAAGAAAGGGACAAGCTCGAGGAAACGAAGGCAAGGATAGCCAAGCTGTCCCGCTACGTGGAGGAACTTGCATGAACGATGGGGATGGATCGGACGCGACGATGGGTTCGGCTTTCAAGGCCGATGTATTCTCCGGGATACCCCATGCCGATCCACCGCCCCACAACGATAGCCTCCCTATGGACTCTGGATCCATGCTGAGGCTGAAGGATATGCATCTCGCCCCCTACATCCAGCTCGCCACCAACCTAATCGGCAAGCGCCGCCGCTCCGGCGGCAACATGTTCCGCCATCAGCTGGACACCATGAGCATCCTCATGGACTACGGCTACATCGATTCGGTCTTGCTCAAGGCCTCGGTGATCCACGACCTGCTTGAGGACATTCCCGAGATAGACAGGGACAGCATCCTCGCGATCGACGAAGAATCCGCTGAAGTCTATACCTTGGTGTTGGAGGTCACCCGTCGCCCCATAGAGACCAAGGTCCATTTCCTGGCTCGGATCAGGGATTTCGGCTCCCAGCGGGCTAAGGTCCTCAAGTGCGCGGACAGGATTTCTAACATGATCAGCCTCGGCTATGTCACGGATGTGAGCTTCATCAAACGGTATACCGACGAGACCGAGTTACACGTGTTTCCCATCGCTAGGATCGCCGATCAGCGGATGCTCTCGGAACTGCAGGAATTGGTCGCGACGAGGCGGGAGTACCTGGCTCGTCGTTTTGAAATATAAGTTCGAAATATAAGGAGGAGTCTCCATGAAGAAAAAATGGACAAGATCCGAGATCGCATCGACTATCGACCACACCTTGCTCAAGGCGACTGCGGACGAAAAAGCCATAAAAACTCTTTGCGCCGAGGCGAAAGCGTACCGTTTCGCTACGGTATGCGTGAATCCTGGCTGGGTTTCCCTCTGCGCGGAAGAGCTCAAGGGAAGCAAGGTACCGGTCTGCGCCGTGGTGGGCTTTCCCTTGGGTGCCAACGATACCCGGATCAAGGCGGAGGAGGCTAGGCAGGCGGTGGCCCAGGGAGCCGGCGAGATCGACATGGTCATCAATATAGGAAAGGCGAAGAGTGGAGATTGGGATTTTGTCCGCAACGACATCGACGCGGTTGTCCATGCTTCGAAGCCGGCAATCGTGAAGGTGATAATCGAAACCTGTTATCTAACCAGGGAGGAGAAAATCCTCGCATGCCGCGCCGCGGTGGCTGCCAGCGCAGCCTTTGTAAAGACCAGCACGGGCTTCGGCACCGGAGGCGCCACGGTGGAGGATGTAGTGCTGATACGCCAGACCGTTGGGGAGGCGCTGGACGTCAAGGCTTCGGGGGGCATCCGCACCAGGATCGACGCCACCGCCATGCTGGAAGCAGGCGCGGGAAGGATAGGAGCCTCGGCGGGCGTGGCGATTCTTTCGGAGTGCGAAGACTAAGCCCGGCCGCCGGGCCCTAGTCTCCCGGCAGGTCTCCGCTCTCCTGTAAAGCAGATTGACCGGCCTGGGGCTAAGCGGCTATCATCCTAGCGCGGTTCGCCGGGGTGGTGGAATTGGTAGACACCAGGGACTTAAAATCCCTTGCTGCGCAAGCGGCGTGCGGGTTCGACACCCGTCCCCGGCATGATTAATCATATGTTTTGTTATTTTGTTGCTAAATCCGTGATAAATTCGTAACTTTTCTGATAAGCACTCCTTGATTTATTTGCGAAGAAAGTGGAGTATCCTGTCAATATCCGACATTTATGCCGGAGGGTATATGAAAAAGTATGGTTTTACAATTTTCCTCACTCTCTTCTGCGGTTCCGTGTTGTTTTCACAGGTGACATGGAGCATTTCGAACGTCAATGCAACCATAACAAATTATGACTGGTCCCAAGCAAATTCAAGCCAAAAGACGGTCACCATAACCAGAAGCTCATCAGCTGGATCGGTGAATTTTTACCTACTTATCGGTAATGCTGCATACGGAAATTATTTACCAGGCTCTCGTCGAGTGTATCTTAACCCGTCTGACTTATACGACAGCTCATCAAATATTTCCATCCGCAGGACAACTAGCGCTTCAACGGAGATTGGATCTATTAACCAAGCATCCACCAGTGTCCTATCAGGATCAATGACGAGCGGCACCGCCTCAAGAAATCTCACTTTTTATGTGTATAGCTCCACAGGAGAGATACCAGATGGGACCTATACTAATGTCTTTACTTTCTTTCTATATGTTGGATCAACAACAGCTCCGAGTGGTGTGTTAACGCCCGCTACAGGGGGAAACATAACCGTATCCCTCACGAGCGTTGGAGGAGAGACTTTCTCAATATCCTTTACCTCATCCATGGCTGATTTTGGGGAGATCAACCCTGCGGGCGATGAGGCCTTGGTTACTATGAGAGTTTCAGCCCCTGCGTTTATAATAGCAACACGGCAACAAACCTGAGCTATCCTCTTCGATTCACCACCGGTCCTATTGGCTTTCTCGAGGCGGGGAATTACACCGACATCGTCACCTTTATGTTTACATCACAGTAGACGATATCTGAATGTAATAGAATACATCCCAATGTTTAACGTCACTTCCCGGTGACGAAATAGGTATAAAAGCCTTGTACGGAGGGCGGATTTATGAACGTTTGCATTCCCACTTCCGCCCGTCCCCGGCATAAATTTTCATCTGCAGGCTAGCTCGTCCATGCGGCGGAGGCGCCTGGAGAGGTCCCGGGCAAGGTTCATGATCATGAGGGCGAAGGCCTTGGGCTCGATCTTGGAAATTTCGTACAGAGCTCGGTTCGAGATGGTGACTACCTCGAGCGGTTCAAGGGCTGTTATGCGGGCTATGCTGGGCATGACATCGATGAGTTCCATTTCTCCGAAGGTCTCCCCCTCTCCCAATTCGGCGATGACCACCCCTTGCTTGGACACGCTCACCCTTCCGCCTAGGATGAAGTAAATCTTGTCGTTGGGGTCTCCCTCCCGGATGGGCGCATCGCCCGCGTCGTAGCGGGCCAGTCCGAAAAGAGGCTTGATATGCTCGATTTGTTCGGGGAGCACCCCTCCGAACAGGGAATATCTCTGCAGCGCGTTCGTATCGATCACTCCAGCCCTCCGCCAACCTTGATAGGGTCATTATAACGCAATAATACGATTTCTACCGCTTTCTTTCGCTTGATATAGGGCTTCGTCCGCTTTTCTCACCAATGCGTCCGCCGAGGAGGCGTCGTAATCAGGCCAGGATGAGGTGCCGCCCGAGATGGTCAGGTTGAGATTCTGAGAGCCGTGCTGGAAGATAGTCTCTTCCACCACCCGCCGGATCCTATCGCCGATCTGAAAGGCATCGGTCAGGGATGCACCGGGAAGGACTATCAAGAACTCTTCCCCGCCGTACCGCAACGCCACATCGCCTTCCCTGAGCACCCCGCGGATGAGCTTGGATACATGGGCCAATACTTTGTCGCCCAAGGGATGGCCGTAGGTGTCGTTGACCCGCTTGAAATGGTCCAGGTCGAAAAGGCAGAGACCGATGGGAGAGCCGGATCTGAGGGCTCTCCCGTATTCCTCCTGGAGGCGGGCCATGCCGAATCTGCGGTTATACATTCCGGTGAGGGAATCGTTGGCTGCCAGCTGCTGCAGTTGGTCGTAGGTCAGGGAGTTGCGGAAGGCCACCGCGAGGCTGGCGTTCACCAGGTCCAGGAAGTGGAGGCTGTTTTCGCTGAAGGGTTTGGCGGCCGCGAGGACTACCGCTCCCAAGGCGATGTCGTGGTAAAGCAGGGGCTCGATGCATACTTGCCTGGGCACATAGTCGAGGAGGGCGCTGGTGACGACGATTCCTTCCGGCAGATCGAGAAGACGGCGTTTCCGGGTTTTCATCGCCTCGACGAGGACATCGTTTTTAAGGAGGTTTTCCGGATTGTTGACCCTATGGGTGGCGACGAGGAACAACTCGCCGTCCCTTTCCATTATTATCGCCCCGCTCTCGGCGGCAGTGGTGGCCAGTAAGGTGGGAAGGACGCTCAATGCAAGGTCTTCCAATTCAAGGCGCAAGGAGAGCATGGAGGTGAATTCCCTGACCAGGAGCTCAGACTTGATCGAAGAGAAGAGGGATTGGACAAGGAGGTTGTAGGTTGAGGCGCTCTCGCCCAGCACATCCTGGGAATCCACCTTGACGAGGCACTCCTCGGGGTTGCAGTTGTTCACTATGTCTTCGTGCTTGTCGTTCATGAGGTGGCTTGAGATATAGCGCATCCTCATCACCAGTTCTTCTATCCTAGAACCCACGATGCCCCGGGCGAGGAGGATATTGATCAATCCCACCACAATTCCCGCTGCCACGCAGAGGATGAAAAACCAAGGGGCTAGGGCGAGGGCTGGATCAACCCCCACCGCGAGGAGGAAGAGGGGAAATACAACGCCAATCACCACGCCGAAGCCAATCATGTAGATGGCGAGGTCGGTGAAGACTTTCTTGGTGATACGGATCATGGAGCGGATAGTACTGGAGGCAGTGGAGAAACGCAAGGGATAAGTCTCTATTCAGTTGTTGGCCACGCCGAAGGGGACATGGACGCAGGCGGCAAGAGGGGCGGCGCCTGCGATATGGGCTAATTGGTCGTCGAAGAAGAGGTGGGGCTTGTACACTGCGAGGATTCGACTTTTTTCGATGCCTCCAAGGAAAAAAATCTCGTCCGTGGAGATTCCCCAGCTTTTTAGGGTATTTATAACCCTTTCATGGGCGGGAGCGTTGCGCGCGGTGACTATGGCGGTCTTAAGCCGGGTGGGAGCCTGGAATCCGCCCTGCCGCTGGGTTTCCTGGAGGGTAGCCAGTTTGGAGAAGAAATCTTTCATGGGGCCTATTTCCAGTGGCAGGGCGGCGTTCCGCTTTTCCGAATCCAGGAATGCTTCAAGGCCGCCAGGTCCTCGATATACCTTCTCCGCATCGTCTCCGGCGATTACCCCGTCGAAGTCGAAGGCGATCCTCAGTTCGCCCTCCTCGTCCTCTGCAAAGCCGGGAGAAAGGATAAGTCCGGCCGGAAGTCCTGCGGCTATGGCGCTGTGGACGTCCTGGGGATTGGCGGAAAGGAAAAGGGAGGCGCCAAAGGCCGTGATGTAGGGATAGGGAGACCCTCCGTCCAGGAAGGCCGCCCTCCCAATCTCAAGGCCATACTCCAGGATGGAGTTGAATACCCGCAAGCCTGCCTCGGGGTCGTTCCTGGAGAGGAGGATCACCTCCGCAGGACCCTGGGATTTGGGATACCCTTGGTTGAGGGAGAGAAAACGCCGTATGAAGTGGAAGGCGTTCCCCGGCATGAGGGGTACGTCTTTGTTCCGTCCCATCCATTCCCGGTAGGATCTCTCCCCTTCCCTCCTGAAGATTTCATCCGACTCTTCCAGGTTGAACAGCGCGCTGGAGGAGACGGCGATCACAATCTTGCTTTCAATCGGGTACGGCATGGCTCCACCCGACCTTAGCGTTTTCCGGAGTCGTAGATTTCTCCCGCAGCCTTCGGCCCCACGGCTTTCCCCGCGAACACCACCAAGGCGACGATGGTGAGGATGTACGGTAGTGCGTAGAAAAATTCTCCCGGCAGGCTCGACATGCCGGGGATATCCTTGGCGTAAAAGGAAAGGGCGGTGGAAAAACCGAAGAAAAGCCCAGCTCCGAGGACGCCGAAGGGATTCCACTTGCCGAATACCAGGGAAGCCAGTGCTATGAAGCCGGTCCCATGGATGGTTACCAGGGTGTATTGGATATCTGCGGTCAGGACCATGACCCCGCCCGCAAGCCCTCCAAGGGCGCCGGAAGCCAATACTCCTATGTAGCGCATGAGGGAAACGTTGATGCCCATGGAAGCCGCGGCCTGGGGGTGCTCCCCGCAGGATCGCATCCTGAGGCCAAAGGGGGTCTTGTAGACTAAGAACCAGGTGGCGAGGACGAGGAATATGGAGATGTAGAAGGTTGGATAGTTGCCCGAGAAAAACATGCGCCCAACGACGGGGATGTCTTCAAGGAGGGGGACAGACATTTTCTGGATCCCGTTGGAGAAGGCCCTGGTGCGCTGCTGCCGGAAAATGATCTGACAGAGGTAAACCGTGAGCCCGCCCGCGAGGATATTCAGCGCTGTGCCTGATATGACTTGGTTGGCCTTTAGGTTGATGCTGGCCGCTGCGTGGAGGAGGCTAAAGATAAGGCCTGCGGCCAAGCCTGCGGTCAGGCCTAGCCAGGAGGCAAGGGGCGTCGAACCTTCCAACAGCACGGTGACCGTGGCGGCGGCGAAGGCGCCCACCATCATGATGCCCTCCAGGGCGATGTTCACAATGCCGGATCTTTCGCTGAAAAGTCCGCCTAAGGAGGCGATGATGATGGGAGCGGCGAACATGAGGGCGATGGGGAACATCTCAAAAAGGATTTTGAAGCTCATACTCGGTCCACCTCCGCTGAAACGCTTTCCTTTTTCTTAAATTTTTCAAGAAGCAATTTGATTCCGTATTGCATGGCCACGAAAAGCACTATGGAGGCTTGGATTATGCCCGCGATCTCCCGGGGGATGCCTTGGGACTGCATGAGGGGTTGGGCAGCCTTGAGCATTCCGAAGAGCATGCCCGCGAAAAGGATTCCCGACGCCTGGTTCCCGCCTACCAATGCCACGGCGATGCCGTCGAAGCCATAGCCTTCAGCCGACGGAAGGGCTCGGCCGAAGTTGAAGGTGCCTACGGTTATCACCGAGCCTGCAAGCCCTGCGAAGGCGCCGGCTATCATCATGGAGAGGACAATGTTGCGGTTCACCTTCATGCCCGCGTATCTGGCAGCCTCTTTGTTGTAGCCTACGGCCCGCAATGAATACCCGAAGGTGGTTTTGTTTATGACGAAGGAAAATATGACCAGGGCAACCACTACGGGGATGAAGCCCCAGTTGAGCCGAGAGCCCCTGGTTAAGGATTGGAGGAAGGGAGACTTCAGCAGGGCGGATTCGGGGAAAAAGGCGGTTTTAACTCGGTCTACGGAGCCGAAGATGTTGAGGATGACGAAATTGTTGAGGTGCAGGGCTATGTAGTTCATCATGATGGAGACCGTGACTTCATGCACGTTGAACCGGGCCTTAAGGAATCCGGGTATGGCCCCCCAGAGCGCGCCTGCCGCGGCCGAGGAAAGAATCACCAGAGGCAGATGGATCGCCTTGGGCGCCTGGACCAGGAGGGCCACCGTGGTGGCGGCCAAGGCTCCCACCATGAGCTGGCCTTCCGCGCCTATACTGAAAAGGCCGGTCCGGGAGGCGAAGGCGAAGGCCAGGCCTGTAAGGATTATGGGCATGGCTTGGATTATGAATTCGCCAATGTGGCGAGTGTTGATCGGTACGTCGTTGATGATGTCGATGCCGGAAAACCCCTTGATCATCGCGGCGAACATGGCCAGGGGAGATCTTCCAGTGGCCAGGACGATGATGGAACCCAGGAGGAATCCCAGGAACACGGCGACCAGGGGGAGAACTACTTTCTCTCTTCTCTTGGTCATGCCTTTCCTCCTTTGGCGCTTTGTCTCACTGAACCGGACATCATGAGCCCCAGTTCGTTCTCGTTCGTCTCCCGGGCTGATACGGTGCCTACGATTTCGCCTCCGTATATCACGGCGATCCTGTCCGATACGTCCAGGATCTCGTCCAATTCCAAGGACACTAGGAGAATGGCCTTGCCCTTGTCGCGCTCGGCGACAATGCGGCTGTGGATGTACTCAATGGCGCCCACGTCCAGTCCGCGGGTCGGCTGAGCTACGATGAAAACATCAGGGGATCGGTCGATTTCCCGGGCAACAATGGCTTTCTGCTGGTTGCCCCCTGACATGGAGCGGGTGGGTGTCGCCGCGCCCTGGCCGGAGCGGACGTCGAATTCCTTTATGAGCCTTTGGGCGTTGTCCTTTATGGCCTTTTTATTGAGTATCCCCAAATGGGCATAGGGAAATCTGAAATAGTCATGGACCACGAGGTTTTCATCCAGGTTGAAATCCAGGACCAGTCCATGGCGGTGCCTGTCCTCGGGAATGTGGCCAAGCCCAAGGTCAAGCCTTTGTATGATGGAAAGATTGGTGATCTCTTTTCCCCGAAGGAAGATTTTTCCGTCCTCGGCTTTCGCGAGCCCCGTGATGGCGTGGACCAAGTCTGTCTGCCCATTCCCGTCGATTCCGCAGAGCCCCAGGATTTCCCCCGCCTTGATTTCCAGGGAGAGGTTTTTAACCCCCAGGACGCCCTTGGCGTTTTTTACGTTCAGCTTTTCTATCCTCAAGAGGACTTCGCCAGTCACCGCCTGGGCTTTCCCCACGTGAAAGTTGACTTCCCGACCGACCATCATCTCGGCCATCCGTTCCTCCGAGGTGTCCGCTACACCTACGGTTCCCACAAGTTTTCCACGGCGCAAAACCGTGCAGGTGTCCGCAACTTCCTTGATTTCCTTGAGCTTATGGGTGATGAGGACTATGGTCTTCCCCTCTGCCACGAGGCGTCGCATGATCTGGATGAGTTCATGGATCTCCTGTGGGGTGAGGACTGCCGTCGGCTCGTCGAAGATCAGAATTTCCGCGTCGCGGAAGAGCATCTTAAGAATCTCCACCCGCTGCTGCATCCCTACGGTGATGTCCTCGATCTTTGCGCCCGGATCGACCGAAAGCCCGTAGAGCTTGGACAGGGATAAAACCTTTTCCTGGGCCTTTTTAATGTCGATGAAGGGTCCTCGGGTAGGCTCGCTTCCCAAGATGATATTTTCGGTGACGGTGAAGCCCTGCACCAGCTTGAAATGTTGATGGACCATTCCAATCCCAAGCTGGGTCGCGGCATTGGGATCAGCGATACGGGCTTCTTTTCCCCGGATCTTAATCGTGCCTCCATCCGGGGCGTAGAGTCCGAAAAGAATGCTCATGAGGGTGGATTTGCCCGCTCCGTTTTCCCCCAGGAGGGCGTGGATGCTACTTTCCTGTACTTGGAGTGTGATGTTGTCGTTAGCGCGGATGCCGGGGAAATCCTTGGTGATATTGAGCATCTCGATGATGTAGCCCACCGCTCTGCCCCCTGTGGTGACCTTGATTGGCTCCCAGTATACCACTAGGGCCAAAAAAAAAGCCACCCGCGAAAGCGGGCGGCTAACAAAGATCATCCCTGATCTAGCGGGGATTTACTTTGCGGGAACCTCGGAAACCTTGAGGGCTCCGGACTTGATCCTGGTCGCGAATTCCTTGACCTTCGCAACTATGTCCGCCGAAAGGTTGGGGTTGGTGGCGGGGATTCCGACACCGTCGTTGGCCAGGGAGAAGACCATGACTTGTCCGCCGGGGAACTTGCCCTGCAAGGTCATCTTGCTGACTTCGTAGGCGGCCACATCCACGCGCTTCATCATGGAGGTGAGGACAGCGGACTTGGTGCCGTATACGCCGTCGGCGTACTGGTCTTTGTCCACGCCGATGGCCCAGCGCACGTCGCCCTTCTGAGACCTTTCCTTGGCTTCCTTGATCATGCCGTTTCCGGTTCCGCCGGCGGCGTGGAAGATGATGTAGGCACCCGCGTTGAACTGCTTCTGCGCTAGGGCCTGGCCCTTGTCAGGGGCGGCGAAATCGCCGGCGTAGTCCACCAAAACCCTGAGGGAGCCGTCTACTGCCTTGACGCCCTGCTCAAAGCCTGCCTGGAATTTCTCTATCAGGGGGAACTTCATCCCGCCGATGAAGCCAAGCACGTTCTTGCCGTCAGCCTTGGCTTTGAGGGCGGCGGCGACACCGACCAGGAAGGAGCCTTCGTGTTCCGCGAATACGGCGGAGACGACGTTGGGCTTGGAAACCACTGCGTCGATGATAAGGAACTTGCGGGTGGGGTAGTTGACCGCCACATCTCCCATGGCTTTCTCGAAGAGGAAGCCCGGGGCGATGATGAGGTTGAGCGCTTCATCGGCGAAGGTGGAGAGGTTGGGAACGTAGTCAGCTTCCGCGGAAGACTGGAGGTACTTGTAATTGGCTTTGGGAAGCTTGTTTTCCTGGGCGAAGCGCAGGATGCCTTCCCAGGTTCCCTGGTTGAAAGACCTGTCGTCTATGCCGCCGACGTCGGTCACAAGGCCGACCTTGAACTGGGCAAAGGCGGGAACCGCCACGAGGGCGACGATAAGAAGCGCGAATAGAGCTTTTTTCATGCGAAATCCTCCCATCGAAATGCTACGTTTCGCCGTCTTCCCGTCCTGAGCGGACGGTATACGACGCAATGTTAATAGTAATTCCGGGCTATCAGGTTGTCAATGATAAACTCCTGTTTGTGTAATCCCAAACATACTCCCAAGGACTGCCGCGACTCCGTCGTCATCCACGCTGGGGGCTACGAAATCCGCCTTGGCCTTCAAGTCTTCATCCGCGTTGCCCATGGCCACGCCGATTCCTGCCGCCTTGATCATCGCTTCGTCGTTGTCCGCGTCGCCGAAGGCTAATGTCCTTTCGAGGCTTCCGCCAACCATGGCAAGATACCGCTCAAGGCCGGTTTCCTTATCCACCCCTTTTATGACCACTTCGAGCATGAAGGGAGCAGAGAACATGTATTCTGCCTCCTCCTTGAGCTCCTGTTCCATGGCAGCGGCGATGGGCGCAAGCTTTTCCGGATCGTCCAGGAAAATGCACTTGGTGAATTCGAGGGAAGGGTAGGATTCGAAGTCCACCTTGCCGCCTTGGAGGCCTGAGCGCTTTATATAAAAATCCGTATAGGATCTCTCGGCCTCATAGAACCATGAGTCGCCGATGAAGGCGTGGAAGTGGCTGGGAAATCGGCGCGAAATGGCCACAAGGCGCCGCGACAGGGCCTCTCCCATATGAAGACGGCAGATCGGATTGCCTTCTCCGTCATAGACGTCGGCGCCGTTGGAGCAGACATACCCATCCACCCGGCCCAAGGCTTTTGTATTCCGCAGCACCGAGGAGTATACCCTCCCGGTGGAAATAATCACTTTCTTGCCCATCTGCCTGCAGCGCTGGATGGTTTCGACCACCCTCGGGGATATGGTGTAGGTGGAGTCCAGAATCGTCCCGTCCATATCTAGGGCGATAAAGTCGATGTTGCTGCCCTGGGCGCGCAGTTCCGTCGCGTTCATGCATTCCTCGCTTTATTTTCTCAATGTTCTTGATGTCCGAGAAGGATGGTAACGCAAAATGCGGCTTTATGTCATGCGATCCGGGAGCGCTTTACACAAAGGGGCGAAGCGTACACAATATCTCGACCATGGATAAATCCTACATCCTTACCAACGCTTCCCTCGTCCTTCCCGACCGGGTGGTACAGGGCGGGGCCTTGGTTGTGCGGGACGGCCTCATCGAGGCTGTGGCCGAACCCGGCGACGCCGAGCTTGGCGCTGCCGACCCTAGCGCCGGTGGCCGAAGTCGGCAAAGCCTGCCGACGATCGACCTGGACGGCAAATACGTCCTGCCCCGGCTCCTGGAGATGCACATCCACGGCTGCTTCGGCATCGGCTTTGAACAGATAAGTGGAGGCGAGGACCTGCGCATCCTGGCGCGGAAGCTTGCCTCGAGAGGGGTGGGGGCTTTCGTGCCAACGATTTTGTGGGAGAAAAACGCGGTCCGGCGCCTGGTGGAGAGCATAGAAGTATCCGGTTTTCCCAGGTCCGTCATTCCGGGCATCCATATTGAAGGACCCTTTGTAAACCCAGCCAAGCGGGGCGGAATCAGCCTTGCGAATATCAGCCCCATACAGACCGGTCTCCTTGAAGAGATCCTCGAGACTACCCGTGGTTACCTCAAGATAATGACCCTGGCGCCTGAATTGCCCGGCGCTGAAGCAGTGTACAAAAGACTCAAGGAGGCAGGAGTCCTGGTTTCCTTAGGCCACAGCGATGCGCGGGGTCAGGTGGTCCTTCCGCGCCAAGCCTTTTCCGTCACCCACCTCTTCAACGCCATGAGCGGCGTCGATCATCGCGCAGATCAGGAAGGCCTGGCCAACCGCGCCTTGGCAGGCCTACCCGCCTGGGTAGAACTCAACGCCGACGGAATCCACGTCAACCGTACCGCAATGAAGCTGGCCAGGTCCGCCGTCGCGCCCGACTCCCTCATCCTCACCAGCGACGCGGTAGTCTCCGCGGGCCTGCCCTTCGGGGAATACAAATATTTCGGCGTCTCCGCCTTTTCCGGAACCTCTGGCGTCCGCTACAAAGAAACGGGCACCCTGATTGGGTCGAGCAGGATCGGCATGGAAATCGTAAAATCCTACATGGACGCCACAGGCGCGCCGCTTGCCCATGGGGTGGCCGCCATGTCCGACAATCCCAGCCGGGCCTTGGGCTTGGCTATGGAGCACACTGGGGGCCGCATCGCCGCGGGCGCGGCGGCGAACTTTTACATCTGGGATGCAACGCTGGCCTCGTGCATGCCGGCGTCCTCCCTGGAGGAATCGAAATGACAGGCAGGAGAACCTACGCCTACATACAGATGGACAACCTCAGGGCCAACCTCGCCGAAATCCGCCACCGCGCAGAACCGGCGAAAATCTGCGCCATGATAAAAGCCGACGCCTATGGCCACGGGGCGGTGCCGATAGCGGAAGTCCTCCAGGCCGAAAAGGTCGAGTATCTCGCCGTCGCCCTTCTGGAGGAAGCCCTGGAGCTCAAGGACGCGGGAATCTCAACGCCCATCCTTGTACTTGGCACGGCTTCGGTTGAAGACGCTGAAATCATTGTATCCCGGGGCATCACCCAATCCATCTATGATTTGGAAATCGCCCGCGCCCTGTCCAAAGCCGCCTCCGCCCTCAATACGACAGCCCTTGTCCATATAAAAATAGACACAGGCATGAGCCGCCAGGGAATCCTGGCGGAGGAAGCCTTCGCCTTCGCCTCGGTCCTTAAAACCCTGCCCGGAATCGCTGTGGAAGGCATCTATTCCCATTTTTCCGAGGCAGACAACCCCGACACGGGCTTCGCAACCCTCCAGATGCGCCGCTTCGGCGAAGCCATCGAAGGCTTAAAGCGCGCGGGGATAGAACCCAAATACCGCCACATCGCCAATTCAGGCGCCATCCTCACCATGCCCTTCACCGGCTTGGACATGGTGAGGCCGGGAATCCTCCTCTATGGCCTCTCGCCCAGCGGGGCTATAAAAGTGGTACGCCGACGGCTACATGCGCATCCTCTCCAACCGCGCCGAAGTCCTCGTCCAAGGAAAGCGAGCCCCAGTCCTGGGGAGAATCTGCATGGATTATTCCATGGTGGACGTGACGGACATCCCCGAGGCCCGCGTCGGCGACGAAGTGACCATCTTTGGATCCGAAGCACTGCCATTGGGGGAACTCTCCCTCATGGCCTCGACCATCGACTACGAAATCACCTGCGGCATCTCCCGGAGAGTGCCTAGAATACATATCCAAGAGGCTAGACCATGATTGACTATCCCGCCCTGTTAGCTGAAGCGAAGGCCCTGAAACCTTGGCTTGTCCAGAACCGCCGCGCCCTGCACAAGATACCGGAGCCGGGCGACCAGGAAATCAAAACCCAGAGCTACGTGAAAAGCGTCCTGGACGAGTTGGGCATCCCCTACGTCGTCAGGCGCACATCCATTGTCGCCCTCATCCAAGGAGGAAGGCCCGGACCCGTGGTTGCCCTACGGGCCGACATGGACGCCCTTCCCGTGACTGAGCCGGAGGACCGACCCTATCGCTCAGGACATGAAGGCTACATGCACGCCTGCGGCCACGACGCCCACATGACCGTGGCCCTCGGCGCCGCCCGCGTGCTGAACGCCCGCCGCGCCACCATGGCAGGCAGCATAAAACTCCTATTCCAGCCTGCCGAGGAAACCACAGGCGGCGCTGTACCCATGATCGCCGACGGCTGCCTAGAAAATCCCCATGTGGATTATGTGATCGGCCTCCATGTCATGCCCGACGTGCTCGTGGGCAAGGTAGAGCTCAAGCATGGGGCGATAAACGCCGCCTCGGATTTTCTCGGCATCACCGTAAAAGGCAAGGGATGCCACGCCGCCTACCCCCATACGGGCATAGACTCCATAGTAGCGGCGGCCCAGGTGATCTCAGCCCTCCAAACCGTGGTATCAAGGACCGTTTCTCCCCTCGAAGAGGCGGTCGTAACCCTGGGCACCATCGCCGGAGGCACCCAGAACAACATCGTCGCCGGAGAGGTCCGCCTCACCGGCACCCTGCGCACCACCAATCCCCAGGTCAGGGAGGTGGCGCGGGCAAGGATCAGGGCCATCGTGGAAGGGGTCTGCCAGTCTTTGGGAGCAGAAGGCGAATTGGAGATAGTTCCTGGCTATAGCGCCCTCGTCAACCACGATTCGGTGGTGGACCTCATCGCCCAGGAAGCCGAAGCCATCCTCGGCAAGGCGGGGATCGTGTGGAAGGAAAAGCCCAGCATGGGAGCGGAGGACTTCGCCTTCTTCCTCCAGGAAAGGCCCGGGGCTTTCTACAACCTCGGCTGCGGCAATCCGGAAAAAGGCATAGGCGCGGCGCTCCACGCCAGGAACTTCGACATCGACGAAGACTGCCTTCCCATTGGCGTGGCGGTCCAGGCAGCCTCAGCCCTGCGGCTCCTTGCCCTTTAGTCCGGTGGCATACTATCCTCAGGGCATGAGCGCGAATCCCTACTCCGAGGTACGGAACGGCCGGTTGTATTTCGACGGCGTGGATTGCATTGAACTGTCCCAAGCCTACGGCACTCCTCTTTATGTGGTCTCCGAGTGCGCCGTCAGGGAGAGATGCGCCCAAATCCGCTCAGTCTCGGGAGGCGAACTCTTCGCAGCCCTCAAGGCCGGGGTCGATCCCAGCCTCATTTTATTCCACGGCAACGCAAAGACCGAAGAAGAACTGGATTTCGCCATCCAGTCTCGGGTGGGACGCATCGTATCTGACAATCTCTTCGAAGTGGGGGAGGTTGAGAGGATCGCCGCGAAGCATGGCCTTCGCCAAGGCCTCCTCTACCGGATCACCCCGGGAGTGGACAGCCACACCCACAAGTTCATCTCCACAGGCAGCCTGGACTCCAAATTCGGCATCCCCCTGGACCCCTCGGTCCGCGACTCCTACCTTCGCCCCGTCCTTACGTCTCCCCATATAGACTTCCGAGGCTTCCATTTCCATATCGGGTCCCAGCTCCATGACCACCTGGCCGCGGCCAAGATATCCCTGGACTTCCTCTTCGACGTAAGATCCGCCTTTGGTTTTGTCGCGCCAGAGCTCAATCTAGGCGGAGGCTTTGGCATAAACTACACCTCGGCGGACAAGGCTCAGCCCCTATCCTATTTCCTTAATCCCCTCATGGAGCTTGTCCAGGCCGAGTGCGCCAAGGCTGGCTTTCCCTGTCCCAAGATAACCATAGAACCCGGCCGCTGGATTGTAGGAGAGGCGGGCATAACCCTCTACACCGTGAGATCCGTCAAGACAATTCCGGGGATCCGCACCTACGTGGGCGTTGACGGCGGCATGGCGGACAACATCCGTCCCGCCCTCTACGATGCCAAGTACCATGCCCTGGTGGCAAACAAGGCGGCTCTCCCCGCCGAAGCCCTTGTGACCGTGGCGGGCAAGTGCTGCGAAACCGGTGACATTCTGATCAAGGACATACGCCTCGCGTATCCCCAGCCCGGCGATGTCCTTGTCGTATTCTCCACCGGGGCGTACAACCATTCCATGGCCTCCAACTACAACCGAATCCCGCGCCCCGCGGTGGCCATGACTGCAAATGGGAGCCACAGGCTTTCCGTGCGGAGGGAAACCTACGAAGACCTTGTGGCGCGGGAGCGGTAGCAACGGCTTCCTTGCGTTATGCCCCCTAAATCTCCAATATCTCTAACTCTATCTCCAAAATGAAAATAATAGAGATATTCGTTATTTCTTCCGTTGACATATCCAGTAGTGTCCGTTAGATTCCACCTCAACAAGTCTGTGCCGCTATCCTGCGGCGCACATCAATAAAAGTGTCCACGATAAAAATCGTGGCGTAGGAGTCTCACATGAAAAAGTTTGGTTTTGTTGCTGTGTTCGCATTTGTAGTGTTCGGAATGGCTTTCGCCGCTGGCGCCAATTCTACTACCGGGTCGATCCTTCTCTCCGGATCCATCGCCCCAAAGTTCGGCATGACGCTTACGACGAATTCCGCCGGCGCGGTGATTCTTGACGATGGCACCGAGAACCTATGGTCGCTTGGC
>VKGY01000022.1:16249-19026 GCA_008080685.1 Spirochaetota bacterium
TCCAACGGCGGAAAGCTGGTGAATGGCAACGAGTCCATCGACTATGCCTTCACCCTCGGATCCCTGCTCAGCGCGGTTAAGCTGGACGCTGTCCAGATTTCTTCCGCCCAGGCCAGGACCCTCCGGGACGGCAACGGATACGACATGTCGGTCAAGTTTGCCAATGTCGGCGATGCCTACTGGCAGACCGGCACCTGGACCGACACCGTGACCTTGACCATTTCGCACGAATAAATGCGTCTCGCAACCTGAAGGCCTGGCGGCGTAACACCCGCCAGGCCTTTTGTTTTTTTAGGAGAGGGTATTGACATTTTAGAGATTTGAACCTACATTCATACTAATTTATTGTAGTTGAGGAAAAAAGTTGTACATCCTGCGCGGATTTCCCCCGCGCTCCTGCTCTTCACCTTTCCTTTCCTACATTAAGTCAGAATACATAACCTGCCGTTGCGCAGGACAAAAGTAATGGAGGTGTATAAATGAAAAAGATTGGAATGATCGCTGTCTTCGCCGTTTTAGCCACAACGATAGCGTTTTCTGCTACCTTGTCGGTACAGGGGAATGTTGCTCGAGTATTGACCGTTTCGTTAGGTGCCATTGGAACCGAGACTGGATCGGTAGCTTTGGATGTCAACAACCTAGGAACTCAGGTTGAAGCTTTAAATGCGGCAAATTTAATCGTTGTTTCTAGTCATAAAATGTGGACTATAAGCTTCGCTTCGACAAATAAGGGATTTTTGAAAGCTGGAACTTCATCCACTGATCTTAGGTATGATGTAAAAGTTGATACTACAAGCCTTGGAATTACTTCAGGGAATTCTTTGTCTGCGTATACCCAACTAACTGATTCAGCTACAAAAACCATAATTGCTACCACCGAAGGTAAAACACAAACTACAGGGAAAGTTCTTCCTATAAGTATTTTAATTCCATCTTATGCTCATTACCTTGATACCTTAGGACTTAGTGCAACTACAGCATACACGGACACTATCACTATAACTGTTACTGCCAACAATTAATATTTATTTTCAATAATAAGGCATTGGTCTTATTCCAATGCCTTTTTTTTTAACAGGCCGTAAATGAAGAAGATTGCTTTTATTTTATTTTTTGCTACTCTAATTTTAGCTTTGCCTGCGTATGAGGGCAATGTAATTCAGATTACAGCTCGAGTAAGCTCAGTGCTAAGCATTTCCATGGATACTCCTAGTGAGTTTTCGATAATAGATAGCGATGGGGATCTAATTCCCTCAAAAGCAATCGGCGAAATCCTTGTTAAGAGCAGTTATTCTACATGGAAAATGACTATCGATTCGCTCTATGAAAGCTCTGGCACCGTCGGCAGGCTCAAGCGCGACGATGGGGAAGATTACATCCCCTATACATTCCAAATAAGGGATGGGGAAGCAGTATTGCTCAACCAATTTAATGTTAGGAGTGCTTCGAACTTGCCTACCCCATTCTCTGGTAAAAAGTTCAATGTAGTTTTTTTCTTTGCCGATGACGGTACGAAATGGCCCCAAGGCATTTATCGGGACACACTTGTTTTAAGCGTCACAAGCGATTAGATTTTAGAGTGGGCTTTTAGAAATAATTGCGGCTGAGGAAAATTGTTGCAGTCGAAGCCTTGGGCTTCGAAGGAGAGCCGTATGAAAAAGTTTTTTGTAGTATTCTGCGTGGCTGTGGCTTTTTCCGTATACGCTCAAACTCAGACATTAACGGTCATAAGGGCGGTTGTAGGGGCGGATCTTACGATCACAACATCCATACCCAGCATCAAGACAATTGATCCCGGACTGACAGGAGCAACCTTGGGCGATGTCACGATATCTTCCAACATTGCCGGAGCTTGGCGAATCGTTTTCAGCTCTTCCAATAGCGGCGCAATGATCAGGGTAGGCGGAACGGAACGCTTTCCCTATAGACTAAACTTTGGGGATACCACAGGACATAATTTGGCCCAGAATCTCACTATCAACAAGGCGAACACACAAGTAGCGACTACTACCTCGGTTTCCATCAGCTACCAAACCGCAGCCTCGCTTTCGTTGCCTGCCGGCACGTACGAAGATACCCTTACAATATCATTGTCACCACAATAACAAGGCCGGATGCATCTATGAAAAAAAGTATAGGATTTTATAAAATAATAATATTTATATTTCTTGCAGGGGCAGTTTTTTCGTCGCTCTATGGAGAAACAAGCATTTCTACTAGACTCACTTCTAAGATAGAACCGGCATTTACCTTAGCTACTTCTCTTCCTGGCACAGTAGTTGTAAATGTAACTGGAACAAGCCAAAATATCGGCGATCTGATCATTGGTTCAAATATTCCCGGTACCTGGAGGATTTCCATTAGTTCTGAGAATGGTGGCGCTCTTGTTAGGGATGGAGGCTCTGAACGGTTTCCCTATCGATTCAATTTTGGAGCCGATATAAGAGGCCATGACTTATCCTCCAGCCTGGTAATGGAATATTTTGGGCCGCGTGCTCCTATGTCCGTATCCCTTTCCTTGGATTATGTTTCTGCATTCTCCTTGAGTATTCCTGCGGGCACATATAGAGATACGATTGTAATAACAATGTCAGCATCATAGAAAGTCTGTGTTGTAGAAAAAGAGTGGATTTTCCACAAGATCTACTGTATTTTATGAAATAGCATTAATCGTAGTAGTGGGGGAATGTTGAAAATTGTAAGAATTTTATTTTTAACCCTGGATTCCCGGAAAATTATACCTATAAATAGCAGTAAATAACGCTATTAGCAAAAAA
>VKGY01000023.1 GCA_008080685.1 Spirochaetota bacterium
AGGCCTTCTGCATTCGATCCCCTCCCTCGCCCAGGATCGAAAAACCCTGGACTCGATCCCAGGAATTGTTCCAAACCTACTCAACCTACCAAAGGGCTGCCGGTTCGCCCCCCGCTGCCTCAAAGCCATGGATATCTGCCGGGCGGAATATCCCGGCATGCGGCGCGTGCACGGAGAAAGAAGGACAGCCTGCCATCTAGTCTCCGGGGAGGCTTGCGAATGAGTGCACTCGTAACTGTGAAGAACCTTAAGAAATACTTCCCCTTGAAGACAGGAATTTTCCGGAGGGAAACTGTCTGGGTAAAAGCGTTGGACGATGTCAGCTTCGATATCCAGGATGGGGAAACCCTGGGGGTGGTGGGCGAATCAGGCTGCGGGAAATCCACCCTGGGGCGAACCATATTAAGGATGCAGGAAGCAACGGCGGGAGAAATCATATTCGGAGGGGACAACATAGCCGCCATGGACAAGGAGTCCTTGAGGCTTAAGCGCCGGGAGATGCAGCTTATCTTCCAGGATCCCTTCTCTTCCCTCAATCCCCGGATGAGTGTTGGCGACATAATCGGGGAGCCATTGGAGATCCACCTCGCATTGGATCGGGAAGAAAGAAAGAAGCGGGTGGAGGAGCTCCTTGGCGTAGTGGGGCTTTCACCCTACCATCTGCGTCGCTATCCCCACGAGTTTTCAGGGGGACAGCGGCAAAGGATATCAATCGCAAGAGCCATAGCCTTGAACCCCAAGTTCCTCGTATGCGACGAAGCCGTGTCCGCCCTGGATGTGTCGATCCAAGCACAGGTGATCAACCTTTTCATGGAGCTGCAGTCCAGGCTCAACCTCACATACTTGTTCATCTCCCATGACCTGTCGGTGGTGCGGCACATCTCAAACCGGATCCTCGTGATGTATCTGGGCAAGGCTATGGAGCTTACTTCGACCTCGAAGCTATTTGAAACGCCTCTACACCCCTATACCCGCGCCCTCCTAGCTTCTGTCCCAGTGCCCGACCCGCACAAGAAAGTATCCCGGCGCCTCTTGACCGGCGACGTTCCGAGTCCCATCAATCCTCCGCCAGGCTGCGTCTTTCACACACGCTGCCCCCAGGCCATGGATCGGTGCAGGGAGGAAGTTCCGCAAACCAAGGAATCCACACCTGGGCATTTTGTCGCCTGTCATCTATATTAGAGCGAATGGTCCACGCACTCTTATCCCTATCCCTGATACCTCTCGGTATTTTTCTCGGCTGGCTATTGGAAAGGCTTCTGTGCCAAAAAGCCGCCCCTATCCCCGCATTTCTCCAGAAAATCGCCATAATTGGCATCAATCCCATAGCGGTGGCGGGATCTGCTATCCCTCAGGCCCACTGCCTTCAACAGCCCCATCCCTCCCTCGCTTCGCGGCCTTGATTTCGGCTTGTCCTTCGGGGTGTGGATCATCTCGAGCCTCACACTGATAGGCACTATTCCTCTTCTTTGGCTGCTATTGCCCCTGTTCTAATTTTCCTTGCGCCCCCCATCAAAGTGCATTAGGATATCTAGGGTGAAGATCCTTAAGGAGGTATCATGAAACGCATAGCGCTCACGTTGTTCATCGCACTATTATCCGTCTCCGTATTCGCCCAAGGCGGACCGGCGGAGAAAAGCGTAACCCTCACTTTCATAGAGACATCGGACATACACGGCATGGTTTTCCCCTACGACTTTGTCAACGCCAGGCCGACCGCCACATCCTTGGCCCAGGTGGCAAGCCTGATCGCAGAGGAAAGGGCCGCCAATCCCAACTTAGTACTGTTGGAAAATGGCGATTCCCTCCAGGGCAGCCCAGTGGTCTACTACTACAACTTTGAAAAGACCGACGGCCCCCACATCTGGTCCCAGATGCTCAACCATCTCAAATACGATGCGGTGAGCGTGGGCAACCACGACATCGAGGCCGGTCACGTAGTCTACGACAAACTCTATGAGGAGCTCCAGGCCTCGGTGCTTTGTGCCAATGCGGTCAAGCCCGACGGGACTCCCTATTTCACTCCCTACACGGTGGTGAACAAAGGCGGTGTCAAGATCGCCATCCTAGGTCTTGTTTCACCCAAGATTCCCGACTGGCTCCCGCCCCAATTCTGGACAGGCATGGAATTCGAAGACATGGTGGAAAGCGCGAAGAAATGGGTGCCGGTCGTCATGGAAAAAGAAAAACCCGACGTCCTGGTGGGCCTTTTCCATGCAGGCGTGGACTACACCTATGGCAATGTCAACGCGGACACCAAGTTCAATGAAAACGCCTCCCAACTCGTCGCCCAGAAGGTGCCGGGCTTTGATATAATCTTCGTGGGCCACGACCACTCCGGCTGGGACGGGCTTGGATGGGATCCCTCGGCCAAGAAGAAGGTCGAGGTCAAGGATCCGAACGGCAAGACTGTATACATCTACGGCGCCCTCAATGCAGCCCGGAAGATACCCGTTGTCAACATGATGCTGGACTGGAACGAGGAGACCAAGGCTTGGGACAAGCGGGTACGCGGCGCCCTTGTGGATATGACCACCTACAAGCCCGATCCAGAGTTCATGGCTAAGTTCGAACCCAGTTCCAAAGCGGTCAAGGCATGGGTAGACCGCCCGATCGGCAAGATGGACGGCGTCATAAGCACCCGGGATTCCATGTTCGGAGACTCCGCCTTCGTAGACCTTATCCATAGGATCCAACTTGAACTGTCCAGAGATCCCGCCGTGGGCTTAGTCCCCGCGGACATCTCTTTCGCGGCTCCATTGTCGGCGGACGCCAAGATACCGACCAGCGCGGATGGGACTCTTTATGTACGCGACATGTTCAACCTCTACGTCTATGAAAACTTCCTCTACACTATGACCATGACAGGCAAACAGGTTAAGGACTTTCTCGAGTACTCTTACCAGTTCTGGTTTGATACCATGCCCAACCCCGGCAACCACATCATCAACTTCCAGAAGGACAAGGAAGGCAAGCTGATTTTAGACAACAGGACCAACATGCCCCTGACCGCCACCCGATATTACAACTACGATTCCGCGGCGGGCATAAATTACGTGGTGGACATCAGCCAGCCGGCGGGCAAGCGCGTAAGCATCTACTCCATGGCGGACGGAAGGGTTTTCAATCCCAACACCACCTACACTGTGGCCATCAACTCCTACCGCGGCTCAGGCGGCGGCGGCCATCTGACCAAAGGCGCGGGATTGAACTCAGAGGTTGTGCGCACCATGAAATTGGTGAACGGCGCAACCACCAAGGACCTACGCTATTTCCTCCTCAAGTGGTTCGAAGCCCAAAAGGGCACTGTCACCGTAGCCCCGATCGGCAACTGGGAGCTTATGCCCGCAGCCTTGGCCGCGATTGGCATAGCCAACGACTATCCTCTCTTATACCCCAAGAAGTAACCGACCATCGGCTGTTCCAAAGCAGCCCGGCGCATGCGCCGGGCTGCTTTTTTGACTTGAAGGGTTTCTATGCCCATCGGTGCTCATGGAATCGGGGGCCGCAAGATTGCTTTTTACCTTGGGAAATAGTATTTTCTCCTTCGTAGACGATATCGCCGCCTGTTAGGGAGCGAGTCGTCGCCGCGAGGGGCGCATGCCACCGGCGAAAATTATGGGAACGCGCATTGCGCTGGCGTTCCGATTCCCTAGGAGGGAACCATGAAAGGCAATAAGATGTATGTCGACATCGGCTCGATTTTGGACGATGTCTTTGAGGCAGCCAAGGATTTTGGCGAAAAGATGAAGAATTTCGGCCCCGAGTTCGAGGTGTGCAAGGGTGAAGGCGAGGCTTCTGGCGGAATTCACGGCGGAGCCGCTGGGGGCGCTTGGTTCGACACGCAAACCGAAGAAAACGCAGACTACTACCCCAACTTTTCCTATCCCCCCATGAATATCTACCTTACCCCGGAGCGAAGTATAGTATTTGAGTTTGCCGTGGCGGGCTTTGAAGAGAAAAACATCAGCCTCTCCTTCCAGGGCGACTACATGGTTTTCTCTGCAAAAATTGAACTTGAGAACCCTTCGGACGGGATTCGTTATTTTAAGCGCCGCCTCAAGCTCAAGGACATTGAAAAGCAAAAATACTACGTGCCCGCGGACAAGTTCGACCAGGAGAAGGTGAAGGCACTGTTCCGCAACGGAATTCTCAAGGTGATCGTTCCCCCCAAGGAAGCAACCCATGGAGCGGAAGGCATCAAGATCGAGATTGTGAGGGAAGGCGAATAATGCCCGCCTGAGGCCCTGGGTCCGTCAAAGTCCTATTTTATCTACGAAGGTTCCCCACAGCTAATTGTCCTTGTGGCTACAAGGTCGATGCCGGTTCCAAGGGCGTCACGCACCAGCACCTCTCCCCGGCGGACGGGAAGAGTTACCTCAAGGTTTGCGGCCAGTTTCAACAGCTCGGGGATCTTTTCCTTGGGAAAGGCGTCGGCTGTCCGCACAGGCACGCGGCGGGGTGCGTAAAGGGATGCGGCCTGGGCACCTGCGGGTAGGCCAACAGCCCGGCAGGTCGTGGTCACAACTCGCTTGGGAAAGAGGAGTTCCTCTTTGGCATAGGTTTCGCCGCGGGAGCATCGGTTGCCAGTGACGGATATTTCGGTCTCGGATATCCGCTGGATCGACAGATGGCAGCCCAAGGGGCAGGTGATGCATATCATTTCGCTCATGCGCGGCTCCTATACTATGGCGATCTCGACCTGAGCGGATTGGCTTGCCGTCCGCTGGTCTGGTTCCGCGAGGTCCTTGGGTCCAAGGGTGAGGAACAACATCTCTGAAGGCTGGACATGGGCCTTCTTGATGCTTTTCACCACCCTTCCGTCTATCCGCGCTTCCAATACCGCCCCGTTCTTTACCACCATGCTGCGCAAATATATTTTGTTCTCCCTGTCCGGGTCCACCTTGGAAGGATTGAGATAGCGGACGTTGGAGCCGGTCTTGAGCCTAAGCTCCCTTTGGGGAGAGGCTCCCGCAAGCCAATCAGCGGCGAAGGCTCCCGCCCTTCGGGCTTCCTCGGCGACGTAATCCACCAGGTCGTGGACATGGAGGACGTTTCCGCAGGCGAAGACCCCGGGGATATTGGTCATGAGCCTGGAATCCACCCAGGGGCCGTTGGTGGCGGGGTTGATTTCCACCCCCAGGTTCCTGGAAAGCTCATTTTCCGGCACAAGTCCCACGGAGAGCAATACGGTGTCGCAGGGGATCTCGAAGCTTTTATCGTAGCGCACCGCTCCGTTCTCCACGGGGGTTATCTCCACCCCCTGGACCCTGTCCTTGCCCCGTATGTTGGTGGTGAGGTGGGAGAGGTAGAGGGGTATGCCGAAATCCTCAAGGCACTGGACGATGTTCCGCGTAAGCCCCGAGGGATAGGGAAGGATTTCCACCACTCCATGGATCTTGCAGCCCGACCAGGAGAGGCGGCGGGCCATGATGAGGCCTATGTCTCCGGAACCTATGATCACCACGTCTTTTCCCGGAATATATCCGTCGATGTTCACCAGGCGCTGGGCAAGGCCGGCGGTGTAGACGCCGGAAGGGCGGGAACCTGGGATGCGGATGTTGCCCCGATTCCGCTCCCTGCAGCCCATGGCAAGGACTACGGCCTTGGCTTCCACACGCACAACCCCATGGCGGGAGGATACCCCGTATACCACATGGAATCCGCCTTCCTGACGTATCTCAAGGACCGTGGTGCCGCAGAGAGCCTCGATGCCCGAGGCCACCGCCCTCTCCTCGATCTTCTGGGCGAATTCAGGACCTGAGAGCTCCTCGTTGAACTCTATGAGGCCGAATCCGTTGTGGATGCACTGCATGAGGATTCCGCCCAGTTCCTCTTCCCTCTCGATCACCAGGGCCGAGCAACCTCGGGAGCGAAGCTCCGCAGCGGCGGACATGCCTGCCGCCCCGCCCCCTATCACCGCGGCGTCGAACTTGAGCTGTTTCATAGTTCACCCCGCAGCACATAGCTGCCGCCGCCGCGCTTCGTCACTTCCTCGTAGCCCATTCCCGTTTCCCTCATGAGGATCTTGATGATCTTGTAGGTGCAGAAGCCGCCCTGGCAGCGGCCCATTTGGGCCCGGGTCACATACTTGATCCCGTCCAGGGTGGTATGGCCGGCGCGGATGGCCTTGACGATTTCCGCCTCGCTCACCCTCTCGCAGCGGCAGACTATGTCGCCGTAGGCGGGATCCTTGGCCACCATTTCGTCCAGCTCCCAGGGTGAGAGATCCCTGGCACGGCGCACCTTTTCCACACAAGGGTCCCAGTCGGGCTTTTCCACCAGCCTAAGGCCGTCTTTCTTGAGGAGATCTTTCACATACTCCCCGATGGCAGGACTTGCGGTAAGGCCCGGAGACTGGATGGCCGCAACCTGCACCAGATGGGGCGCCTTGGCGGACAGCTCGATTATAAAATCCTCGCCGCAGACAGGTCGCAAGCCTGCAAAGCTGGTGATGACGTCGGTTTCTGAGATGGAAGGGATCATGGTGCGCGCGCTCTGGAGTATTTTTTCCAGCTCAACTCGAGTGGTCGAGAAATCTTCCTTGTCCTCCACCGCCGAGGCGGTGGGGCCTATGAGGACCGTGCCTTCCACGGTGGGTATGATGAGCATGCCTTTGGAAACCGCAGTGGGCACGGGAAAGATTACCCTGTTAGGCTTGGCCTTGGTCATTTTGTCTAAAAGGTAATATTCGCCCTTCCGCGGCTTTATGGCGAAATCCTCCGCCCCGAAGGCCTTTGAGAGGGTGTCGGCAAAAAGTCCCGCCGAGTTGACCACATATTTCGCCCTGATTTCCCGTCCGTCCAGGGCGGTGATTATCCAGTCGTCGCCTTCCCGGCGCGCCAGGGCGGCTGCGAATTCAGTCACTAGGTCCACTCCGTTCTTCCGCGCCGATTCCACTAGGGAAAATACAAAGCGGTAGGGTTCGACGATGCCCCCCGAGGGAGCGTAGAGGCCGCCCACCGTGTCGGAGCTGAGCTTGGGCTCTAGCTCGAGCATGCGCTCTCGTGAGCACATCTCTATGCCGATCACGCCGTTTTCCACGCCTTGCAGGTAAAGCTGCTCTATGGTGCGCAGTTCGTCCTCGTGCAAGGCCACCACGACGATGCCGCAGCGTTCAAAGGGAAAATCCAGCTCGTCGTGGAGGCGCTCGAACATCAGAGCCCCTTTGAGCTCCAACCTTGCCTTCAAGTATTTTTTGTTGTCGTGGAAGCCCCCGTGCACGATGCCCGAATTGGCCTTGCTGGTGCCTAGGGAAACGTCGATCTCCTTTTCAAGGAGAGCAACCTTCAACTCGTACTGTGAAAGCTTGCGGGCTATATTGGCTCCGCACACCCCCGCGCCTATGATGGCGACATCGTACCGTCCCGTCCGATCCGTCATTTATCGCTCCGTGTTGCGCGCGACCTTTTTTATCGCCGCAACAACTTCCTTCAAGCTGTCGCCGGCCGCTGGCCTCTCGAGTATATACAAAGGAACATTTTTTATACAGGCTTCGGCGAGGGCTATCAGCACGGCCGGAGTATCCAAGCCCGGCAGGGCGGAGAAGTGGGGGAAGACCGCGGTGGCCTTGGCGGCTCCCCTAACCTGGGCAACCATCAGCCTATCGGCATCCACGAGCTTTAAGACAAAAATACATCCCAACTTCCGCGGCGACATCTCGGCCGAAAGTTGATATTCCCTTTTTTCGATCCCATCGAAATCATCGCCAGACGACTCCACTGCGCCGAAGAGAGTTTCATGCGTGTCAGGCAGGAGCCGGGCTATTGGATTGCCGGGGTAAACCTCGCCCTTGGGTGAAACCAATGAAAGGTCGTCGGAATAGGATGTGAAGCCCTCAAGGCTCAAAGCTGCGGCTGTAGTGGACTTGCCTCCTCCTTTTTTCCCCAGGATCAGGAAGGCATTCCTTCCGTCTGAAACGGCCGAGCCATGGAAGGTGATAAAACCCCTTCTCTTGAGGATGAAAAGGAAGGCAAAGCCTGTAATGTACGCGGCAAGCAAGCCTTGGGGCTCTCCTTCCAGAGGCTGGATATGAAGAAGGGTATCGCTGAGGACTTCGATTTCCCCCGCCCGGGGCACAAAAATCGCCACACGCTCGCCCCTTGCGAAATATTGGATATTCCCAACCCTATGCAGGCACCCGTCTCCATCATACGGCATTTCCACCGACCCAAGGACAATGTTTATGGTAGCCCTTAGTTCCGGATTATCCGTGGCGAGGGGCAGGGAAAGGGGAATGGGGGACTCTATCCTCGCGCCGAAGGCTTGGTATGTCATTGCCTTGTATTCTACCGTTTTAAAAAGGCCGCGGAAAAGCTTTTATCTACCGCGCCATTGGCTTCGACCGCGTAAAGGTAGTACTTTCCAGGGCCCACGGTGAATTCTCTTTGAGTGTCCAACCCGCCCAGGTCGATCATTGGCCTTCCTTGGGCATCAATAACTGGGCTGTAGTAATCCCCTTCAAAGAGGGTTACTCTTACTTTAGCGGTGTGCGACGCGTCCTGGGGCTCCGAAGCCGAATCGTACAGTCTCAATGAGTAGGCTTTTCCCCGCTCCCCTTGGAAGGAAAACCAGGACGCGGCGCCATCCATGACGCATACTGTCCTCAGCGAAGGGTCATCGCTTGGTGGAATGGCGCACTGGGGCCATACGAGGAAGCCCGTGGTCCTGGGCATATATGCCACGGAAACCTGGCGCGAAGCCCTCCCCTCGGAATCAAAGGCTCGAAATTCAAATTCCTCCGCTGAGACGATTTTATAACCCATGGTTGGCGGCACCCATTCCGGATCCTGGGCTGTCACCTCAAGACCATCCTTCCTATATCGAATCATCGTACCGGGACCTTTGGCCACGAACAGCGTGGACTTGGGTGGGACAAGCCCCGATCCTGGCATTACAACGGGAGCAGGCGGCTCACGGAGAGGATCGAAAAAATTTGCGATGAGGTTTGCTTCGATCCTAAAATCCTCCAAGTACCCATACCCGCCAATTTTCCAAGAAACGGCCATGGAGTACAGCCCCGGCTCCTCATGTTCAGGCTCCGCAAGATAAAGCCTATTCTCCCGCAGAGCTGCAAGAAGTCCTAGAGACCTGCCGGGATAGGTCTCGGGCGAGACATACCATTGGCCAACCTGGCCGTCTTGGTAAATGCGGGCATGGAGTATAGCCTGCGACTTGTTTCCGTCCGTCGAGACGCCGCCTGAAAGTATTATTCTACCATCGTTGAAAATCGCCGTGGCCGAGTAAATAGGCCATGGTAATGGCCGAATATTCTTTTCCCAATGCTTGTCCGCGCCGAATCCCAGGGAGCCGTCGGAATGGATTTCGGTGTAGAAAATTTCTTCCGCGACGCCCTCCGGCCCAATGCCGCCCAGTATGTAGATCATGTTTCCTGCCGCGACTATAGCCCCATGAGAGCGTCCGGAAGGCAAGGTTCCTGCAGGAATCCAGGCTCCGATGCTACCGTCCTGTCCCAAGGTCGCCATTTCCACTACGGCGCTTGGAATCCCCTCCTCGTCTTCGCCGCCTATCCTGTAAGAGGAGGACCCATACCTCAAGGTCATCACGCCAGGACCGGTTTCCTCTTGAGATATAGGGCTTATCCAATTAAAAAGTGAACAAGCCTGGAAGAGCGCCGCGAGGAGCGGAATAAAGAGGTTGATCTTTTTCAAGGCGGAGCCGATCCCAATGCCGTAGGCTATTTAAACCTGCGCACCGGACGGACATAGCTCACTGAATCACGAGTTTGGTCCGAAGCTGTCCCTGTTCCCATGTGGACAGACCGAGCGTTGGGAATATCAAGCGTCTCGACCTTTGTAACTGTGGTGGCTTCTGTGGAGCTCCAATATTCTTCTTCAGAAATTCCGGGAACATATGCTTTATTCACATGCAACCGGGTGAGTTCAGACTCCGAAGGAATGAACCAATCGGTGATCCCGTTCAATGCCTGAGCTTTCATACTGTCAGGTGTATCTCGTCTCGCATTGCCTTCCGTGGCCAGGGCTTTTCTACCATTTCCCTTCCGTATCTTGGGAGTAGCCGAGGATGCACCGTCGAGGATGACAAAGTTTGGTGACCCTTGCCCGAGACTGGCTTGAGTATTCAATTTTCCTGCAGGCCCCCAATAGAAATCTTTTTTCGTATAAATCAGGGTGTCTCCAGCATCATGGCTTCCGACAATCGATCCTGAATCTTGATACATATCACCTTGGTGGACGATATAGTCGGAATCAAGATATGCCACAGTCCAATCATAGGAAAAATCCACCGGCGCCGCTTCTAAGTATCTCCACCCATCGGTTGCATAAGTAGGATTGTCATAGAAGACATATCCACCGCCGGGACCAATTTCTCCAAGGGCAAAGCTGAGCGCGGCTTCCAGGGTGATCGTGTCGTTCCTATTGGTATCGGAAATCGTGATGGTCTGCCAGCCTCGATATTTTACCTGGCCTGAAGCATCGAATACTATCGCTAAAAAAGTTGTGGCTCCGGAAACACCTGAGAGGTCAATTCTTCCTCCCCATTTTGAAACAGTGCTATACCATTGCATAGTAACATCATAGGAGCCTGCTCCGCCGATCGCCACTCTGTTGCGGTTTGAATCAAACGCACGTATCCATGCGGTATACCCTGTTTCAAACGATGTATCTTGTTCATCCCGTAATAATTTCCTGGAACTGTGAGGTTGATTTCCACGCTATCATCGCGGGTTTCGGTGCCTGTACCAGGAGCAGTGAAATCGCATGATACTGCGAGGAAGAGTATGTATGCGAACAATAAAAAGTTATATTTTTTCACGATTTTGTTCCTTGTTTACTACAGAAAAAAATTGGGGGAACCTTGGAAGGTCAATTCCTCAAGTCTACCTATTTCTAGAATCTCTGGGCGCTGGTAGGGATTTTTTTCTTTTGATCTACAGTCAATTCTCCATTGTCGATCACATTCTTCGAAAATATCGTAGACTCCATATTTATTCCTTATTTTTTTGATCAGCCCTTCATCTATCACTATGGATTGGACCGACCAATTGTCAATCACAAAAGCATCCGAAACATGCGTTATTCCGATCCAGGGATCGATTTCCCTCTCCTCGAAGTTTTTTCGGCCTTATGGTACCCTGGAAGCCATGCGCGCCCTTGCCACAATGACAGCCCTTGAAGCCAAGACTGTTAGATTCGTTTTGATGGACATCGACGACACCCTCACCACCGAGGGCAAGTTGCCTGCCCAAAGCTATGCCGCCCTCTGGAGGCTAAAAGAGACGGGCTTGACCGTGGTTCCCATCACTGGACGCCCCGCGGGGTGGTGCGACCTCATTGCCCGGCAGTGGCCCGTGGACGGCGTAGTAGGCGAAAACGGAGCCTTCGTATACTGGGAAGGGGAAGGCAAGCGCCTAAATACCCTCACCCACCCCGCCGCGGCGCGCAACGACGCTCCCCAGCTGAAGAAAGCCCTTTCCCGATCCCTTGCGGAAGTTCCAGGCTGCCGGATCTCCAGGGACCAATTCTCGCGCCTCTACGGCATAGCCATAGATTTCGCGGAAGAAGAACCCATCCTTCCCCTGGCTGCGGCGCTGAAGATAAAAGCGCTTTGCGAGGAAGAAGGACTCAAGGCGAAGGTGAGCTCGATCCATGTCAACGCATGGCTGGGCGACTACGACAAGCTCGGCATGGCGCAGCGCTATCTGTCGGCGCGATTCGGCTACGACGATGAGAGAGACAGGAAGACTGTGCTGTTCGCCGGGGATTCGCCCAACGACGAACCCATGTTCTGCCACTTCCCCATGGCCTGCGGCGTGGCGAACGTAGCCAAATACAAGGACATCCTGCGGCACCCCCCAGCCTTTGTCGCCTTGAAAGAAGGAGGAGCAGGATTTGCGGAAATCGCCAGCGCGCTACTGGATAGGCGCGGTCAATAAGCCTTCAATAGGCCCTCAATTGTCCCACCGCTTTTTCATCGCCCCAAAGATTCCCGGAGCGACGTACACAGCGATGCCCAGCCACACAAAACCAAAGCTTAAGGCTCTCCAAACCCCAAAATCCTCCCCGTAGGCGAAAACGCCCAGGAGAAGGACCATAGTTGGCGAAATATATTGTAAAAGGCCGATGGCGAAAATAGGCACCCTGCGCGCCCCCGAGGCGAACAACAACAAGGTTAGAGCAGTCAATATCCCTCCGCCCAGCAATAGAAAGGGCGTCCCCACTGAACCGCCCTGGGCTGCAAGGAAAAACCCAGGCCCAAAGGCCGCCGCCCATACACAATACCCAAGGGCGAAAGGCGCCAGCGCCAGGAGTTCGAAGGCCGTGGAATGAAGGGAGGGAATGTCGATTTTTTTCTTAACCAAGGAGTAAACCGCGAAGGAGAAAGCGAGAACCAAGGCCAGGAAGGGCAACTCCCCAAGGCTTGCCAGGCTGATGCACACCCCCAAGGCTGCCAAGGCAAGGGAAACCAGTTTGAATCCCTGTAATTTCTCTTTTAAAACCAAACGCCCAAGCAGGGCGACCACGAGGGGATAGATGAAATACCCCAGACTAAGCTCCACCAATTTGCCCGACACGATGGCCGCCAGGTATGCGGCCCATTGGATAGCCAGGGAAAGGCTGGACAGAGCGATGAGGCGATGGGTTTTATTTGACCGGAGGGAGGCGAAAATCCCCTTCGGGCTTTGTGAGAAAAGCATCGCCGCTGCTATAAGAACCGCCGCCCAGAGCGCCCTGTGGGCCATGACGCCCAGAGGAGGCGTGCCAGCCAACAGCTTCCAATAGGCGGGGAGAAGGCCCCAGATCACGTATACAGCCACCATGCTGAGGTAGCCCTTGGCCTTCTCCCCGCCCCCATCTTCCATAGGATCCCCTGCCCAACCTTACATCGCGCCCATAAGCGTGTTGGGAAGCCAGGTGATGATCTGGGGGAATACGAAAATGAGCACTAGGGCGAAGGCCAAGGCGCCAAGATAGGGCACAACCCCCTTGTAGATAGTCTTGAAAGGAATGCCCGTGATGTTGCCGGTTATGAACACGTAGAGGGCGATGGGAGGAATGAGTCCGCCTATCATCAAGGTTATGGAAATCATGATGCCGAACCAGATGGGATCGTAGCCTAGGGCCAAGGCCGTAGGAAGGAAGATCGGCGTGGCCAGGACCATGAAGGCCAGGTCGTCCATGATCGAGCCGCCTATCAGGTAGATGGCGATGATCATGAACATGACCACCCAAGGAGGCAGAGGCAGGGCTGAGGCCCAGTCCGCCGCGCGGAAAGGGATCTCGGTGATGGTGAGGAATCGGCCGAACACCGAAGACCCCGCAATTAGCATGAGCGTCATGATCGCTGTCTTGAGGGATCCCTTCAAGGATCGCTTGATCATGGTGAAACTTACTTCCCTTCGGACCAAGGCGAGGACGAACACCGCCACCGTGCCGATGGTGCCCGCCTCCGTGGGGCTGAAGAATCCCACCATCATGCCGCCGATGACAATCACAAATACGATGATTACCGCCAACATCTCCGGCAGAACCTTGAACCTCTCCCTCCAGGTGGATTTTTCGCCCTTGGGAGCGATCGAGGGTTTCATGGTCACCCAGATGGCGATGACGAGCATGAACAGGAGGGCGATCATCAAGGCCGGCATGATGCCCGCCAGGAAAAGCCTTCCTATGGATTGCTCGCAGATCAAACCGTAGAGGATAAGGACCGTGCTTGGGGGCAGGATCATGCCGATGGTGCCTACTGAGGCCACGGTTCCCGCCGAAAGCTCCTTGGAGTAGCCAAATCGATTCATCTCAGGGATCGCCAGACCGGAAAAGGTTCCCACCGTGGCGAGGGTGGAGCCGCACATGGCCTTGAACGCCGTGGCTCCCACCACCGTGGTCATGGCGAGGCCTCCGGGGACATGGCCGAACCACTTGTAGGCTCCGGTGTACAGGCGCTTCGCGATATTCGTGTTGGAGGCGAATTCGCCCATGAGGACGAATAGAGGAATCACAGTATAGGAATAGGTGGTGAAGGCGTCGAAAAATTCCTTTACCACCAGGTTCGAGGCGGGGATGAAGGACATGAGGGCGGTAAAACCCAAGAACCCGACCAAAACCATGCAATAGGCCATTTCGAGGCCAGTGAGAAAAAGGGCGAGGAGGGCTATGATGCCCACGATGCCGGTGAGTACTTCGGTGCTCATGACGCTGATTCCTCCATGGCATCGGCTTTTTCGCGGATGACCTCGACGAGGTCGTAGATCAGCGTGAGGCTTTGGAATAAAAAGCTGAACGAGAGGGCGAATACTATAGGATAATAAGGAATCTTGAAGCTGGAGGTTATTTCCCCCGTTCTTTTCACGTCGAAACCGTAAAGGAAGAAATTGTAGGCCACGAAGAGGAAGAGGAGGATGCCGACTACCCTTGTAGCTATGGTCACGGCTTTCTTGTTCCTAGGCTTGAGCTTCTCGACAATCAGGTCCACCTGGACCTGGGCCTTCAGCATGCTTGCAAGGGGGATGGAAAATCCAAACACCAGGGCCCCGCCATACATGATAATCTCCATCGAACCGGTGATGGGATATCCAAAATTCCGTAATATGACATCGCAAAGGGTGAGCAAGACCATGCCGACGAGAATAGCCCCCGCCATGACATAGAGGACCGTATCCACTTTCTTCACGAGCGCCATGAAATGCTTCATAGTCGTCCTCCCGTAGAATAGCTGTGCGCCCGAAGGCCTGGAGCCTGGCTTCGGGCGCACCTTCCCGCAACGCTTTGTCCGCGGATTGTGTCAGTTGATTACGGATTGTCGCGGATAAAATCGAGGCAGAACTTGAGGGCTTCGTCGCCGGGGAGTCCCTTGGCCTTGGTCATGGCAACGTATTTGTCGAGGATCGGCTTCATGAGGGCCACGGTGGCCGCCTGGTCTTCCTTGGACACATCAAGAAACTTCACGCCCTTCTGGGTGGCCCAGGTTTTGGCGGAATTGTCCAGTTCACTCCAGAGCTTCGCCTGCTTTTCGTTGTAGACTTCATTGAGGGCTTCGATGGCTTTTTGATCCTCGGGAGCGATGGAATTCCATTTACCCTTGTTCATGATGACATACATGGAGGTCATGTAGGAAATCCCATAGTCCTGGATGACTGTCTTGACCACTTCGCCTATTTTGTAGCCCTGGAGGGCTTCGAGTGGGAAGAGGGTCCCGTCTATGACGCCGCGCTGCAGGGAGTCGTAGGTGTCGCTCACGGGCATGGTGACCGGCGAAGCCCCAAGGTTGACGACGATATCGGCGTTTTCGGCGTTGGCTTTGATGCGAAGGCCTTTGACTTCCTTAATGGAGTTGACGGCTTTCTTGGTCATGATGAAGCCGGGGGCAGCGCCATGGAGGTACATCACCTGGACGTCGTTAAATTCTGCAGGCTTGAATTTCTTATAATACGCATTGGCGAGTTTCGAGGCTTGGTAGCCCGAAAGATAGCCCAGGGGCTGCTGGAGGACTTCGGAAAGGGGAAGCCTCCCGGGAGCATAGGCCAATAGGTTGGCGGCCATGTCGGCTATTCCCTTTACCACTGCGTCGTAGGCTTGCATGGGCGGGGTAAGGGTGTTCCCCGGGAAGGTGGTGACCTTTACCCGGCCGGCGGTAGCTGCCTCCACGTCCTTGGCCCACTCTTGGGCCAGCTTGGTGATGGGGTGGCTGGCTGGCCAGAGCAGGGAATACCGAAGCTTGATTTCCTTGGCCTGAGAAACAACCGGCGCTACAAGGGCAAGGAGAAGGAGTCCCAATAAGACTACTTTTGCGCTGGCACGGATCCCGGATACTCTTTTCGACATGATTGCCTCCTTATCGCATTTTCACAGAATGCATTCAGTGAACCGATTATATCTTGAGCCATTTTACGTATTTGTCAAGGATAAAAAATAACTTTTTTTACCCTTTTTGCGGTTGACTGTATACCATCGATTCCGGGATAAAAAAAGTGAGATTTAGATTTTATTCCATAAAAATAGCAGCAATACATAAAAGAGCCCGCTGGAAGAAATAGAAATTTTCTTGTTGACAGATCTTGGGAAGGACGCTTACACTGAACGCGTTCGGTGAATACCTTTAGCCAAACGTTTAAAATCACCACACATGGGGGTACAGCATGGATGGCCTTGTTGAGAAACTGGCCGCGATAGTCGGTAAGGACAACGTCGCCGTCGATTCAGGTACATTGGAGCGCTATTCGAAAGATGGCAGCTTCGCCGTTCCTCTCAAGCCGAAGGCGGTTGTGAAGGCGAAAAGCGCCGAAGAGGTGGAGCGCATCGTGCAATTGGCCAACGAAACCAAGACGCCCTTGGTGCCCGTAAGTTCCCAAGGCCCGCGGCAACGCGGCGACACGGTGCCATCGGTGCCCGAGGCGGTGATCCTTGACTTGAGTGGCATGAAGCGGATTCTATCCGTCAACCGCCAGCAGCGAATCGCCGTCGTGGAGCCCGGAGTCACCTATGGAGAGCTTAAGGCCGCCTTGGAAAAAGAGGAACTCGAGTTCTCCATGCCTT
>VKGY01000024.1 GCA_008080685.1 Spirochaetota bacterium
TGGACACCGCCTCCCTCACAGGTGAGCCCTTGCCCAGGGTGGCGAGGCCGGGCACCGAGGTTCTGGCGGGCTACGTCAACGACCATGGTGTGCTGAGGATCGAAGTCACCTCCCCCTTTTCGGCATCCTCGGTGGCGAGGATCCTCGCTTTGGTGGAGGACGCGGCTTCCCACAAGGCGCCTACGGAAAGGTTCATGACCAAGGTTGCGGCGGTCTACACGCCCATCGTTGTCGTCTCGGCGGCCCTTTTGGCCTTCCTTCCTCCCCTGGTCATCCCGGGGGCTAAGCTCTCGGACTGGTTTTACCGCGCCCTGGTCCTCCTTGTCATGTCCTGTCCCTGCGCCTTGGTGATTTCGATTCCCCTGGGCTATTTCGGCGGAGTGGGCAGCGCCTCACGGCACGGCATCCTGGTCAAGGGCGCAGCCTACCTGGATTCCCTCCTCAAGACCCACACCGTAGTCCTGGACAAGACGGGCACCCTCACTAAAGGAGCTTTCGCGGTGCGCCGGGTCGTCGCCCTGGGTTCCTGGGTTTGCCCGAGGGGGAGCTTCTGCGCCTTACGGCTGCCTTGGAAGCCTTCTCCACCCATCCCATCGCTAAGGCTGTTGTAGCGGCGGCAAGGGGCGGCGGCGAAGAGGGAGGCAGGGCTGAAGGCAAGGACTCCGGCGGCGAGACCGTTTTGGTCGAAAACCTAAAGGAGATCCGAGGCATGGGCATTTCAGGCGAGGTGGTTTCAGGCTCCTTTACGATCCCCGTGGCCGCGGGCAAGGCGGAATTCCTGTCTTCCCTGGGTGTTGGCATTCCTGATGCAGCCTTCGCGGCGGACGCTGGCTCAGCTACGGCCACTGCTGTCCATGTGGCGGTTCGGGGCGTCTACGCAGGGAGGATAGAGCTGGGCGATGAGCTGAGGCCAGGGGCGAGGAGCCTTGCGGCGGAGCTTGGCGCCTTGGGCGTCAAACGAATCGTGATGCTCACGGGAGACGGGGAGGATGCCGCACGGAGCGTGGCCCGGGAGCTCGGGATAAAGGAATTCCGGGCGGGGCTCCTTCCGGAGGGGAAGCTTGAGGCGCTCAACGAGATCAAGGCTCAGGTTCCTTCGGGCGGAAGGGTAGCCTTCGTGGGGGACGGGATGAACGACGCCCCTGTCCTCATGGCGGCTGACATCGGCATCGCCATGGGGGGCCTGGGCTCCGACGCGGCCATCGAGGCTTCGGTCGTGGTGATCATGGACGACAGGATCGAGAGGGTCCCGCAGGCGATGCGGATCGCCGCCCGCACCCGAAGCATAGTGTTCCAGAACATTGTCTTCGCCCTGGGCGTGAAGGCTGTCTTCCTCGCCCTGGGCGCCTCGGGCGGGGCTGGCATGTGGGAGGCGGTGATCGCCGACGTGGGCGTAGCCCTTGCGGCCATCCTCAACTCCATCCGCGCCTCCAAGCTTAAGGTGTGAATTTGATAGAATTCGACAGGATAACAAGATAAATCAGGATACCAGGATTGAAGCGAAAGGGTCGGCCAAGGTGCCGTTTGTCCCAAGATTAATTGGTTTCCGTGGGCTCTAGCTATAGATGCCGGATCAACCGTATGGCCTGATCGCTTCGAGCACCGCTTCCATTTTTTTGCTAGCTTGCCGAACATCTAGCTCATTTTGAAGGTTTAGCCAGAACTTATACGAGTTCCCAAAGAACTTGGATAGCCTCAACGCCATGTCGACGGTAATTTTTCTTCTATTATGGAGAAGGTCAAGAACCGTGCTTGTCGAAACTTTTAGTTCTTTGGAGAGACGGTACGGAGAAATTCCAAACGGCTCCAGGAATTCTTCCTTCAAGATCTCACCAACGGTTGGAGCTTCGATATAGTCTTCTTTCACGATGCCTCCTCAATGATAGTCGACGATTGATACTTCAAATGCCTCGCCATTCCTGAGAATAAATTGTATCCTCCATTGGTCATTGATCCGGATTGAGCAATAGCCTTTCTTGGTTCCCTGCAAATGTTCAAACCTATTTGACGGAGGGACTTTCAGATCACTTGCGCTTAATGCCGCGTCGATGAAGAGCAGCTTAACTAGAGCACGCCTCTGTATCTCTAGGGGCAATTTTTGCGATCGCCGTTGATGAAAGATCTTCTCGGTTTCGGTATCTCCGAACGATTGGATCATACCAATACTATATGTCACGCAGATATATCTGTCAAGAAGATATATCTGCTTAACCTCTATGAGTCTGGATTCTAGAAACTTTCAATTTAGTAATTCAGCCTGACAGGTTGTTGGGAAAAAATGTCGTTCCGCCGCTTCCAGCACCAGAGCGCGGCTGCGGAGTAGGCTATCACCAGGCCCACGCCGAATTCCCCGGTGATCCAGGCGGCCTGAGCCATGCGAACACGATCGACACGGCGAGGACCGTCAGGGTGAACATGATGGTGCCGTACCAGAGCGGTGCGCTGGAGTGGTACCCGGAAAACAGGATGATAGGATAATGGTAGACGGCCCAGATCAGGCCGCCCCACAGCGAGACGCCGCGGAAGTCCATGATCTTGGCCATTTCAGGCATCATGAGTCCGCGCCAGCCTAGCTCCTCGCCGAAGGCGCTTAGCACGGAAAACAAGAAGCCGACGGTGAGAAGCCGCCCAAGCGTACCCAGGAAACCCCCGCCTAAGCCCGGCGCGCCCAACGGGGAATCCATCATGCGCGCGGTGGAAAAGCCGCCGATTCCGGTGAGCCACACGATGCCGTATACGACAAGCCCCGCAACGATCGGCAACGCATACGCGGCGGCGATCCACCGCAGTCCCGCGAGGCCTTGGCCGCCCAGGCCCCACCCCATGCCGCGCAGATTCCCCTGGGTTGCCAAGCGCGCCGCGACCGCCCCCACGGCGGGACACCACATCAGGCCGAATACCGCAAGTCCCCCGAAGGCGCGAAAGCCCTTGGCTATGATGATCCCGTAGAAGACCGCGCTCAGGCCGAACGTGCAGGCCAGATAGATGATGAGCTTCGTCTTCGGAGTGTCGCGCATGAATCCCCCTTCATGGAGCCATATGTCGAAATCCTTCCTAGCTGTCTACTATCGCCGAAACGTAGAGTGATTCATCATATCCTGACCCATTAAAATAATCTTCCACTCTCATCCGAATTCGCCTTGACAATTCAGCAAACCGTCGTAGGGTACTATAAAGAGAGTAATTGACAAGTAAATAAAGATTATAAAAGAGGTAACTGTGGTTTCTTGCGGGTATGATGTGACGCGAAGCGTGACAGACAGCTATCGCTACGGACCAGAGGGGCTTAGGTACAAGAAGACCGAAGGGACAGAGACGACGTACTACCTTTATGAAGGGAATGAATTGTTGCTTGAAGAGACCTATGTAGGAGGCTCTAGGACAAGCAGCAAGTTAAACGTATTCCTGGGAGGGATGAACCTAGGACGGGTACAGAAGGTGGGAGGGACGGAAAGCAAACAGTACTTCTATACCGATCATCTTGGTTCGAGGCGGGCGGTACTGAACGAGGCCGGAGCCATACAAGCAAAGATAGACTACAGCGTATGGGGAATGCCCACGGTGACGAACTACAACGGGTATGACGGGAGTAAAGACATCTCGTTTACAGGGAAGGAGCGGGATGCAACTGGCTTATACTACTTTAACGCACGGTATTATGATGCGAGCATTGGAAGGTTTATTACTGAAGACCCTGCCAGGAATGGCATGAACTGGTTTGTGTATTGCAGAAACAATCCGGTGAGGTTTGTGGATCCATTAGGTTATCGGGCAGTTAGTTATAAAGAGCCTGCGGTTGGAGAAGGAGGCACAGCGGGAGAAGCAAATAAAGCTTCTGAACGAGTTATTGGGGAACCAAACAATAGCATATCTTCTCAGATATCTTGGCCGATTAGTCAGGGAATGATTACCACAGTGATGGGGCTAACGAAACCTGTCGTTGGAAATAACGGCAAACTTTCAAAAAGTGTACATAATGGTATCGATATTGCAGTTCCTGTTGGGACGCCTGTAAATTCTGCCGGAAATGGGGTTGTTGTACAAGCGGGTGCGAATGGGAACTATGGTAACTCTGTTACTAATACCTACATAAGTAAGCTTACATAGCATAGCGAAGATCTTTGCTCAAGAATATGTTTCTAATCAGGCGTGGCAACCTTTGAATTTTTCTGAGTGCGCCTAAAACAAGCGTATAAAATTGATCAGGCCCGGTGACTGCCTTCTTTCCGACTATGTGATGCTTGACATAGCCCCAGACATTCTCATCGGGATTTAGTTCTGGCGAATATCCCGGAAGAAAAAAGAGCACGAGCTTCCCCTTGAGACTCGTAATATATTCTTTAACGCTCTTTGATTTGTGTACTGGATGACCATCAACAATGAGGTATATGGGATGATCAGCTCCCTTGATAAGCCTTCCTAGGAATTCTATGAATACATCAGAAGTTGTTGACTTTTCAGTCAGCATGAATCTCATTTCTCCCTTCGCCGACACAGCAGAGATCATATTGACTCGGAATCGTGCTCCGGTTGTTTTCACTATCGGCGTATCGCCTTTAGGTGCCCACGTGGTACCAGAATGGTAGTCGGAACGAATGCTCGCTTCATCACCAAAATAAATGCTTGCGCCATTGCACTTTGCCAGCTTCTTGATCTTTGGGTACTCCGTGTTGAGATACTGCTCTACCTTTACAGGATCTTGCTGATACGCCCTAAAGAGAGGCTTTTGACGAGTGAGCCCTAGTTTCTTTAAGAGCCTCCCAATCGACACTTCGGAAAGATGAATCTTGTACTTTTGTTTCAGGAGTTCGCGAACAATCCCACAGGTCCACAAGGCAAAGCTAAACTTATATTGCAGTGGTGTTTCGTTGGCGATGATGCCGTAGAGCTTTTGCATCTGCTCTCCTGTAATTTTTGCAGGACGGCCAAATAGCTTCTTTGCCTTCAGGGCTTCAATTCCGCCTTCCCTATACGCTGCGAGCCAGCGGTAAATGCACACTCGTTCAAATCCGACAGATTTGATAACTACTTCTGGACTTTCGCCTGCTTCGACTCGTTGTACACAGCTAATTCTGATCTGCTGTAATGCTTCATGCCCAAGTCGTCGACCATCGTTTACTTTCATGGATTCATTATATCATAAGAGTACATACTAGTGAAGGTATTAGTATAGTAATTCTCTCGGATGGGTTGACCACTTTATTTTCACATCTAAGTGACGTTTCTGTTAAAGTAGGAGAAGATGTTTTAGTTGGAGATAATTTGGGCTTGTCCGGTAATACAGGCTTAAGCAGTGGCCCGCATTTACACTTTGAAGTTTTAAAAAACAACAATCAAGTTGATCCTCTTTCTGTTCTTCCGCCTATCCCAAGGTCTATTGGTATTTCTTCAATATTTATTTTTTGTAATCCAGTAACCGGAGAATTAAGCAATGTCCGATGAGAACTTTTTTAAGATACTATTAGCTATAATGGTTTTATTAGTAGTACCCTCTTGTGGTGTTTCTCAGGAAATAGCAGATCTTTCTTGGAAGGATTACGAGATTGCAATTGATCAAGAATACGTCACGTTAGGAGATAAGCTGGAAAAACACAGGGCACTATTAAGTAGTGCAAGGCGAGGAGTACGCTTTGAAGAAGTATACAACAGGTACGAGTATGTGTATTCATTAAACGAGGTCGAGATCGCATCATATATCAATTTTACAAATACGATAGATACTATACAGGTTTTTACCAAAAATATAAAAACTTATAGGGGTTTAGGTGTTGGAAACACGCGCAAACAAATATTAGCGAAGTATCCTAGACCAACTTATGAAAATTCAGAGGTCGTGTCGTTCTCGTTACCCGGTCCCACCCTTAGCGGGTGGACTTGGAACCTTAACTTTTTTTTCAAGAAAGAAAACTTGTTTAAATTCAGCTACAATATAGCAGGACCATAAATTGTTCAAAACCATTGGGGGGAATTTTAAAAGGTAGCGTCAACATTCTTTCGCACATTTATCGGGAAGCCCTCATCCAGTTCCCGTCTATGCCTCGATTATTTGGTAGCCGATTTCTCCTTTGAATAAAAGATCCATGTTCATATAGCATCGTGTGCCCCATTGACGGCCAGCAATGTAGCGTAACCGGGAGGTCACTAGCATAAGCGCAGAATTACCATCCGGGAAATTGCCAACCACCCGGGTACGACGACGGATCTCCCGCATAATCCGCTCCATCGGATTGTTCGTTCTCAGTTTTCGCCAATGTTCACGGGGAAATTCAGTATAACTAAGAGTCTCCAGGATGCCTTCTTCAAGCGTCTTGGCTGCGGTATGTAATTTCATGGCTTTGAGCTTCTCTGCCACCGCGTGTGCCTTCTCAAGGGCTGCCTGGCGGTCTTCCTGGGCATGAATCGCTTTGAGCATTGCCGCCACGTCTTTTATTTTTGTCGAAGGAACATTAGTGAACACATTTCGGTAGAAGTGTACTGTGCAACGTTGCCATTGGGCTTCTGGATAGTATTCGGCGAGTGACTCTACGAGTCCCATGCATTTGTCTGAAATGAAAAGCCTTACACCCTGGAGCCCGCGTTCCTTAAGGCTGGCGATAAAGCTGCCCCAGCCGGCTTTATCTTCCTTGGCCCCTTCCGCAGCCCCCAGAATCTCGCGGAAGCCGTCTTCATTGACGCCAAAGGCAACAAGAATCGAGACATTCCTGACTTCATCCGCCCAGGTTCGCTTGAGGACGATTCCATCCAGGTAGACATAGGCATGGCGACCTTCGATCTTACGGTTACGCCAGGATTCGATCTTCTCGTAGACTTGTTTATTCAGCTTGGAGATAAGTCCTGCCGAGGCTCTGGTGCCCCACAGGGCTTCGGTAATGTCTTCCACGCGACGGACTGACACTCCAGCCAGGTACATCTCGATAAGTGCTTCTTCCACTGAGCATTCCCGGCGTTTATACCGGTCAATGATCGCGCTCTCGAAAGGAATCGTTCTCAATTTGGGCACCTTGAGTGTGACCTTCCCGGCTTTTGTTTCCAAGTTTCTCTCATACGAACCAGCTCTCGTGTCGATCCGGTCGGGACTTCGTTCATACCTTCCTGCACCGCACAGCTCGTCTGCTTCAGCGTCAAGAAGTTTGTTCAATGTCTCCTCCACTGTGCCTCGGACGATCTCGCTCAGTTCCCGCTTCACGAGCCCTTCGTCTATTCGTATAATCTTTTCTTGTGAACCTTCTGGGTTCATGGCGCCCTCCTTTTGGCCAAGTTTTGTCTGGTAACTCAACTTAACCAGATGAGGGCGTCTCTTTTCAACCTTCTTAAATGTGCGAAAGATAGTTTACGTTATCTTTTAAAAGGAATGGCCTCGCTGATGTGCTAGTAGTTTCCAGTATTTACGAATATTCCGGCTTGACTAGCCGCAGCTGTTTGTACAATAACTCCATCCTTGTAGATTTGCGTAAATGTCTTGACAGCATTTAACATACATCTATAATAATCCTAATTATAGAAATAAGTTATGAGTGTTCAATATTATTATAATTTAACATATACAGGTCAGTTCATTTAGCATGAAACCGGAGCAGACGATCGTGCCGATCCTGAAAATCCCGTCATCCTGTCTTTATTCTTAACGATCCTGTCGATCCTGAAAATCCCGTCATCCTGTCCAATTTCTCATCACTTCCAATTTCTCATCACCTCGGATTCGGGCGGCGGCGGGGAGAGGCGAGGGCGTAGAATTCATCCGGGGCCGGGCTTTCAAAGCTGAAACGCTCCCCCGTGAAAGGATGCTCCAGCCCTAGGATGGCCGCGTGGAGGCAGAGCCTGCCCAGAGGATCGGACCTGGCGCCGTAGCGCGCATCACCCGCCACAGGATAGCCCCGGGAGGAAAGCTGGACCCGGATCTGATGCTTCCTGCCCGTCTCAAGGCTCAAGGAGAACAGGCAGAAAGGCTGGGCGCCGCCGGAACCCTTGCCGCCGGAGCTCGAAGAGGATAGAAGCTTCCAGCGGGTGAGGGCGCGCAGGGAACCCCTGGCCTGGGGGGAAGCGACATAGACCTGGCCGGCCTGGTTTTCCAAGAGGAAATCCTCGAAGACACCCTCGTCCCCGTCAGGAACGCCCTCGGCCAGGGCGACATATCCCCTCTCGAAGACCAGGGCGTCCCAGTTGTCCATGAGAGCCTTCTTGGCACGCCCGTCCCGGGCGAAAACCATGATCCCCGAAGTGTCCCTGTCCAAGCGGTGCACAACCGCCGCCCTGCCCTTGGGATTGCGCCTTTGCACATGCGAAGTCACCAAATCCAGGAGCGACGCGGACCGGGAACCCTCGGGTGGAATGACAGGAAGACCCACAGGCTTCTCCACCACGATGATGGAATCGTCCTCGTAGACGAAAAGAATCTTCCGGGAAGAAGGCCCCCTGCCTGGATTGCGCATGGGGCAAGTGTATCGGCGCGGCCCTCCCTGTTGCAAGCCTTGGGAAACGCCGATAGGATGGGCCGGAAGGAGCGCCAAATGATCATAAAGCCCGAAGCCATGGAACGAGAAGCAAGACCCGCCATGCGGGGTGGCAAAGGAACCTGCACCGTCACCCACCTCGCGGGAAGGAAACTCCAGGCCCACGTGAAACTCTTCGCCGAAGTCCTCATCCCCGCCGGAGCGAGCATAGGCAGGCACGACCATACGGCGGAAACCGAATACTACCTCATCCTGGAAGGAAGCGGCACCGTGGACGACAACGGCGCGGAAACGAAGGTGGGACCCGGCGACGTAGTCGTCACCACAGGCGGAGCCTTCCACAGCATAGAAGCCACGGACGGCAAGGACATCCGCATGGTGGCGGCCATCGTCACCGACGCCTGAAAAGCCCGTACATAAGGATAGCCCCCGCCACCACCACATTGAGCGAATCCGTGCCGCCTTCCATGGGAATCACCACCTCGCCGCGGCACAGGGAAGCCACCTCACCGGGAAGGCCGAAGCCCTCATTGCCCAGGACCAATGCTAAAGGAGCGGAGGCCCTGCGGCTCCGCCTGCGGCGGGCGATGAAGACCTCCAAGGGGATGGATCTTTCAGAAAGCGTGGCCGCCGCGAACTCGACCCCCGAATCCCCCAAGGCCTTCATACCCTCGGCGTCGCAGGAGAATAGGGGAAGGGAGAGGGCGTTCCCCATGGAAGCCCGCAAAGCCTTTCGGTAGAAAGGATCGGCGCAGCCCGGGCCAAGGAGGACAGCCTGGACCCCAAGGCCCGCGGCCGACCTGAGGAGGGCTCCCACGTTGGAAGGATCGGTGACATTCCAAAGGCAGAGATAGGAGGAAAAGCCAAGCCCAGGCTCCGCGGGCCTGATGACGGGCCTGCGGGCCAACGCCACGGCCCCGTGGTGGAACTTGAAGCCCACCAGGGAACAGATCTCGGCATGGTCCATGCGGAGGATGGGAAAACCCGCGCTATCCTCGGACAACCAAGGCGCGCCGGACTCGGTGGAGCAGACCAAAAGAAGGATCTCGATGCCGAGGGATATCGCCTTCTGTATGACGATCCGCCCTTCCAGGACCATGACCCCCTGGGCCGACAGATCCTTTTCCCTAAGGTCCGAGAGGGCGGCCAAGGCGGCCCTGACCTGGTCCGTCATTTCTTCTTGTCGTAGGCTTCGGACTGCTTCTCTATGTAGGAACCCGCCGCCTTGGCCGCGTCCTCCGCGGTCTGGATGATAGCCTTGAGGAGCTTCTCGCCCCCCTTGCCCACCCGGTAGAAACCCTTGGCCACGTCGTTCATGCAGATCTTGGCCGCCTGGGCCACCGCGTGCTCGTATTCCTGGTCGCTCATCTTCTTCAGGGCTTCCTTGGCGACAGGCTCTTCCTTCGCGTAGCCGTACTTGAGGGCGTAGAAGGCCATGACGATCTCCACCAGGGCCGTCTCCTCCCCCGTGAGCTTCACCTTGACGATCTTCTCAACATCCCTCACGGGATTCCTGGCCTTGAACCAGAGGAAATCGCCGAAGGCCAGGGGAGCCGCGACAAGAAACATGAGAGCGAGGGCGAAAAGCCTGGCTCCGGGCCTGGAGGCGACTCCTGGCCGAGCGGCCGCGATGCGCGGCCTCATAGGGACAAAAGCCTCGCGAGGAGCTCGGGTTCGAGCCTGAATGGCGAGCCCAGGCCCTGGCAGAAATGGTGGACCCTCAGCAGGTGGATAGAAATGTCGGAGAACACGAGCATGTCCTCCCCCTCAACGCAGGCCTCCTGTGGAAGGTCGGCGGGCCGGGCGGAGACGGCGTTCTTGTGGAAGAGCCCGTCGCCGTAAGGACAGGGCAGCATGCCCCGGGCATCCCCCACCTGGACTAGGAGCTTGCCCACCGTGATGGGCTCGCCCAGGCCCCTCTCCCCGGCGGTCCTCAAACCCTCCAGGGCGTCGGCCACGGCCTGGAAATCCAATCCCAGCCTCGCGAAGGCCTGCTCGTCCTCGGCTATGATCTCCTCGGGGGGGCGGATGTCGTTCCCAAGGAAGCCCTGGGCTGTAATCGCTCCCGGCTGCATGCGCTCGAAGGCGAGCTTGTCCGTCGGTTTCACTTTCATATCGGCCTCCCTTGGGAATCAGGCGAATTTGTCGAAATAGATCTTGTCCTCGGCCATGTTGTTCTTCTTCATCACATTGATGCAGGCGTTGATCATGCCCGGGGAGCCGCAGAGATAGCCCTCAAGGCCCTTGGAAAGATCTACCTTTTCCTTGAGGTAGCGGTCGAGGACGTCGGTGATGAGACCAACGTCGCCCGTCCAGTTTTCCTCGGGCTTGGGCTCGGAGAGGGCGGGAACGAAATGGAAGCGGGGCCACTCCTTCTGAAGCTCCCCCATCTCCTTCAGGTAGAACATGTCCTTGGTGGTCCGTGCGCCGAAGAAATACCAGATGTCCTTCTGCGGGAAGGCTCCTGTCTCCTTCATGTGGTACAGCATGCTCTTGAAAGGCGCCATGCCCGACCCGCCGGCCACGCAGATCATGGTGGCGGGGGTGTCGTGGATATGGAACTCCCCGAAGGCGCCCACAAGCTCCACACTGTCCCCTTCCTTGAGGTGCTTGTGCACCCAGGTGGTGGCGATTCCTCCCGGCACCAGGCGGATGAGGAGCTCGACGTGACGCTTGTCGCTTGGCAGGGAGGACATGGAGTAGGCGCGCTGCACGCTCTCCACCACCTCGCCGTAGGGCGGCACCACCAGCTGGACGTACTGCCCCGCCTCGAACTCGATTTCCCCATCCTCCAGGGCGAAGAGGACTTCCTTGATGTCGTAGGTGAGGTCGCGGATCTTCTCCACCTTGGTCTTGTACTTCCGCACCGAGAAGAATTCCTCGGGGAGCTCGATCTCAATGTCCTTGCGGACCTTGATTTGGCAGGAGAGGCGGATGTTCTCCGAAATCTCCTTGGGGGACATGTAGGGCATCTCCGTGGGCAGATGGGGGCCAACGTCGCTCTTCACCTTGCACTTGCAGGCGCCGCAGGAACCGCGGCCGCCGCAGGCCGAGGGCACGAATATGCCCGCCTCGGCGAGGGTGCCCAGCAAGGGGGCTCCGCCCTTTACGGTGAGTTCCTTCTTCCCCGCGTTGATGGAGACCTTGAGCTCCCCGTAGTTGTTCAGGAACTTGTCCAGGAGGGCGATGAAGAAGGCGAGGACGGTTGAGATGCCCGCCACGGCCAGGGGGCCTACCAGGTATGCGCTCATTCCTTCCTCCTTACTGGACGGCGATCATGCCGGAGAAGCCGATGAAGGCCATGGCCATGAAGCCTATGGTGATCAGGGTTATGCCCGTGCCCTTGAGGCCCGCGGGCACTGCGTTGTTCGCGTCCAGCTTGGTCCTGATGGCCGCGAGGAGCATGATGGCCAGCCACCAGCCCGCCCCGGAGCCGAAGCCGAAGACCACGGCCTGGAGGAAATTGTAGCTGCGGATCTGCATGAAGAGGATGACGCCCAGGACGGCGCAGTTGACCGTGATGAGGGGGAGGAATATTCCCAGGGCCATGTAGAGGGATGGGGAGAAGCGGTCGATGATCATCTCCAGCATCTGGACCACCGCCGCGATGACGATGATGAAGATGATGAAGGAAAGATACTCGATTCCCAGGGGCTTTATGATGAAATACAGGACGGCCCAGCAGACCGCCGAGCAGATCCCGATGACCATGGTGACCGCCAGCCCAAGGCCCATGGAGCTCTTGAAGTCCTTGGAGATGGAGATGAAGGAGCACATGCCCAGGAAGTTGGCCAGGAGGATGTTCGAGGTGAGAATGCTGGCGAAAAACAAGGAAACCAAGCCCACGTTCGGCGCGTCGATCATTTCTTGCCTCCTAGCTTCGCCTTGTAGGTGTTTGCCGCCCATAGGGCCAGGGCCACCAGGAAGAAGGCGCTGGGCGCCATGACCATGATGGTCCAGGGGGTGAATCCGTCTCCCAGGATCTTGAGGCCGAAGAGGGATCCGAAGCCAAGGAACTCCCGGATGATTGCCAGGACCACGAGCACCCAGCCGTAGCCCAGGCCGTTGGCTATGCCGTCGACGAAGGACAGCCAAGGCTTGTTGGCCGCGGCGAAGGCCTCGGCCCGGCCCATGAGGATGCAGTTGGTGATGATGAGGCCCACGTAGGGGCCGAGCTGCTTGGAGGCCGCGGGCAGGTAGGCCCTGAGGAGTATGTCCACGATGATGACGTAGAATGAGAGCACCAGCACCTGGACTATCATCCGCACCTTGCGGGGGATGAAGTCCTTGAGGGCGGAGAGGGTGAGGCTCCCCATGGCGGTGGCGAAGGTGACACCCACCACCATGATGAGGGTGTTGCGGAGATTGTTGGTGACAGCCAGGGTGGAACAGATGCCCAAGACCTGGACGAAGATGGGATTGTTGGTCCAGAGGCCTTCCTGCATGACTTTCTTCGCGGGGCTCATAGGCTGCCTCCCAGTTCCTTGATGGCCTTCAGGGCCGAATTCACGAGGCTTTGCACAAAGTCCGAGGTGCGGCTCGCGCCGGTGAC
>VKGY01000204.1:0-2253 GCA_008080685.1 Spirochaetota bacterium
CCAGGAAATCCCAAGGACGCGGAAGGGGGTTTTTGCGAATTCCAGTTCCGCAAAGTCGCCGGCGAAATACCAGCCTGTGTACTGTGGATTTTCATACTTCAGCACAGCGGGAAAAACCTCGGGCAAGCCATGGGCTTTCAACTTCGCCGCCCCCGGGGGACTGAGATCGAATCGATAGTTCGCGGCCACTTCAATCCCCGGGTCGGGAATCGTCCACTCGAACCAATATCGATACGAGATGGGACCAGGTTGTTTGAACGCCTTGGCCCAGGCTTCTTCGTACTGGAACTTGAGTCCGTCTGGACCCACATCCTCGGCCTCGGTCAACACTTCGACCCAATCGTTCTCGGAGATTAGGATGTAGCCGCGGCCAAAGAAGTTCCACTTTGTGCGGCGCTGCTCCTCATAGTTGAGGACAATCCAGGATGGCACCTCTCCTCCCTTGGAGAGATCCTCGAAATACTTCCCAATCCAGCCCTTCCAATTCATGCCCAGCAAGGCGCCAAGGCTTTTCCTGTTCTTGAGATTTGTGGGGGATGCGGCGGTGTTGAATTCGGCGATGAGGGTATTTCCCCCTCCAAGGTTAGCGGTGATTATCCTCAAGTCCGAATCGGTGAGGGCTCCAAAAAGAATGGGAGAAATCTCTCCGGAAATCCTCCTCTGCATGTAATCGTCGGTGTAGACTCCGTAGGTATCGACGATATATATGATTTCCGGCTTCCTGCCGTTTTCCGGCATGCTGACGGTGCGCCAATCCTCCTTGCCGTAGGGGTAAAACCCAAAATAGTCGCTCTTTTCATCGTAGAGCAGCCGAGAGCCGGGCTTAGAAATTTTCATATTCTTCAGGATCCAAAAAAAGCCCAGGTGCTCTCGATAATCCGGATAGGGAACCGTTTTATCGATCGTCCACACGCCCAATTCTTTGTGGGAAGAAATTTGCCACCCTACGAAGGGCGCTACCAGGAGAATGGCGAAAAGCGCGGTTACGGCGATCATCGCGATGGATATGACGGCTACGGCCGACATGCGTCGCGCGGCGTTTTTCATGGTGCCTTCCTTAGGTTACTTTTTGTCTGCCGCCGGACCCGCCTTGGCAGGCCCGAAACCCTTGCGCTCCATCTTCCCCCAGCCCTGGGGTTTTTTCATGGCGTTCAAGAAACCAAGAACTCGCCAAAATGAAAAAAGCTGGCGTGGACCGAAGTTCTCTCCTAGGGCGAGAAGAAACAACTTCAAGGTTTCCCGATAGTTAAAATAATATACTTGCCGCTCCGCGATAAGCACGGCGGAGACAGAGATGAGGATCCCCATCAGGATTGTGGAAAAAAAGAGAAGGAGCGCGAGCTTGGTGCTTATCAAGCCGAAAAATGCGGCCAAGGCCACCATGAGGTAGCCTTGGATCTCAAACAGAGGTCCTATTGTCTCAAAAATGAGGAAGTAGGGCATTCCAAGCAATCCCATCCGACCGTAGGATGGATTGAAGAGTATTTTCCTATGGAAATACATTATGTCGATGAGTCCCCGATGCCAGCGATCCCTCTGGCGTTTCAAGACCTTCATGGACTCGGGAACTTCGGTCCAGCAATTCGCGTTGTAGGCATATCCGATCCGGTACTTTTGCTTTTTCTCCCTCATGAGCCGTGAGATGCGAACCACCAGCTCCATGTCCTCCCCGACCGTATCCCGGTTAAACCTCTCCTTGCTGGTAAGGTAACCTCCGATGCTGATCACCCGCTCTCTCCTGAATAGGCCGAAAGCGCCGGAAATGATGAGAAGGGAATTCAACTGGGTCCATCCCAGGCGCCCGCACATGAAGGCCCTCAGGTACTCGATGGTTTGAAGCCGGGCAAGAATGTGCTTAGGAAGACCGATATGCATGAGCTTGCCCTTGTCCACCACACAGCCGTTGATGGGAAAGACATTCCCTCCCATGGCGGGGGTCTCGATACCGTTGTCCAGGGTAAGGGAGGCCACCTTGAGAAGGGAGTCGGATTCCAGGAGGGAATCGGCGTCGATACCGCAGAAATATTCCTTGGATGCTACATTGATGCCTGCATTTAAGGAGTCCGCCTTCCCTCCGTTTTCCTTGTCCACCACCGTCAGCCGCGGATAGAGGGCGTTTTTATAGATCCCCCGCACCTGGGCAGTCTTGAGCCGCTCCACAAAATAGTGGTCGACCCGCTTCAGGTCAAAATAATCTATGAGGGTGTCCAAGGTCTTGTCTTTCGAACCATCGTTCACCACCACAAGCTCGTA
>VKGY01000204.1:2282-3474 GCA_008080685.1 Spirochaetota bacterium
CGTAATCCGGGTATTTCAAATTGAGGAGGGAATTGGCGCTCTCAATTATTGTTTTTTCTTCGTTGTAGGCCGGGGCGAGGATGGAAACAGAGGGCAACATCCTCGGCTTGAAGAGCATCGATTTGGTCTTTAGGTTCCACAGCTTCGTGGAACTCCCGACCTTCACCGCCGAAAGCACGAGGAGCGCCATGTAGGTCAGGTTAACAATGATGGAATAATACGCGAAGTCATAGTTGAAGTCGACCACGTAGGTTTTCAACTGCTGCACGATCGGCGTGTACCGCACGGTGGCGGAGTATCGCACAAGATAGAGAAAGGGGAAGAAGCTCAAGGCGAAAAAGAGGAAGAAATACAGGGCATAGATCATTTTCTTGTCCTTAGCTTCTTCCCTTTTTTTCTGCGGAGGCACGATTTTCTTAAACCCACAGGCGGCGAGAATCCTCTCTGGCAGATATAGGCCGCATTCCCGGCGCAAATCTTCATCCTTGGCCCCCGCCTCGATGAGGATCGCCGTCAAGACATCCTCGAGCTCCTTGTCCCTGTTGTGGGACAGAAAGGCGATCACCTCGGAATATTTCCCCTGCTCCAAGACCTCCTTGATCAAGCGGCGGGCTCCAGGCGCCTCCTTGGTGGTGAGCTTGGCGATAAAATATTCTATCCGGCCGGCCAAGCTTTCTGCCAAGTGAAGCCGGATTTTCTTATCCTGAGTCGTCTCGAAAATCTCAACAGCCCGGGGAATGAGCCTGGGGTGTTGGGTGAATAGTGCAGAGAGACCTATCTTGGCGGAAATCGGATACCCCCCTTCGACCAGGAAGGACGAGAGGGTTTTCACATGCCAGGCGCTGTTTCCGCTCCCCAGGGATCGGATGGCGACGTCCCGAACCTCGGAGAGCGGATAGGCCAGGAAAAAGGGGGTATGCAAGGCCGGGGCATAATGCTTCGCCAAATTTTCCGCCGCCTTTGCCAAGAGCCTTTTATGGTTGCCTACGGGATTGATGCTAGTGACGAGGAATTTCCAACGCCGGCACGAGAATTCAGGATCTACCCTTCCTTCGAATTTGCATTCTCGTTTGTAGTCCGGGGTAATGGATCTCCCATGGACGCAATAGGCGCAAGCCCTGTGCCCAGCTTTTCCCACGGACCTTTCCAGAAGCTCCAGGCTTTCGGGCGCATCTTGGAGCATGCGAAGCAG
>VKGY01000025.1 GCA_008080685.1 Spirochaetota bacterium
CCGGCTATATCCAGAATGGTCTGGTAGGATCGGTAGTTCCTCTCCAGCTTGATGATTTTGGTATCCGGGAATGTCTTGGAAAAGCCCAGGATGTTTTTTATCTCCGCACCCCTGAAGCGGTAGATGGATTGATCGTCGTCGCCGACCACGCAGATATAGGTATGAGGCCCGACGAGCCTCTTAAGCAGTTCGAATTGGGCTACGTTGGAGTCCTGATATTCGTCCACCATCACAACCTGGAAGCGCTGCCTCGTCCTTTGGGCTATTGCCACATCCCGCTCGAGGATCTTCGAAGGAAGGGAGATCAGGTCGCCGAAATCCACGTTTCCTGTGTTCCTGAGCCTTTCCTCATAGGCTGCGAATACTCGGCGCAGGTCTTCGTCTTGGGAAAGCGCAGCGAGATTGGGAGAATCCGGGGCGAGGCAATAGTCCTTGGCGCGGGCTATCAGCGAGGCGTAACGGGAGCATTCCTGACGCGGCAACGAAGGCAGGGCCGCCTTGACCAACTCCGCCGAGTCCTTGTCGTCATAGATGACAAAGTTTGTATCAAGGCCGATAGCCTTGGCGTGGCGGCGCAAAAACCACGAACCGAAGGAATGGAATGTCCGTAACATTGCCCGTTCGCAGGAGGACTCAATTTGTGCGGCCCTTTCCCGCATCTCCTTGGCCGCTTTATTGGTGAAGGTGACCGCCAAGATCGATTCGGGGGAATACCCATGCTCCCTCACCAAATAGGCTATTTTCGTAGTGATCACCCGTGTTTTCCCTGTTCCAGCTCCCGCCAGGATGAGGAGGGGGGAACCTTGATGAAGCACAGCTTCCAATTGCTCAGGGTTGAGATGGGAGAGATAGCCGGGCAACCGACCCGAATCCATCGTCATAAGGTGACGCCCAAGGGCCTGGCTTCCAGGTCTACTCCATTCACCTTGACAATCTCACATGCCACGAAGGTCCCAGGTTGGTGGGTGCCATGCACTACCGTGAGGCCGTCGATATCCGGGGCTTGCATCCAGCCACGCCCCAGTGAGAGGTCGGCGCCTTCCACATTCTCCTCAATAAGGATGTCCATTCTGCGACCGACAAACCGATCCAATCTGGCTGCGGTTATGGGAATCTGCAGCTCCTCAACCTTGTTCTTTCGGGAGACAGCGAGGCTTTTTTTCACTCTCCCCTTCAATCCATAGGCTTTGGTATCCTCTTCCCGGGAATAGGCGAAGGCGCCGAGCCAATCCAGCAATGCCTCTTTTTGAAAATCGAGGAGAATCTGGAAATCTTCGGACCATAGCATCGGGGATAGCCGTGCGGATCGTATCCAAGAGGCTCACGTAAGGCTCAGTCGAACCCTTTCGGTTCATCGCCGCGAGGATTCGCTGCGAGGCATGCTGGAAGGGAATATCAAGATAGGGCAGAAGCCGTTGATCCTGTTGCATCAACGGCAGGATGTCCAAGGGAAAATGGTCTGGATGTATGTAGAGTATCCTAAGCCGGAAAACGGATTTTATGGATAGTATGGCACTTAGGAGCTTGACAAGGCCAATCCCCTGCATGTCCTTGCCATAGGATCCAAGATCCTGGCCGATGAGGATGAGTTCCTTGACGCCCTGGGCAAGCAGGCTTTCGCATTCCTGAAGGATGTCAGCGACCGGACGGGATCGGAGCCTTCCCCGTATAAGGGGAATCGCGCAGTAAGAGCAATAGTTGTCGCAGCCTTCGGTTATCTTGAGGTAGGCCGTGCCGGGAAAGTCCAGCCTTTTAGTCCTTGGGTAATATGGGGCTTCGATAGCCTCAGGCTGCGGCTCGGCGAGGATCTTACGTTCTCCCTGGCCTATGGAGATCAAAGCCTCGCCGACCTTGCTTAAGTCGGCATTGCCGAATACCCCATCGATTTCCTGCATATCCTTCAACAAAACCTCGGAATATCGCTGGGCCAGGCATCCGGCCACAAGGATTTTCTTATCCGGGTTGGCCGCCTTGGCGTTGAGCACGGCGGCTATGGATTCCTTTTTGGCGTCCTCTATAAAGCCGCAGGTATTGACGATGATAAGATCGGCCTCGGCAGGGGAAGCGATGTAGCAATGGCCTTCAGCCTCCAATCGGGCGAGAATTTCTTCTCCGTCCACTTGGTTTTTTGCGCACCCATATTGGTCTATGAAAAATTTCATTTAATTACCTTAGTCAAGCGTAGTGGCGGCGAGAACCCAGGAACCCTCGCTCCGCAACCAGGATATTCTTTTTACCACTACTTCGCCGGGTCCGCCCAGTTCCAAATCAAAGGACTTGGCCCCCGATGCCTGGAAGCTTAGCTTTACCGCTTGGGCGTTGGACGACCAGATGGTGAGGGAAGATGCTACATTCACGCCTAGGCTTTCGCCCTTGGAATAGTATTTCTCCACCCATTCCTTCCGATCCGCCTCATGCCTGAAAAGCGTATTGGCGCGGAAGCTTACCTTAACTTCCATCGGGACAGGGGAGGGCGGTATGGTCACCTCGCTTGTTGCAGGTTCTTGGGAATTCACGGAAGAGAAATCCACCCGAATGAGAACCCCCGCCTTAGGAGAGGACTGCTTGAAGTCGATGGCCGTGAAATGTACAAGACTTGCCGGGGAGGCTTCGGTCCCAAGCGGTTGTGATTCACCTAAACGCAAGGTCAGGAAACCCGAGGGAGTTTCGAGTTCAATGCTTTCCTCAATCTTGGAAAGACTGACCCGATGGACTTCCTCCCCAAGGGGAATGAGGAGGCTGTCTCCGGGATAAAGACGTTTTTCAAAGGGGCCGCCCTCGACACGGTACACCGCGGGAGCTGAGACAGCCTCTTCTTGATTGCCCAAGGTGAGGCCCTTTCCAAGGACCACCCAAAGGAGCGCAGCACCAAGGATGAGGAAGGCAACGGCACCAGCCAGGGGTATTCTCCTGGGATCTTTTGTTGGACTGGGGGGAGAGGAAACCTCGGCCGAAGTACTTTCGGGCAGAGGAGGAGATGCTTGAAGCGTTTGGGATTTGTAGATTCCAACTATTTCCTCAGATTCCAAGCCAAGAAAATCTGCGTAATTCCTTAGGAACCCAACGATGTACGGCTCTCCAGGGAAACCCGTGAAGTCGTTGTTTTCAAGTTTGTCAAGGAAGCGGACCGATATGTTCGTGTCGTCAGCGACCCTGTCCAGGGTGAATCCCTTCTTTAACCGAGCCTCTTGTAATATGAATCCAATTTCTCCCATCGCTGTGCCATCACCTCATTGGAAAAGAAAATTATTATAGACATTGGCGCTAGCCGGGGCGTCGTAAAGGAAACGGTTGGCCGGAATGTTCTGGTTGATCTTGATTGCCGTAAAGTCGAAGGCGATCCTCTCGTTCGCCACCGTCCACCCTTCGATACGCCGGATGTAGAGTGTAGTCTCAGAAACGGAAATACGGATTGTCTTGAAGCCTTCCGAAATCGTCTTTCGGGATAGAAGGAGGCGGTACACGGATTCTTTGGAATTGGCGTCCAAGGGCATAGGCGAAGGGGTGCTTTCCCATGCGATGCTGTAGTTGCGCTTCATCATCGCCAATCCTTCCCTTGAGGCAAGGGCGGCAGCGGTCGCCCCTACGCCTACGCCTCCAGTATCCTGTTTCAGGACAGCCCTGAATTGGGGAATGTAGACCAAGAGCCTCTCCCCATCGAATACGATGACCTGCTCCGGCGGTTGGCTGAAGTCTATCCGCAAGAGAGCAGGAGCCTTGAAATAAAGCTTGCCCTGCATGGGTTGGGTGTCGGTGGAGATGGCCATGTTCGCCTCGTAGTCGGCGATCTTGACGTAGGTGTCCGACACTTTTTGGAAGAACTGGTCTGCCGTGACAATATCCTGAGCCAAAGGACCGGCGACAATCAGTGCACAGAACAATAAAACCGGGGACAAACGTTTCATGTACTCAACTCCGTTCGATCTGCAACGTCAGGCTTGGAGCGTCGGTAATCGCCGGGGGACCAAAATACTGGATCCCTCCCGGTAGCCGATAATCCGTGGAGAGGGCCCACTTGTCCCTTTGGGCGGCGAAGTGACGGAAGGGTTTGCCGTCCAGTTCCACCAGGGCCTTCTTTATTACCGGCTTGTCCGAGCCATGGCGATGCTCGATGTTCATCATGGAAACAAGCGGAATCCCTCCAGGTATCCATTCCGAGGCTGGGGAAGCCAAGTTTCGTATCGAGGCTATGTAGCCGGTGAAGCCGTTGAGGGCGAGAAGGTAGGCTGTAAACCCCAGGGAGTAGCAATAGTCGGCGTCGAAGTTGGTAGGGAAGGCGCATCTCCCTTCATAGCCCAGGAAATGCGATTGATAGTCGAATTTCCCGGAGTAAAGGCCTTCCGCGGCAGCCTTGGATAGACGCTGGCGAACCATGGAGATTAAAAGTTTCTCTGTCTCTATCCGTGAAACCTGGACGTTGCCGTGAGGGTCCCTGTCCCAGCAGAGCTGGGCTTGGATATCCTCGGGCAAGGAAGTAAACAGCCTCGAAGCTTCCGAGGGAAGGCGCTGCTTCATGTATGCGCGCTGTTCCACAATCCCTGGCAAGGCCTTGAAATCCTTTTCTTCATGGGCAAGAAGGGCATTTATGCCGGAGATGAGGGTTTTCATCTCCGGCACAAACTCGATGAGGCCTTCTGGGATGAGGACTACGCCAAAGTCCTCGCCTTTCGCCGATCGGGCGATTACCGAAGAGACGATGGTGTCTACTACTTGGCCTAGGCTCATGCCCTTAGCCGCTACTTCCTCGGAAATGAGGGTAACGTTCGCCCTGGTTTGAAGGGCGCATTCCAAGGCGATATGGGAAGCTGATCGACCCATGAGACGGATGAAATGCCAATATTTCCTTCCCGAGGGCGCATCTCTGCAGATATTGCCGATCAATTCCGAATATGTCCTCGTAGCGGTGTCGAAGCCGAATGAGGATTCGATCCATTCGTTCCTCAGATCTCCGTCGATGGTTTTTGGAACGCCAACGACGCAGATGGAACTGCCATGGATGGCGAAGTATTCGGCGAGGAGGGCTGCGTTGGTATTGGAATCGTCGCCACCCACTACCACCACGGCATCCAGATTGTGGAGTTTCGCCGTCCCTAGGGCCTTTTCAAATTGTTCAGGAGTCTCGATTTTCGTCCTGCCCGATCCTACCATGTCGAAGCCGCCAGTGTTTCTATATGCATCGACCAGGTCGGCGGTTATTTCGAGGAAGGAATTGTTGACAAGTCCAGACGGACCGCCTTTGAAACCGATGAGCCGGGATGCGTTGGAACCTTTTTTAAGCCCGTCGAAAAGGCCAGATATCACATTATGTCCGCCAGGAGCGGGCCCGCCTGAAAGCAAGACTCCCACCTGCAAGGGCTTTGCGGCGAAAATGTTTTCCCCTGACCCAAATTTCATCGCCGGCTTTCCAAAGCTATGCTCGAATATCCGCTTCAGCGCTTCCTTGTCTTGCCTGGGTTCGATGACTTCCGTAGGAATGGCTTTGATAGCGGCGATGGGAGAGGCGAAAATCTCTGGAATTTTAGGAATATAGGCGAAACGCGCGTTGTGGAGGGGTGATCTTTCGAGCATGGTCTGCTTTTCTCCTGAGGACCGAGATATATTATATAATACTACCTTCTTGCGTGGAAAATGAAAAGACCGATCCGCAGGAGGCAGAAACACTAAAGTTGGGAAAGCGCCTCAATATCGGGGCTTTCCTGGCCGATATGATGTATAGACCATGATGAAACACCGCACGCTTATTCGTTTTGGGTTTTTGCTCGTTTTCCTTATCGCAGGCAAGGTGTACGCCGCCGATCAAGTCCATCACATCCTCGGCTCAGGGGAAACCCTATATTCCGTATCGAGGATGTATAAGATCCCCTCCGAGGCATTGGCCGCGGCGAATGGCATCACCGATCCAACCAAGCTCAAGTTGGGAACTGTCCTGGTCATCCCCACAATCCACGTGGTGGAAAAGGGCGAAACCCTATACGGCATATCGAGGAAATTTGGCATAACCGTCAACGAGCTGCTAAGGGCAAATCGGCTGAAGAGTGATTACATCCTGAAAATTGGGGATACCCTCGTCATTCCTGCAAACCAATCCCCTGCTTCGCAGCCATCGGCACCACCCGTCCCCTCAGGAGCACCGGCGGCGCCAACAGCAGCTGTTGCCGCACCGTCTCCGGCCAACCCTGCTCCAACGGAGATTGGCTCCGGGCAATCATCAGTCTTTCCACCTCCACCTAAGCAAAATGCCCCCAACATTCCAATGCCAGACCCTGTCAAGACGCAGGAAAAGGTAGTCGACCAGAAGCTTCTCTGGCCCGTGGACGGCAAAGCGATGTACTTGGATGGAAAATTGGAAGGAATCCTGATACGCCCTAAAGCGGGCGAAATCGCCAAAGCCATCGCCGCGGGGACGGTGGTCTCGGCCGGTCCCTCGCGTGGCTTCAGCCAGGTAGTTTTCGTACAGTCAAAAGCAGGCTATGTCTATGTCTACGGCGGCAATGAGAGCCTCATGGTCAAGACCGGCGACCTTGTGAAGTCCGGTCAGGAACTTGGGAAAATCGGGATCGATCCCAAGGATGCGGCACCAGTTGCCTTCTTTTTTGTATTCAGGAATGGCCAACCCATCGATCCTGCCACAGCGCCTAGGGATTAAATTAGTTTTTCACTTTGAATTTGGATTTTTCAATGGTATACTCGAACTGAAATTCAGTCCCTGCGGCATTGGCAACAAGGATAGGCGATGGGCATGAAGGCAGAGTTCGATAAAACACGCTCTCCTGAAACAAAAAGGATGCGCGGGCAAGGGGCTTCCCATCAGAAACGATCCAACAATAAGAAGAAGCATCTAGGAGTAGAAAAGGATCCTCTATCCCTCTACCTCTACCAGATCGCTAAATTCGCCCTATTCACAGCCGAGGACGAGCAAAGGGTGGGCAAGGCAATCCTCGATCTGAAAAAAGAAATAGAAGAACTTCAGGAAAAGGAGGCGGATGAAAAGACCCTGTCTATCTTGGAAGCCAAGCTGTCCGATGCGAAGCAGGCGATGATCCGGTCAAACCTTCGGCTTGTGGTTTCCATCGCTAAAAGTTACCAACATCGGGGATTAGGCCTCCTGGACTTGATAGACGAGGGAAATATCGGATTGCTTGAGGCGGTTGAACGGTTCGACTACTCAAGGGGATTCAGGTTTTCAACGTACTCTACCTGGTGGATACGCCAAGCGATCATCAAAAGCCTGGCTGACCAAGGCAGGGTCATCCGCATTCCCGTCCATATGCTGAACACGATTAGGAAATGCTATTACGCCTCAAAGCAGCTCACTCAGGAACTGGGGCGGGCGCCAAAGGTCGAAGAGGTTGCGCTTCGGGTCGACATGAGCAGGCAGAAGGTCCTGAAGGTGATGGAGTTTTCCCAAAAAACCACCAGCCTTGATTCGGCCATTGATGAAGACAATTCAGCCTCTCTTTCTGATGTGATCCGCGACGATTCAGGCTTGGATCCATACTCCGAAGCCTTCGGAGTCACGATGAAGGAGATCCTCGATTGCGTATTGCAAAGCCTGAGCGAGAGGGAAACCACCATATTGAGGCTTAGATACGGTCTATCGGGAGAAGCCATCCACACGCTGGAAGAGACGGGGAAAGTCCTCGGCATAACCAGGGAAAGGGTTAGGCAGATCCAGGAGAGGGCCTTGGAAAAACTGAGGGCTAACAAGTCCCTCTCGGAATGCGAGTAACCAGCGCCGTCATCAGTTCTCCATCCAATCCGGAACATCCATGAAAAAGGCCGGCCTGGAACTTCCAGGCCGGCCTTTGCGACATTGGTCAGCGCTCAGGGGAATAGTGCGACAATCGCTGGATTTGCCCTTACCCTGGCGATGTCCAGGGCGGATTCGCCCGAAATATTCTTCCTTCTTCCGTCCAAGCCTGAGGCAAGTAGAGTCTTCACCGCCTCGACCTCTCCAGCCCGCACGGCATAGTGGAGGAAGCCTTCGCCAAGGGCGTCGGAGGCTTCCTTGCCCGCCGCAGTCACAAAATCTTTCAGCACAGAGGGATCTCGAAGAGCCAAGGAGACTGGGGTAACGCCTTGGTGGTTGGGTGCGAAGGGATCTGCCTTTGCGGCGAGAAGGGTTGTGACGTTGGGATAATCCTTCAGCGTCAAGGCTGCATGGAGGGGTGTATCGGCAAATCTGTCGCGGCTTGAAGGATCGGAGCCCGCTTGGATTGAAAGCTTTACGATCTCCGTGGAAGCCCTCATTTCTATGAACAGACGCAGAGGCGATTTGCCTTCCGAATCAGTCCTGGCCATGTTCGCGTTTTTCAAGATATCCCGCAGTATTGCTGGCCCCTTCTTCATCGATGCCAGCAAGGGCGAATCGCCCACGGCGTTTTTGGCGAGAATATCGGCGCCTGCGAGGACGAGGGTGTTCACGAGGTCGAGTTGGCTTGTTTCAACCGCATGATAGAGGGGAGTGGAGCCTGAGTAATCCCTGCTGTCGATGGGAGAGCCTGCCTTGACCAGGTAGAGCGCGATGTCGGATTTTGATTCCCTTGCCGCCACAGCCAAGGGTGTAAGGCCCCTGTTGTCCCTCACCAGGAGGTTTGCCCCTCGCTCGACAAGGTAGGTAACAAAATTTTTGTTTTGTTTCCGCACCGCCTGATGGATAGCCGATTCACCAGTGAAGTTTCGTGCGTCCAGGTCGGCGCCGGAAAGCACCAGTATGGGAAGGCATTTAACCGCATTGGAAAGCATCGCAATATGGAGTGGAGAATTTCCCTTGCCTTCACGCGCAGCGAGGTCAGCGCCATTGGAGAGGAGGTATCTGGTGGCTTCGTCCGCATCCATGCTCACCGCGGCGTGGAGAAGGGTTTCCCTAGCCTGGTTCACGGATTTCAGATCGGTTCCCTTGGATCTCAGGAATTCCAAACCATCAGCAAGATTACGCCGCGCCGCGAGGTGGCCCACCGTATCCCCGTTGAAGTTCCTGGCAGCCACTACCGCGGGAGTGAAAAACCAAGTATACGGGCCATCCTTGGCCGAGAGGGCGAGGAAAACCGGTGTATCCTTGATGGAGTTTTCCTCGAAGATGTTTGTCTTCGCCGCCAAAAGGAGGGCTCCCTGTTCGGGGAGGTTCAATCGGACCGCCACGTGGAGGGCGTTGTCCAGAGAATTGTTGGTCGCGTTGGGGTCGGCGCCTTTTGAAAGGATGAGGCTTATCACACTGGGAGCCCCACGCATTTGAACCGCCGTGAGAATGATGCTGTTTCCCAGGTTATCTCTTTGAAGAATGTTTGACTTGAGCACAATTTTGTCCACCGCGTCGACCCCTCGGCCAACGGCGATGGATAGTGGACTCTGACCGGTTAATGAATTCTTGAAGAATACATCGGCGCCGGCTTGGATCAATGCGTCGGCGTACTGGTAGTTGCCAGATTTGACGCTGATCATGAGGGGAGAGTCGCCCTCATTGTTGGCGAGGTTCACCGGAGCCCCGGCTTTTAACAACTCTTCTACAATGAGGGGTTCGTAGGCCAATCGGACCGCCTTGTGCAGGGCAGTATTGCCTTCCGCATCCTTGAGCGAGGGGTCGGCTTTGTAGCTAAGCAGGAGCTTGGTCATTGGAAGGCGAACAGCCCGGGGGACGGTGAGGTGGAGGGGAGTATTGCCCTTGCCGTCGTAGAGATCCTTTTTAGCACCATACTTCAGGAGGAGTTCAGCTTCATCCAAAAGGCCCTTGGTGATGGCCACATGAAGGGGCGCGTCCCCTTCGATGTTCTTTATATCCGGAGAGAGGTTCTTGGAAAGTAAAAATTCTGCAAACCCGTATTGTGCGTTGCCGATAGCTTCATGGAGCGGCGTATTACCATTTGCAAAACTCACGGTTTTGTAATCCCGGGATCTCACCATCGAAGAGAACCAGAAAAACTCGGGGAAAGAAAAGGATGGGTTCGCCCCTTTCTGCACCAACCGTTCGGATATCTGGGCAGCTTTCTTCTGTTTGGGCTGAACCAGGGCAAGGTCCAAGGCAGTCCTTCCAGCCTTGTCCCTGATTTGAACATCGGAGCGGTCAATATCGGTGAGGAGGAAGGTTTCCTGGACCATTAGCTTGTCTGCGGCCATGTGCAGGACAGTCCTGCCGTCCTTCCCTGTATTATTTATGTTCTGGGTATTGAAAACCGCGCTGACCATCTCAGGTCCTCCAGTCAGCGAAGCTTCGGCAGGGGTGAATCCTGAAGCGTCGGGGCTGAAGGGATCGGATCCCTTTCCAACCAGCATTTTCGCCATAGGCGCCAATTTTCTGTCTATGGCGTAGCGGAGGGCGGTTTTCCCCGCCAGGTCTTGGTTGTCGACATCGGCGCCGAGGACAACGAGAATTTCTGCTATTTTCGGATCGCCACGGATGACTGCATGGTGGAGGGGGTACAAGCCCTGGCTGTCTTTTTCATTGAGCTGATCTTTGTTGGAATAAAACTTTCGGATTGCGTCCACGTCTCCTTCAACCACGAGATCGATAAGGGTTTTCCCCTTTTGTTGGGGAGGTGTCGCGCAGGACGCGAGAATCGCCAGGGCAAAAAGTGCGGATATGAAAGCCGCGCCATGCATTCGTTTGAATCGTACCATCGATCTACCCCTTTTCCAGACCATGTTCTGCTGTAAAGTCTATATTTATAGTATCGGGATACTATTGATGAGGTTAAAACTCTTCCGTATTGTTATACCACACTTTTCCACCGACACCATCTGGAATGGACTTGGAATTACCGTTATTCTGAATGCAAACCAAAACCAAGGGAGAGTGGACGATGAAGATTGGCTCTTTTATGCCCCTGCGCTCTGTATGGGACGAACGGATCGAAGCGCTGGCTCTCGAGTTCCCCGAACATGAGTTTTTCCACGGCCTCAAGCCTGATTCACCTGAAGCGGTGGAGCTGGATATCCTCATCGCCGGGAGGTTGCCAGGTCACGCCTACCTGTCCTCATCAAGGCTCAAAGTTATTTTCCAGCCCTTTACGGGAATAAACCACCTGCCGCTCCAAAGTTTAGCAGAGAGGGGTGTACGCGTTTTCAACGTCCACGCCAACGCCTTCGATGTGGCTGAACGTGCCTTGGCTCTGACCTTGGCTTTTTATGGTAGGGTTGTGGAGTTCCATGACGACCTCAGGCAGGAAAAATGGCATGGTTTCTGGGTCCGGGCGGGGGCTGAGGACAACTGGGACAGCATCGCTGGAAGAACGTGCGCGATTCTCGGCACTGGGGCAATAGGCGTGGAACTTGCGAAACTCCTCAAAGCTTTTTCCTGCCCTGTGATCGGCTGGAGGAGGAAGTCGGGCCAGGATGTGCCGGAGGGCTTTGATAAAATCTGTTTTGATTTGGACGAAGCCTTAGGAGAAGCGGAAATCATATTCGTCGCCCTGCCCGCGACAGCGCTTACCGAAGGTCTGCTCTCTAAGGAGAGGCTTCTCGCCATGAAGGGGAAATTCCTTGTGAATGTGGGACGAGGATCGATCGTTGACGAGGAAGGACTTTATGAGGCGCTGAGGCAGGGGGTACTCAAGGGGGCGGCCATCGATACATGGTACCAGTATCCGCCCTCAGGTAAAATAGGAGCCCCATCGCGGTTTCCCATCCACACCTTGCAGAACATAATCCTATCCCCCCACGTGGGAGGCGCAACGCACCAGGCCTCGGCCCGGGCTGTCGGAATAACCATCGATAAGATTAGGCAATACCTCCGCTCCGGTGAATGCGGTACCGAAGCTGATCTCAAGGCGGCCTATTGAAGTCGAAGGATTTACCCCCAGGCTAGAATAATTCGTCCGGAGCCTCGATGAGCATGTGGGGGAAATCCGCATAGATGGAAAGCAATTCGTAGAGCCTGTCGAAGGCAAGAGCTTCCCTGTCGAAGATGACGTAGGGCAGAAGTTCGGAAAGCCTATCCGCGTTGTATCCGCCCTTGCCTGATAGGATGAGCATGGTTTCCAGATCCCTGGCTTCTTCGATTGCCCTGTACGCTAGGGAGAAGTTCTTTGTGGCGAAGAACATCCTTGTCTGGTAGCCTTCCTGGGGATCGGGTGAAAAATAGTGGGTGAGTTCGTAGTAATGGTCCGGCTGGAGAAAGCTGTCCTGAAGCCTTTCCACAAGTTTTTCCGAAGGTATTCTTGTGTCGCTGGCCAAGACAAGCTGGTAGAGGGTGTAAGGATTGTCCCTTTTGAAATCCTTGGCCGCCCGCACCAGCCTGGACAGGTTTTCAGGGTCGTCGGCGTCCAGGAGAATAGTGACCGAGTTGGCCATCTTGGCGGGATTGAACCGCATCCATTCGATGTTTTCAATTTTTCGGGCATCTATGAAGCTGACAAATCCGAACTTTTCCTTGGCGAAATGGGGGGCGGGGGGAGAAGCCCACTCCACGTCGAAGCTTTCCTCGAAGGCTGCCACAGCGTCTACCATGTCGTCTCCGGATACCCAATCGTTGGAGGTCACCCAGTAGGGAGGAAGCTCCATGCGGGACATCCTCCACTCGTCCGCCCTATCCCGGGCGTCGGTGCCGGGAAGGAAGGAGAGAGGATACAGCTCAGCCTCCTGGCCTAACCCATGCATGCCTAGGAAATCAAAGGTTTCTTCGATCTGCTCATAGCCATCGAAGGGTAAGCCAAGAATGAGTCCGGTCTTGATGACAATTCTCTGGTTCTGGAGAATATCGGCACCTTTCGCGAAACCTTCCCGGTTGAAAGTCCGGTTCACCGCCTCGAGGGCCTTGGGATTCACGCTCTGGAGTCCTGCCTCGATTGAAGCGATTCCTGCTGATTTCATAAGCGACCCAAGGGCTTCGTCCACGGTGTTGGTGCGGCTTATGTCCTTAAGCCTTTGGCCAATGTCGGCGCCGAATTGGAAGGATGGATCCATTATGTAGATTTCCGAAGACCCCGCTTCGGTAGCCCGTTTTATCAATTCCAGGGTGTTTTCGTGGGGAAACTGGCGGATGGTTGGGTATTTCTTTCCATAAAAGCAATATGCGCAGGAGTAGGGGCAGCCCCGGAGGGTCTCAATGTGGACAGGCTTGTCTTTTTGGATGGCCAGGGTGCCGGCCAGATAGGGGTTGGGCAGGATGGACAAATCCAACAGCGCAGAATTCTTGTAAATTCGGGAAAGCGGCCTATGGTCGGACACATCCTTGAGCATTTTCAGGAAAGGCTGTTCGCCTTCGCCTATTGCCAGGGCGTGGAAGGGAGATCGGTCGAGAATGGGCATATCCTCCACCACTTCAGGACCGCCTGCAATAAAGCGGCATCGTGGAAGTTTTTCCCTAGCCATGCCGGCGATGAAGAGGCTTCGCTCCAGATTCCATGCGTAGAGGCTGAAGGCCACAATATCCGGCGCCCTGGAAATCAAGTATTCGATGAGCGCTGAGTCGGATCCGTACTCGCCGAGTTCCTTCGGGAGAATTTCCCAATCCTGCCGGGTCAATAGACCCTGCGATTCAGCGTAGGCTGAGAGATATCCCGCCGCGAGGGGGACATTGGCGGCATCGTCTTCCCAGTTCGGTTCCATGACGGGAAGCTGGACAAATATTAGGTTCATCTGACGGAATTCCTGTTCACCGGCTCACTTTAGGCCATATCGTGAAAATTTTCTACGCCCAGGACCGATCCGGATGCATCGAAGGTCGGGAAGAGGCTGCCCCAATCTCCGATTCGATCCGGATAGGCCAGGGCACTCTTCAATATTCCAAGGTATTGGGTTCTGGGAATCTCCCTTCCGCCCATGCCGGCGATGTCGTCTGTCCTGACCTGGCTGTCGATACATAGGAATCCATTGCCGAAGAGGAAGGAGCCCAGCCTCAGGAATCCGGCGCGTGAAGCCCCGCTCTTGAGGGAAAACATGGACTCGCCGAAAAAAATGGCTCCTAAGCTTAAGCCGTAGAGGCCACCGATAAGATTGCCGTTTTCCCAGACTTCCAAAGAATGGGCATAGCCATCTTCATGAAGCGCCATATAGGCTTCGATCATCTCGGGAACAATCCATGTGCCGTCTTGGCGAGGCCGTTCCACAGAGGCGCAGCCCACGATGACTTGGGGAAAGGCACGATCCAGGCTGAAAGTCCAGCCTTCTCGCTTCGCGAGCTTCCGAGCGCTCTTTGGCACGTGGAAAGCGGAAGGAAACAAATCATCGTACCAGGGGAATATCCCCTGGCGGTAGGCGGAAAGCACCATGCCCCTGGATAAGTTGCCTCCTGCGCAGACAATTCCTTCCCGCGTGGCTTTTTCAGGAGAAGGAAAAATGAATTCTCCTTGAAATTCCAGATCCGGCAGTGGCCTAAGGAAGCGGATCATCCTTATTGGGCGTGGGCTGCCGCCAGTTCAAGTATGCGGAAGCTTAATTCGCCGTCAAGAATCTCCGCCTTGGCTATCCCGCCGCGCTCCAGGGCGCCAAAGAGAACCTCGTCGACGAAGAAGGATTTAACCTTGTCTTCAACCAACCGACTGATATTCCGCGCGCCGAACTCCCGGGAGTATCCTTTTTCCGCCAAATAGCGGATGACTTCGGGAGAGGCGATCAGTTTTACCTTTTTCTCCGCCAATTGCTTATTGAAGTCTTCCAAGGCCTTCCCCACAATCCTTTCAATCATCTCCATGGGGAGGTTGTCAAAATGGACAACCGTATCCAGACGGTTGCGGAACTCTGGAGTGAAAGCCCGCTCAACCGCTTCATCAAGGGCTGTGGAGGTTACCGAACGGCCGCCGAAGCCGATAAGGTTTTTCCCAACGTCCCGTGCGCCTGCATTGCTGGTCATGATGAGGATGACATTCCGGAAATCCGCCTTCCTGCCCTGGTTGTCCGTCAAGGTGGCATAATCCATGATCTGTAGGAGGATGTTGTAGATGTCTGGATGGGCTTTTGCAATTTCATCCAATAGCACCACGGCATGGGGGCTTTTGCGGATGGCGTCGGTCAGGAGTCCGCCTTCCTCGTATCCCACGTAGCCGGGCGGAGAGCCGATAAGCCTTGAAACGGTGTGCTTCTCTTGGTACTCGCTCATATCGTAACGGTGCAGGGTAACGCCGAGTTGCTTGGCCAACTGGCGCGCCAATTCAGTCTTACCCACTCCCGTCGGCCCAACGAAGAGAAAGTTAGCGACCCCCTGCTCTGCTTTACCGCCTTGACCACAGCATCCACAGCCATGTCCTGGCCGAAAACCTCCGCTTTCAAGGCGGAGCTCAATCCCGAGAGCCTTTCTTTTTCCGAGGAGCTCACGGATCTTTCGGGAATCCGCGCGATCTTCGCCACTACCGTTTCGATTTCCGGCACGCCCAGGGAAATGAGGGAGTTTTCCTGTTCGCCGCCCAGTTTGAAGGCGTTCATCCTGGCGCGGGCGCCAGCCTCGTCGATGACGTCGATCGCCTTGTCCGGAAGCCTCCGCTCGGTGATGAACTGGGCGGACAAGCGAACCGCCGCCTCGAGGGATTCGTCAGAGTAGTTGACCTTATGGTATTCCTCGTACTTCGAACGCAAGCCTTTGAGGATTTCCACTGTTTCCGCCTGGGTGGGTTCGGAGATGTCGATCTTTTGGAAACGGCGCGAAAGGGCGCGATCCTTTTCGAAAATCTTGTTATATTCATCGTAGGTGGTGCTGCCGATGCAGCGGAGTTTGCCCGAAGTCAGGGCGGGCTTGAGGAGGTTGGATGCGTCCATGGAGCCTCCTGTAACCGCGCCGGCGCCTACGATGGTATGGATCTCGTCGATGAAGAGAATGGATTTTTCTTTTTTTTGGAGTATGTCGACAACCTTTTTCACCCTCTCCTCGAAATCGCCCCTGAACTTTGTCCCCGCAAGGAGGGATCCCATGTCCAGGCTGTAGATGGTGTAATTCTTGAGCAGGGGAGGGACATTCCCCGACACGATGCGCTGGGCCAACCCCTCTGTGATGGCGGTTTTACCAACCCCAGCCTCTCCAACGTGGATAGGATTGTTCTTGAGCCGCCTGCAGAGCACCTGGATGGTGCGTTCGATTTCCGCTTCCCGGCCGATCACAGGCTCCAACTTACCAGCCTGCGCAAGGGAAGTGAGGTCGGTAGCGAAACGCTCAAGCGGCCCTGGCCGGGCGCCTTTCTTATCCTTGCCCTCTCCGTCCGCCTTGTAATCCCCGTCTTCTATACCCGACAAAAGATCCTCTTCCTCGCCTTCGGGCATCCCATGGGATAGGACTTCCAGGAGTTGGAGCCGTTTTACCCCGAGCTTGCGGAGGTAATAGCCGGCATAGGTCCTTTCTTCGTCGTAAAGGGAGACAATGAGGTCCGAGAGGTCCACTTCCTGCTTTCCCGAGGATTGGGATTGCCGCACCGCCCTCTCTATCACCGCTTGAAAGGCGGATGTCTGCAAGGGCTCGGCACCGTTGCGCACCACCGGCACTTTCTGCTCGAAGTAGGCTTCGATTCCTCGTCTGAGTTGGCTGGTATCGGCGTCGCATCCTTCAAATACAGCTCGGATCTTGTCAAAGCCGAGGCC
>VKGY01000205.1 GCA_008080685.1 Spirochaetota bacterium
TCTTCTTGCCTATCTCGATTATCCTGCCGGGCGTTGCGAACTCCATGTAGGAGATGTCTTCCACTTCGTTGCGGATTACCATGGGTTTGGCCTGCAGCAGATTCCTCATTCCCGCCCTAGTCTTACCTATGTCGATGGCGCGGTTGATAACCGAGAGAGGATTGTCGAAAGTCATGGCTTTATCGTAGAGAGCGGTGGAAACAATGAGGTTCTTGGAATACCGGGCCGCTATCTCCAGGGGAACAATGTTGGTCACTCCTCCGTCGATCAAGAGGAAATCACCTAAGGGCACAGGCTCAAAGATGGCAGGCATGGCGAAGGTGGTAGCCATGATCCGGGAAAAGTCTCCCTGGGCCATTTCCACCTGGCGCCTAGTCTTCAAGTCCTCTGCGGTGACTATGATCGGGATCTTCGTTTGGGAAATATCGAGGGGGCCTATTATCCTCTCGATAGCCCCTACGAATGCATCGCCGTTGATCAGCCCTCCCCTGGAAGGGAAAACAAGACGGAGATAGGCCTCGGAAGGAACTTCACGCACCAACTCGCCAATAGCGGCAGGAGAGAGGCCAGCGGCATACAGCATGCCTATGACGGCGCCCATTGAGTTGGCCACGATAAAATCCGGGTAGATCCCGTGGGCTTCAAGGACTTCGAGCACGCCGATGTGGGCGTAGGCTCTGGCCGATCCTCCGGCCAAAACCAACCCAAGGGGCTCCCTGCCCGAAATCCTTGCAGCCTCTAGCCTTTTGGCAAAGGCTTCAAGCCCCAGGCCTATGGGTTCGTCAACCAGCCTTAAGGAGTCAACCTCGTGGAATACCTCTTCGACGGCGCTCTGGGATTGTATAACAGGGGAGGAAAGGGTGAGGAACACGAAAAAAGCCAGTATGAACGACGCGACTGGAGTTGCGCGCTTTACCATGGAACAATTATATCCAATTACCCTGCCTTCCGGCTATCGACGGGCTCTATTCTTTCTGCTACTCTCATGCGTATGAACGAACTTTCCGTCGAATCCGCCGAACCTCCATCTCCCGAAACCGATCCCTACAGTCCGGGCGGTGCCGCGCAAAGGTGCCCGTCCAAGACCCAATTCCAGAGGCCCATCCATGGCGGGTGAACTTCTTCTCATCCTTAGCTTGATCTTCCTGAATGGATATTTTTCCCTTTCCGAAATGGCAATTGTGTCCTCCCGCAAGGCTAGACTCAGGGCTGAAGCGGAGGCAGGAAAGGAAAACTACCGCCTCGCCCTGCGCGCGGCGGAAGAACCGGGGAAATTCCTATCCTCCATCCAGGTAGCCATCACTTTGATCGGCATCCTTACCGGCGCAATTGGCGGCGCAACAATTTCCAGCCGCTTGGGCGAATGGTTTTCGAACATCCCCTTACTTGCTCCTTTTGCCTCGCCTATTTCGGTAGGGACGGTAGTCGTGGGGACCACCCTTCTGTCTGTTGTCCTCGGTGAGCTGGTACCCAAGAACTTGGCACTCTCCCGGCCTGAAACCATTGCGGCTATGGTTATCCGCCCCCTTGTTGTATTCGGCAAGCTCTTTGATCCCCTCGTGAGGTTTCTTTCCTGGACCACCTCCCTGATCGTTCGCCTACTCGGCCTTTCCAAATCAAAAGGCCCCGAAGTCACGGAGGAAGAGGTGAAGGTTCTCATAGCCCAGGGAGCGGAGTCGGGGATTTTTGAGCATTCGGAGCGAGATATGGTGGAGGGAGTCCTGGACTTGGACGATAGGCGCGTCACCTCCTTCATGACCCCCAGGACTGAGGTGGTGGCCATCGATATCCAAGAACAGGGAGGAGCTCCTCGCCCATGCGGAATTTGCCTACCTTCCGGTGATGGAGGGGGACCTGGACAAGGTCATCGGCATGCTACCCGTGAGGGCCGCCCTGGCTGCTCTGGCCCGGAACCCGAGCTGCAGGATGGAAGACCACCTTGTGCCGCCGGTCCTCATCCCGGAGACCATCTCCGCCTTGAAAGCCCTTTCGATCATGAAGCACCAAAACGCCCAAGTCGCCCTCATCGCGGATGAGTACGGGGGGGTGGCGGGCTTGGTCACCTTGGACGATCTATTGGAGTCAGTGCTTTCGGGCTTGGCGTCGGGCAACTCTGCCGACATTCCCGGGGTGATCCAGCGGGAAGACGGCTCCTATCTGGTGGACGGAGCCTTGGCCATCGCTGAGTTCGCGGAATCCCTAGGGCTGGACGAGAGCGAGTTTTCTACCAACGACTATGACACTGTGGCTGGCTTGGTTCTGGACTGCATGGGGTCAATACCCAGGGCAGGAGAACATTGCGAATGGGATGGACTTAAAATAGAAATCATCGATATGGACGGAAACCGGATCGACAAGGTCCTAGTGACCCGAAAGCCCGCGGAAATTCAACTCCCGGGGTCAGACCCCGAATATTAACTACTCGGAGCACTGATCCAGGCTCCCCTGCCGTATGACACGGTACTCTCCCGTGGAAGGGTCTAGGTCGTAGACGGAAAAGTTTGTGTCTATGTCGAAGCCCGGCAGTCGGACGGCGAAATTCAAGGAGGCCGAGCCATCCTTCCCCGAGACGATGCGGTGGAAGACATTGGTAGGCCACACCAGCATGGCCGGCCCGTCGTAGACCAGCTTGTCCTCATGGTACACCCGCTCGGGCTCCACCACGAAATGCTCCAGTCTCCGGTGCTCCAATGTGTAGATGTCCACCGTCCTGACGCCCTGCAATACCAAAAGATTATCTTCCTGGTGTGGATGGAGATACCAGGGCCGCTCCACATCGCCCACGCTTCCAGGGGAAAAGGCCCCGTTCTTATGGATCACCCTGTCTATGCCGTCGATCTTGGGAAGGTATTTCATGGGAAGGATATCGAATGAAACCCCTTCGGTTTTCCTGAAAGGCCGCAGCCGAACAATCCTCCAGAACCGCTCGACCTCGTCCACCACATAGTCGACCTTCATCCTCGCCTCCTTGAAACCACAGCCCTCTCGAGCCGCTTCATGCTCTCTTCGATAAGGCTCCTGGGCGCGGCGAGGTTCATGCGCATGAAACCGGAGCCGCCTGTGCCGAACTTAGGCCCGTCGTCGAGCCATAGCCTTGCATCCCGGAAGAAAAACCGCTTGAGCGCATCATCGTCCATCCCGAGACCTGCGCAATCCAGCCAGGCCAAATACGTGCCCTCTAGCGGCAAGACTCGGATCTCCGGCACTCGGGACGCCGTGAATTCCGCCACAAGACGATAATTGGCCTCGATATACTTAAGGAGTTGATCCAGCCACGCCTCCCCTTCCGTGTACGCGGCCTCGGCTGCGACATTGCCGAAAACGTTGGACACCTCGATCCCTGACCCTTGGACCGCGGCCAGGAAATCCTCCCGCAACCGGGGATTGGATATTATGGCGTTGCCCATGGTCAGCCCAGCGATGTTGAAGGTCTTGTTGGGCGCCGTAAGGGTGACCGTGCGTTCGGCGATTTCCTTGGATACCGAAGCGAGGCAGGTATGGCGCCATCCACCGCCAAGTACGAGATCGGAGTGGATCTCGTCGGAGACGATGAGGATCTCCCTGGAGAGGCAGAGATCCGCGAGGGCCTCGAGCTCCTGCCGTTTCCATACCCGACCTACCGGATTGTGGGGGCTGCAAAGGATAAAAAGCCTGGTCCTGGAATCGATGGCACGCTCCAGCCCTCCAAGATCCATTTCATATCCCCCCTCCATCCGGAGAAGGGGATTTTCTATGATCCTTCGGCCGTTTTCCTGGATGGATTTCCGAAAAGGGTAGTACACCGGCGGCTGGATGACTATTCCGTCTCCCGGACGGGTAAAGGCCTGGACCGCGAAGTTGAGGGCCGGCACGACTCCGGGCACATAGACCAGCCACTGGGGAGATATTTCCCAGGCGTGGCGTTTTCCCATCCAATCGCAGACCGCGCGATAATAGGAGTCGGTGCGGATCGAGTAGCCGTAGATAGGATGGG